>CAYWGG010000202.1:0-5235 GCA_964457285.1 uncultured Dehalococcoidia bacterium
CCCGGCCTGGATTCGAACCAGGGTCAGGGGATCCAAAGTCCCCTGTGCTACCACTACACCACCGGGCAATAACCTGAGGAAAAAGAGGAATATTAGACGTAGATATTATCTCATAGATGGGCTATCTGGGCAAAGTGGTTATAGGTTTCACTCATGTCTGTCCCCGCTGGCGGTACTGCAGTGCCTCCGCCAGATGCACGATGCCAATGGTATCCGAGCCAGCCAGGTCAGCTATGGTGAGAGAAAGCTTCAGGATACGATGGAAGGCACGGGCCGAAAGGTCTAGCTGCTTCATGGCTGCCTGGAGGAGGCTTCTGGCATTCTCCTCCATCCGGCATAGCTTCCAGACTTCCGCAGGGCCCATCTCTGCATTGCAGATAAAGGGCGTACCTCGAAAGCGCCGTCTCTGAATCTCCCGGGCCCTCTCTACCCTCAGGCGCACCTGGGAGGATGTCTCCTCCGAGTCCTGGCCCATCAGCTTCTCGTACTCTACAGGTGGCACTTCGACAAATATGTCAATCCTGTCAAGGAGGGGCCCACTGATACGCTTCTGATAGCGGGCCACCTGACTCGGTGCACAAACGCACTCTCGGGTGGGATGGTTGAAAAATCCACAAGGGCAGGGATTCATCGCGCCGATGAGCGCAAAGTTGGCAGGGAATGTAACAGTGCCACCCGCCCGGCTTATGGTTACCACCTTGTCTTCCATAGGCTGGCGCAGGGTCTCCAGTGCGGTGTGTCCGAACTCAGGAAGCTCATCCAGGAACAGCACCCCGCGGTGGCTCAAAGTTATCTCACCAGGCCTCGGTAGACGCCCTCCACCTACCAGACCAGCATTGGAAATCGTATAGTGGGGAGACCTGAACGGGCGTTGTAATATCAGTGGCTTGTCCGAAGGCAAGAGCCCACTGACACTGTATATCTTGGTCACCTCCAGGGACTCTTGGGGGGTCATGCCTGGCAAGATTGAAGGCATGGCACGGGCTAGAAGGGTCTTTCCAGTGCCGGGCGGGCCTGTCAAGAGAAGATTATGCCCCCCCGCAGCCGCCACCTCGAGGGCCCGTTTGGCGTGCTCCTGGCCCTTAACGTGGGACAGGTCTGGACCTGCTGGGGCGTCCCCAATATCTGCTACCCTTATATCCTCGAAAGGCACAGGAGCTATCCGGGTCTCTCCACGCAGGTGACTCACCAGATCTCCCAGGCTATTGGTAGGAATCACCTCTATTCCCTCTACCAAAGCCGCTTCCCTGGCATCCACTGCAGGAACGAAAGCGGTGGTCAACTCCCGGACGCGGGCTATCGAGACCATTGGGAGAATTCCGCTTGTATGACGCAGGCCTCCATCCAGGGATAACTCCCCCAGGAACACTGCGGAGTCTGGCGAATCCGAGACCTGCCCGGAGCTTACCAGTATTCCCACTGCCATGGGAAGATCGTAGGAAGGACCAGCTTTCCTCATGTCTGCAGGCGCAAGGTTCACTGTGATCCTACGGAGGGGGAACTCACAGCCAGAGTTGCGGATGGCGGCTCTCACCCGCTCTCTGGCCTCTTGTACCGCAGTATCGGGTAAGCCGACTACGTTGAAGGCTGGCAGGCCAGGAGAGATGTCTACCTCTACCTCCACTATATAGCCATCCAGCCCCACGACGGCGCACGTCCTTGCTTTCGCCAACATGACCGTGCCTCTTACGAGATTGGTTTCCCCGTAGCTAATATTAAGAACCGGGCGGTGTGCAGTCAACTTAGAGGGCATATGAGAAGTACCCCACCCTAAAGGGTGAGGCATATACTGCGCCCTTCAAAGAAACGCCGGAGGTGGAGAAGGGCAAGGGAAGAAGGGAGGCTGGGATGCAGTATAACTTCTGTTACAGGCCATGCAGGTCCGCTACAGTGCCGTCAACGTAGAGGACCTGGAGAGCGGTGAGGGCGCTACGCTGTATCTGAATGCTCTGACCCCCATCACCACTCCCACACAGCTTATCAAGCAGCTCGGCGACGGAGACCCGGCCGTCTATGAGGGATACCATATTGGCGACCAGGTTACTGCATGGCACCCCCTCAGGATAACCCGCCGTGGTGAGAACGTAACCCCACACAAACTCGCCTTCTGCAATTACAGGCTTGCGCTGGACGCGGACTCCTGTCGCGAGGCGCGGCACCGCACGATAGAGGGGAGTTTGCATGACGTCAGCATGGGCCTGGGCAGCCGCCAGTCGCTCACGACGCTCCGCGCGTTCCGACTCCACCATGCGGACGCTTGTTACAAACTCGGTGGGCGCTTGACCTCGCTCCAACACCGCTCGTTCGTAGCCGCGCGGCGACTGCCCTGCTACAGCGCGTATGAACGCGTGTCGGGGTGAAAGGCTATCATCAGCCTCCAGCAAACGTCTCGCTTCCCAGAAATAGGAGTCAACAGTGCGGTTGCTGGAGTAAAAGAGCTTCGCCATCTCGCGAAAATGGCCGTACTCTTTGTAGTATAGCTCCTTGTACACGGCTCCTGCGGCGTCCCTCATGCTCGAGTCCTTCAGGGTTGTCGCTACATAGGCTGCGGCTAGAACGCCCGACATAAGCGCCAGGTGGACGCCGGAGGAGAACAGGGGGTCTATGAAGCAGGCCGCATCGCCCACCAGTATATAGCCATCTCCAACAACCTCCTCAGAGACGTAGGACCAGTCCTTGAGGACAAAAGGGCCAGACACCAGCTTAGCCCGTCCCAGCATCTGGGATGTGTACGGGGCCTGTGCGATCTGGTCCATGAGGAAGCGGCGCACACCTGAGTGTTGAATCCCATCCTGGCCTGTGCCGCTGTCCACCACAGCACCTACGCTCATCCAGCCTGTGTGCAGAGGTATGTTCCAGAACCAGCCGTGGAGATAGGACTCGATGAAGATGTTGGTCTCATCAGGCGAGGGCAGGGGCTCGGCCCCGTTGAAATATCCGTAGACCGCCAGGTTCTGGAAGAAGGGGTCCCAGCGGCGCAACTGGAGCCCGTGCCCTAACAACGCACCCTGGCCGCTGGCGTCCACAACGAAGCGGCCACGCGCGATCTGGTCATTCTCGCCATCTACAGAGTAGCGGACTCCCGTCGCCCTGCCATCCTCAAAGAGGACTTCCAGGACGCGATGGCTCTCCCGTACGTCAACGCCATTGGCACGGCTGTTCTCCAGGAGCAACTGGTCGAATTGGGGGCGCCAGACCTGATACGAATGGGGGTACTTCTGGTTTGTCTCTCGAAAATACCAACTCCAGGGCGTTACTTCCTTGCCCCAGACCATGGTAGCGCCCCATTTAGGCAGGAACCCCGCCTCCTGAACGGCGGGCAGGACACCAAGCTCATCCAGCACGGGAATACTGGCGGGGAGTAGAGACTCGCCAATGTGCTGTCTTGGGAAGCGCTCCCGCTCCAGCAGAAGCACCTGCGCACCCTTGCGGGCCAGCATAGTAGCGGCGGTGCTGCCGCCTGGCCCGCCCCCAATGACCACCACGTCGGCGGTGAGGTCTGCTTTGCTCGATGATGCCATTACCTGGTCCCTTAATCCCTCTTGCCTCAAATAATTTGACCTACCATACTTCGCGTAAGTCTAGCACAAATCCAGGGAGAACAGGTTCACCGGAAATAGTTTCTGGGTTTTCTAGCTCACGAACTGGGGCTTGAGGACTATAGACGTAGACACGCCTCTGTATTGGATCAATCAGCCATGCCAATTGCGCCCCATTGTCAAGGTACTCCTGCATTTTGGCTTGCAAGCTGCTGAGGCTGTCGGTTTCCGAACGAAGTTCTATCACAAAGTCGGGGCACAAAGGAAGGAATCTCTTTCTCTGCTCCACGCTCAACGTGGCCAGGCGTGATTGTTTGACCCACGAGGCATCAGGTGAACGGACTGAGCCATTGGGAAGCCGGAACCCCGTTGAAGAATCGAAGGTAGTACCTGTGCCATCCCGTTTAGCCCATAATCCCAACTGTATTGTAATTTCCGCATTCCGTTCGCCGGTTTCGCCTCCTGTGGGTGGCATAACAATCAGTTCTCCTTTGGCGGTACGCTCAAACCGTAAATCCCGGTTGAGCTGAGACAACTCAAGGAGCTGGTCATCAGTCAAATCGAGGACCGGACGTAAGCGGATGGTCAACGGGGGATAATCAATATGTGCCGATGCGTCTTTATCGTGAACTGTGGTCTCCATGATGGTATTACTCTATCCACCTCATCGGTTGAATTATCGCCGCAGTAAGCTTACTTTTAGCCCCTTAGATACATTTAAATAGGCTACGCTGATGCTTGTTGTGTCTGCTCAGCCAGTTTTTGTTGCAGCCATAGATTTACTAATGTCTCAACCTGTACACCTCGCCGATGCGCCTGCTTCTCAATGGCGGCGAACAACTCTACCTCAATCGGCACAGAACAGGTAGTCTCGAACTCGACATCGGGTGCGTCGGTATCGAAATCGGTGAAGTCGTGGGCATCCCAGAAATCACCAATCTTTTCATCGGTATTCGCCTGTGAGATACTTAGGTGGCTCATCTGGAACCTACAAGGCTTACTTGCCCGGGTTGAATGGTTCTCATAGCGGCCTTCATATCAGGTATCAGCGGCTGGAGGTCTTCGAACCGATTGCTGGGTGCCCGGATAACCATCACGCCTATCAACAGGTTCTGGATATTCTGCTGGAACTCGACGCCTCTGTCCATCGTCAGAAACACATCAAACTCCCCCGCTGCTAACCGAAGTAACTCAGAGTTCTTTTTGCCACTCCAGCCTCATTCCGGAACAGTTAGCACCTCATCATCTCCAGTGAGATGCCGCTTCAGTTGCCGGGGTAAATTCTCATCGAGCAGAACGCGCATCCAGCGCCTCTTGGATGACCAGCTCTTGGGCTAATTCCAGGAAGGCTACCGCCTGCTCACGACTCACGCTGGGGAAGTCATCGAGGAACTTCTCAAGGGAGTCGCCTGCCTTAATATGCGCGATGAGCGTGTCTACGGGGACACGGGTGCCGGTGAAAACCGGTGTTCCCCCAAGGATGTCCTTATCCCGGGTAAGGATCTGATCTCGTCGCATCAGATTCACCTCCTGACCCACGACGACCTACCGAGCCACTTAACCCTGGACGTCAGGCGTGGCGAGGGTGCGCAGCGAAGCAACCTCGGTTGCAACCCGTGTTAGGCTGCGTTTGTACTTGCCACAGCCCTAAGAAACGCTGTGACGAGGGGATGAGGTTGGCTCGATGTTGACCGTG
>CAYWGG010000203.1:0-5142 GCA_964457285.1 uncultured Dehalococcoidia bacterium
AAGCTCTTCGCTGTATGCACATGGGAGAGCTACGACCCTGTGACAGGCCAGGAGATACTGGAATCCCCCAACAGCTTCGCACCTCTGGCGCTGGCCCCCCAATCACCTCTCACACCCCGCGAAGCCAGCTTGTTTTTCTTGAAGTTCTTCACCGAGATGGAGCTGCATTCGTCTGACAGCATTACCGGAAGGATGGCCTGGTTCTCCTGCTCCAAGGCGAGAGAACTGCTGCGGAGGCGGCGGTTGCCAGGCAAAGTCGGGCTAAGATGCTAAGGGCTTGAGGGCCGATTTATTCAGCAAGGGTGTATCTGTACTGGGGGAAGCCCGTCTATAGCTTCCCAGCCCACCCTTCCATCGGCCTGGAGATAGGCTAGCCGCTCGGCGATGTCTCGGCGTAGCTGCTCGACGTTGACCCCCATAAACCCGGGCAGGAATGGGACTAAACTGTATTCCGCGTCTCGCAGCTTCGCCATCGCGCCCTGGCGGTTGTGCCTCTCCAGGTGTAGCAAGCCGACTGCCGCTTTAATCAGCCCATGATAGAATAGCCGCACAGGATAGCCCTCTGCCAGCCACACCCGCTCCAACGTCTCGTGGCAGCGCCAGTACTCGCCCCGGTTGAACTCCTCTATGGCAAGTCTCAAGTCCTCCGGTGGCTGAGGCACTTGGGCGAGGTATTGGGATAGACCGTCTCGATGCAGCAGGGCCAGCCAGCTACTATCCAGGACACGCCGGTTGCCCCTGCTGGGGTACACAGGTAAGTCTACAGTAGCCATAAGGGTTATCCAACGAAGTTCATTAACTCCCGGTTAAACTTCTCTACTTCATCCACCACCATCCCATGGCCGCTCTGTTCAAAGCGGATAATACGCGAACCTGGGATGCCCCGGCGAGTCGCCTCCGCCAGGTCGAAGGAGCAGATTTTGTCCTGGGTGCCGTGAAAGATGCCAGCAGGTACTTTGATCTTACTCATGTCCTCCCGACAATCGGCATCTCTGAGTTCTATGAGACACATGGCGGTGGCATGGGGAGATGCCTCCATTCCCAGACTGTGGAACCAGTCGGCTAGCTTCGGGCTCACCGAGTCTTCGGCTAGGAAAAATATCTTGCCGAAATCCGCCAGCAATTGAGCCCGGTCAGAGTAGCAGGCTTTAATGAAATCGTCAACAGCCGACTTGGGCAGGTTGTAGGGGAAGTCGTCACGCCGGGTGAAACAAGGAGCGGCGGCTCCAAGAAAGGCCACCTTTGAGACCCGTTCCCCGAAATGCCTCCCCATGTATCTCATGGTGATGGCCCCACCCATAGAAAAGCCAGCCATCGTGACATCCCGCAAATCCAGGGCTTCTAGCACCCTCTTGACATCGTCGGCAAACACATTGTAGTTGTAGTCACCCCACGGCTTGTCTGATTTGCCAAAGCCCCGCAAGTCAATCCCCACACAACGGTACCCATGCTTGGGGAGCTGGGTAAACTGGTATTCAAACATCTTGTGGCTCAGAGGCCAGCCATGAATAAAAAAGATGGGCTTCCCAGACCCCCAGTCCTCCACATAAACATTGACACCTGGAGCAACCTCAATGTACGGCATTAGTCTTAACCCTCCTCCCACTGCACAAATTTCTACCCTTGACAAGATAATAGCCTGTACTTCCCACTAAGTCTACCACCGCTATCAGGTCCGATGCCAGTCCCGTCTTGCAGGCACCAGAGATGTTACCAACCTTGTTCGGGCGATGCTATAATGAAGCCCAAGCTCCTGTGGACCAGGAGGATACATCGTGGCAACCTTATTCACTGGCTTCGACATCAGTGAGACAGGAAGCTAGGGTCACTGTGAGAAAGGAGCATCATGACCCAGAGTCGCACCCTTCTTACGGCTGAGGAGTTCTGGAGGCTATACGCAGGCAAGGATACCCGATACGAGCTGGTTAAAGGGGAGCTTATTGAAAAGAATGCCAGATACGAACTGGTAAAAGGAGAGCTTATTGAGATGGCGCCAGCGGGATTTGCCCAGGTCAGGATTGCTTCCAGGATACACGTTGCACTGGGGATTTTTCTCCGAGAACATCCACTGGGCGAGGTTATGGAGGATTTGGGCTTCTACCTGCAGCGACAACCCGATACGGTGAGGGGGCCTGACGTCGCCTTCGTCAGGGCCGAGCGCATCCCCTCCGAGGGGCTACCAGAAGGGTTCTTTGATGGTGCCCCCGACCTGGCCGTGGAGGTGGTCTCCCCCAACGACTCAGCCGCTGGCCTTCAACAGAAGGTGCAGGAGTACCTATCTCATGGCACCCTGGCAGTCTGGGTATTTTACCCTAGAACCAGGGCAGCCACCGTGTACCGGGCTGACGGCAGCGCCCGTATTCTGACAGTTGGGGACAACCTGACAGACGAAGAGTTGCTCCCTGGCTTCTCCTTGCCCCTGGAAGAGCTGTTCCGCTAGGCCGATAATCAGTGGGAGGTGGGATATGAACTATAGAAGGTTGGGCAGGACCGGGTTGGAGGTCTCGGAGCTAGGGTTTGGGTGCGGCAATGTGGGGGGGCTCATGATAAGGGGTGGGCCCAGGGAGCAGGTTAAGGCAGTGGCCAGAGCGATGGAGCTGGGCATAAACTATTTTGACACTGCCTCTATGTACGGAGACGGCCAGTCTGAGATGAACCTGGGACGGGTGTTGAAGGAGCTAAGGCCTGTCCTGAGCGTAGCCGAAGGGGCAGGAGTGTACGTGGGCACCAAAGTCCGCCTGGCGGCCCAGGAGATGCAGGCCATAAAGGGCGCCGTTATACGCTCAGTAGAGGAGAGTCTGAAGCGGCTGGGCAGAGATTATGTGGATCTGATACAGCTACATAACCAGGTCACCAGCCGGCGTAAGGTTAACGAGGGCTCCCTGAGTGCCAGGGATGTGCTGGGAGAGGTAGTAGAGGCCTTTCAGTCGCTCCAGGCCCAAGGGAAGGTCAAGTTCTACGGCATCACGGGGCTTGGCGAGATAGAGGCCCTGCGCCTGGTCATTGACTCAGGGGCGCTGCATACAGTGCAGTCATGCTATAATCTCTTGAACCCCAGCGCAGGAGCAAAAGTATCGCCCCAGTTCCCCGCTCAGGACTTCGGCAGGCTTATAGATAGGGCGGCCCAAAAGGCTATGGGTGTGATCGCGATAAGAGTCCTGGCTGCGGGAGCCCTCAGCGGAGTGGAGGAGCGCCATCCTATCGCTGTGCCCTCGGTGGCCCCTATTGGCTCAGGCCGTGACTACAAAGAGGACGTGGCCAGGGCCAGGGCTTTTAGCTTCCTGGTAGAGGAAGGCCATGTGGAGGGTCTGGTTGAGGCCTCTATACGCTTTGCCCTCAGCAAGAGGGAGGTCTCCACTGTACTGGTAGGATACTCCAGCCTGGAGCAGCTAGAGAAAGCAGTTGAGTATACTTCGAGAGGCCCTATGCCTCAAGAGGTGCTCGGCCGCCTGCCTGAAGTCTGGGCTCAGTTTACAGGACCGGGATAGGTCCTGGACCTGCCCTGAGCGGAGCGAAGGGGAAGCCGAAGGAAGAGAGACGTCTTATGCTGTACAAGGCACCCAGAGGTACTACTGATCTGTTGCCAGGGGAGCAGAAATACTGGCGCTATATAGAGTCCAAAGCAGTGGACCTGTGCCGTAGATATGACTTTTCGCGTCTGGACACCCCAGTCTTTGAGGACTCAGGTCTCTTCGTGCGCTCCGTGGGAGAGGGCACCGACATCGTGGAGAAGGAGATGTACGCCTTCCAGGACCGGGGCGGAGAACCCATCACCCTTCGCCCTGAGGGAACGGCCCCCGTGTGCCGTGCCTACCTGGAGCATGGGATGCACAATCTCCCCCAGCCGGTGCGCCTCTACTATTTCTGCCCCGTTTTTCGCTACGAGCGGCCCCAGGCGGGCCGCTACCGGGAGCACCACCAGTTCGGTGCCGAGGTCCTGGGCGATGGCGACCCTTCTGTAGATGCCGAGGTGATAGAGCTGGCCTGGCAGCTTATGTACTCCCTGGGGTTAGGGGGGCTCTCTCTACTGGTCAATAGCATCGGCGATGCCCGGTGCCGGCCCGTCTATATAGAGGAGCTTAAGGGCTACTACTCCGGCCACTCCTCACAGCTATGCCCCGACTGCCGTGCCAGGCTGGAGCGCAATCCCCTGCGCCTCCTGGACTGTAAGCAACCGTCCTGCCAGACCTTGGGAATGGAAGCACCCCGGTCGGTAGACCACTTATGTCCTGACTGCCAGGATCACTGGGACAGGTTGCGAGTTTACCTGGGCCTCATGGCCATCCCTTATGAAATAGACCATCGCCTGGTAAGGGGCCTGGACTATTACACCCGGACCGTTTTCGAGATACAGCCTGCCCAGGAAGGCGCTCAGAGCACCATCCTCGGCGGTGGCCGGTACGATGGCCTCATCGAGCAGTTGGGCGGCAGGCCCACTCCAGGGGTTGGCTTTGCTACGGGGATGGAGCGGATGGTGCTCAACCTCAAACATCAGGAGGTGGCCGTACCCGATGAGCCTGGTCCCAGGTATCTGGTAGCCAGCACCGGCGAAAAGACCCGGGATGCGGCCCTTAGTATCGCCTCAAGGATAAGGCGTGCGGGGGTCGGGGCCATCCTGAGCAGCGGCTCGAGGAGCCTCAGAGGGCAGCTAAGGCAGGCCAACGCCCTGAGCATCCCCTTCGTGGTCATCGTCGGCGAGGAGGAGCTTGCCTCTGAGCAGGTGAGCGTTCGGGACATGGTGGGAGGAGGGCAGGAGATAAAGCCAATAGCCCAGTTCTTCGAGGAGCTGGACAAGGGCTAACCCCGCGTAGGGGCGCACGGCCGTGCGCCCCTACTTTGCTGAGGGGAAATCGGGCTCTCGCCTCTGCTTGAGCGCCTGAAGTCCCTCTTTGATGTCAGACCCGAAGAAGCCCAGCATCTCCGCAGCCAGGGAGTATTCAAAGGCGGTGTGCCCTGCCATCCTGAGCCACTGGTTCAGGGCGTGCTTGGTCCACCGGATGGCGGGCTGGGGCCCTGAAGCCAGCTTGCGGGCCACCTCAGTAGCTTTTGGCATCAACTGCTCGTGGGGCACCACTATGCTAACCAGCCCGATGCGCTCCGCCTCCCTGCCATCCAGGAAGTCGCAGGTCAGGAGGTAGTACT
>CAYWGG010000204.1:0-5056 GCA_964457285.1 uncultured Dehalococcoidia bacterium
CGGGCGTGCTTCTTACCGGGTAAGTGTACCTCATGGCGCGCCCATCTCTGAACCTGACCTCCCAGGTGATCTCCCGGTCATGTCGGTAGGGCTTCACCGATGCGCCCAGGGGAACGAAGTCAGCGTACCCCCGCACCTCGATGGCCTCCTGGGGGCATATCTTGACGCAGGCGAAGCACTCGGAGCACATGTCCGGCTCTCGGTTGAAGCCTTTCATGCGCTCGCGGTCCAGTGCCATCAGGTCGTTGGGGCAGATGTATACGCAAAGGGGGCCCTGGTGTATGCCCGCACAGGCGTTGCACCCATCGGGGTTGATGTAGCTGGGCACCTTCTTATCTCCATCTGGAAATGGGGTACGGGTGAGGCTGCATCTCCTAGTCTGCCCCTGGGGCTTCGCTCAGAGCTTGCCCCGAGGGCACCGAAAGGGCTGGCCCTGGAGCGGCGCTGGTGGGCCCAGACCGAGCTTCCGGGGGTAAAGACTCTTCCCAACTGGGGATTAGCACACGGGAGGTAGACTCCAGGCCCAGGATAAGCAACGCTCCACCCAGGCTGAAGATTATGGACAGACCGAGGGCCAGACTATAGGAGCCAGTGACGTAGATAATGAGGCCAGCTAGTGCCGTAGTTATGGCGTGGCCCAAAAGGGACCCCGCCATCTGCCACCCATAGCAACTGGCTATGGGCCCGTGGCCGAAGTACTTGCGGTTGATTACCAGGTAGCCCGTCCACTCGCCCCCAAACCCCAGGCCGAAGAGAGCACCAAAGAGGTAAAACATCCAGACGTCATGGGCCCAGAACAGGAGCAGTACCGTTACCCCTTGCACAAAGAGGCAGAGAGCCATTATCTGTTTGGGCCCATAGGCTTCCGCCAGCACCGGGGTGATGAGGCGGCTGACGATGCTTACAAGGGATATGATGGTAAGGATCACCGCGGCTGCCACCAAGCTGACTCCCTCATCTACAGCTATAGGAATGACGTAGAGAAGCACGATGCCATGTCCCGCACACCCCAGGGCATGGATGACAGGGAGGTTCCAGAAAGACCTGGTACGCCGTATGTGCTGATTGAATACCTTAGCGCGGAGCTTCTCCACCATCTTATCCCTGGCAACCTCTGGAGGGTCGTTGGCGGCGGTCCCGTAGGGCTTGAGGCCCAGGTCAGCAGGGCGGTTGCGGAAGAGGGCTGTCAGCAACAACATGATGCCACCACCTATGGCACCTATACCCCAGAAGGTAGCCTGCCATCCTACCTCGTCCAGGAGGTAGCCCATGAGAGGGGCTAGAATGGCAGTCCCTACCCCGCCAGCTCCCCACAGTATTCCGGTGCCCAGGCCCAGGCGGCGTCGGAACCACCCACTCACCGCTGCCATCAGGGGCACCATAGTGATGGACTGGGTCAGAGACAGCATAACCCCGAAGGCGATGGCGAAGTGCCAGACCTCGCTGACAATCCCTAGAAAGAACATACTGGCGGCGTACAGGAGGCTGCCCACCAGCATCAGGCGTCGGGCCCCGTACCGGTCTCCCAAGGAACCGGTAATAGGGGCAAAGGCTGCACCGATGAGGAAGTACAACGCCATGGCTGCGCCTATAGTACCCATACTCCAGCCGAAGTTGCCATCCGGGTCGTTCAGAGGAGCGACCATGATGCCAGCGGCCATGAAGATAGCGCTGCCGACAACCTGGACCATCGCCAGTACCCCCACAATGACCCAGGCGTAATGTATCCCTCCGGGCAGCCTGGCTGCGCTCAAATTAAACGTCGGCTTCGTCATAATAGCCATAGCTCACATCCTTCCAAGAGATCGGGGCGCGCAAGACCTGTTAGACGCCTGCAACGCAAAAAGATAGGAGGCCACATGAAGCGGCCTCCCCTTTATCAGAGCAAGATTTCCGGCATGTACACCTACAACAGGGTAGCAACAAGCCCTCCTGACAGATATGCTGCAAGCTAATCACCATTGATTATACAATTTTGATGCCCGAATATCATGCTGTCAAGGGCTACAGGTTGATATACAATATCTGCAAATGATGATGAGTGTGGATGGGGAAATGGGGGTGGATACGGATAATGTGGCTCATCTCCTGTCTCTCCTGGCGATGGACTCCATCGGGGGGACCGTCATAACAGGGTTTCTGTTCCGCAGATAGTGCTCGTTGACGAAGGGTGAGCCAAAACCGTATTGCTTTGCGCACTCCATCACCAGGTCAAAAACCTCCGCTCTGAAGGTCTGGGATGAGGGCCTGACGCCACTCTCAAGGATTCTTCGCATCAATGTGCCGCTAAGCTCCTGCTTCTGGCCCTGGTGCCCACAGAGCCCCTCGTAGGCGACTCCCTCACATTTGGGACAGTACCACCACTCAAGGGTCACGACGGGCTTTATGCCTATATCGGGTATCTCATCGAATATCCTGTGGGCGGCGTACGGGTCGTAGTACTTCCCCACCCCAGCGTGATCCCTGCCAAACATGTGGTGAGTGCAGCCGAGGTTCTTCCTGACGAGGGCGTGGAATACCGCCTCCCTGGGGCCGGCGTACCTCATGTCCCATAGCAGCATCGAGGTCATGTGGACATCTTCCCGGAAGTACCCCGCTGTCCGGAGCATGTCGTGGGCCAGGATAATGGCTTCGTCAATGTAGTCCCCCATCTGCTTCTCCCCGATGACGGCGTTGACCAGGACTGCGTCCGCGTTGGCGGCGAACCAGGCCGCCTTCATCATCCACTCGTGTCCCCCGTGGGGCACGTTCCGCGTCTGATGGGCCACCACCCTCGTCCATCCTCTCTCCTTGAGCTTTTCTCTAAGCTCTCCAGGAGTATGCCAGAACCGGTCGAAGGGCGGGTTTATCTTCGGCGGGTTGATGAGGGTCACTTTGCCTCCCAGGAACCTGTCCTTGTAAGCGTAGGTCCTCCTCACCCCAGGATGGCTCTCGTCGGTCGTGCCGTAGACCATCCGGGCCATCCGCTCCTTATCGCAGGCGTAAATCTCCTCCACAGCTAGCGTCGCTAGGGGTTGGCCCTGATAGGTGAGCAGCAGCATGTCACCCTCTCTCAGGCGCAGTTGGCTTATCTCCTCAAGGGACAGGTCGAACACGATGGGGATGCTCCAGACGTAACCGCTGGCCAGCCTCATGTCCTCGGCCACGGCATCAACGTCCTCCCGGAGCATGAACCCTTCCAGAGGTGAGAAAAATCCGTAGGCGATGCTGATGCACTCTGTGGCGATCTGGCCCCTCACGGGTATGGCCTTCAGTCCACGAATCCTCTCCGCACCGACTGCTCTACTGGGGACAACCCTCTCCACGATTTTGCCGCCGTGGGGCGACAGGGTGTTATCAACCATCTTCTTATATCTATCTATAGTTTAGCACATGGGCTGTGCCAGGATGCCTGGGGCCACCTTTCTCCTCACCCACCGGCCGTTTGAGGAGCTTCCCACCAGCCTACCATCCTCCACTATCACCTTCCCCCGCAGGATGGTCATCACAGGGTAGCCACGGCACTCGAACCCCTCCCAGATGGAGTAGTCGGAGTCAGAGTGCAGGTCGTCCAGGGTCAGCTTTTTTCTCAGGTTGGGATCGAAGAGGACGATGTCGGCATCGCTGCCCACGGCGATGGCGCCCTTCTGGGGATACAGGCCCAGAATCTTGGCAGCGTTGGCGGAGGTTATCGCCACGAACCGCTCAAGGGAGATGCGCCCGGTGGATACCAGCTTGGTGAATGTCACCGGCATACGGGTCTCGATGCCGTTGTGACCGCCACAGACCGTCTCTATGGTGTTGCCCGACAGCTTCACATCCTTATAGGTGGTGTAGTCATCGGTGGCGGTGGTGCACAGAGGGCCGTCCACAAGACCCTGTTGCAGGGCGTCCCGATCCTCGGGGAACTTGATGGCCGGGTAAGTGTGGATGGCCGTCCCGTTGGGCTTCTTGTAGTCTTCGCAGGTGAACTCCAGGTAGTTGTGGAGGGCCTCGCCGTACACGGGCATCTGATGGCTGCGGGCCTCGGCTATGGCGGCTACTCCCTCCTTGGCTGTGGTATGAACGAAGTAGATTGCTGCCTCGGTGTGCTTGGCCAGGCGGATGATGTTACGGAAGGCCATGTCCTCAGAGAGGTTGTTGTGCACCAGATGGAGGTTGTATCCTTGGTCGTTTCCCTCCCGCTTGAGCTTCTCCGTCATGTAGGTTACGATGTCGTCCTCCTCGGCATGGACGGCCATTATACCACCGTGTTTCGCTACCTGCTCGAAGATGGCCCACAGGTGGCCGTAAGGGCAGCGAGCGGCGTGAAAGGTGGTGAAGATTTTGAAGCTGGCTACCCCTGCCTGGATAGCCTCACCCATCTGGCCGATGATGCTGGGGGGAACAGCGCCAGCCATGATGAAATGAAAGGCAAAGTCGGTATAGGAATGCCTGACGAAGGCGTTCCTGCGCTCCTCAATCTGGCGCATGATGGGCTCGGTGGAGGGAGCGGCACCCGGAGTGATGGGAAGGCTCCCCGCAAAGTCTATAAAGGTGGTGACGCCGCCGAAGGCAGCGGCGCGGCTCGCCGCCTCTGGCGGCTGGGTCACCACCTCAGGGCGGCCCGCCCACACCTCCGGCACTGGAATCCCGATGTGGGTGTGGGGCTCGATCCCGCCAGGGATGACGACCTTCCCGGTGGCGTCAATAGTCCTCCGGGCCTCCACCTCGAGGGCCCCTGGCAGGGCCACAGCGGCGATCTTTTCGCCCTGGATACCCACATCCATCTCGCCCACTCCCTCCGGGGTCACCACCCGGCCTCCTCGGATAATCAGGTCCAGCATCTTTCACCTCCTGCTCAGATTCTTGTCCAGTACGCTGCTCCCGTACATATCTTCCAATCTCACTGTCCTTGAAGTGGCTCCTATTCTACTCCGGCCTGTACGATGCCACAAGATGGCGACGATACAAAACACTGAAGAACCATAACCCGTAACATATTTTTTACAAGAGGGTAATCCTTGTGAAACAATTCACAGCTACTATAATGGCAAAGTTATCTCATATCCCAGGCAGAGCAGGCTCAAAATGAAAG
>CAYWGG010000205.1:0-5028 GCA_964457285.1 uncultured Dehalococcoidia bacterium
ATCATGCCTAGTCTCGTGGGCTCGGAGATGTGTATAAGAGACAGCCTCGATGCTCCAGCCTTTCCTGGGACTGGGCGGAGGCAGGAGCCAGCAGAATAATCAATAAAAGATAGTAGGGGCACGCCATGGCGTGCCCCTACTATTGATTACAAGTCATTAAAGCGGTTCGGGCTGGATCAGGCCATAGTTGCCGTCGCGCCGTTTGTACAGGAGATTATGCTGGTTTGTCTCGCTGTTGAGGAACATGAAGAAGTCGTGGCCTAAAAGCTCCATCTGAAAAGCTGCTTCATCTACCGTCATGGGCTTTATGGGGAACCGCTTTATCCGTACTACCTTGCCCATGGATTCGACGATTTCATCACTGGTGGAGCCTTCCTCGTGAGCAGTGGAAGGTGCTTCCAGGGTTCTTATGGATACGTTCTTGCCTGCCTTCTTTGTTTGCTCACTGCGGTAAACTTTGCCTTTGTACCGCTCTAACCTTCGGTCCATTACATCTATAGCGGAGTCCAGCGCCGCTAAAGCGTTGGCACCACGCTCCTCACCTCTGAGCACAGTGCCATTTATGTCCAGGGTGACCTGGACCACCACTCGCTGGTCCTGGACTCTGGCGCTCTCCCTGGCTAGCTCTACCGTAGCAGTAGTGATGCCGGCAAGATGACGGGCCAGGCGATTGACCCTTGCGGTGATGTGGTCCCTAACCCTCTCATCAAGCTCAAGGTTCCTGCCACGTATCTGTAATTCCATGACCCTGTACCTCCCGCCACAAGTCTTCCGCCTCAATTGTAGAATGCCTCAAGGCTTGGAAGCAAGGGATTCGGGAGTCCCACATCAGCAGACGTCAGTGCAGGGTCCTGGCGAGGAGCTTAGGGACTACGATATATCCCTCCTCGGGTATGCCCAGCAGGTCAGTCCGATTACACTGGTGAAGGTGGGCGGTATAGGCGGCGAGAAGGGCATCGCATCCGTCATGGTTAAGGCCATGCATGTACGGGTCCAGGCCTCCTATCAACGGAGACAACCTTTCCTTCAGAAAAGCCAGGCCTCGGGCGCTGTTCTTGGGGGGCATCTTGTCACCGAAAAGGATTACTTTGGTAGCATAGGGGTACACCTCTATCACCTGGTATCCCTCCGTCTCCAGCTTCTGGCAAAGCTTCACCCCCCGGTAGATCAGGTTCTTGATGATGGAGCGCTTGGTGGTGAAAAAGCAGCCTATGTGCATACGCGCTAGCTCCTGCTCAGCGGTACGGCCCTTCTGGTCTAGTGTGGGAGAACAGGTATGGCTCTCCTCAAGACAATCCAGGCCCAGGGGAAGGGCTAGAGGCGCATCAATAGCTATCACAGAGGGTTTGTGGACTTCAAGGAATCCGAATAGCTCACCGAAAGTCTTAAAGCTGTCAAGGCAGGTAAGCCTGACCTGTCCATCAAGGCAGGCGTAGAAACTGGGTCGTTTAGGGGATGCACTGAGATCAATGCCTAAAGACGACATGGGAAGCTCCCTCCACAGACGTCAAGTGATCTGTCACACCTTCATGCTGGTGTATATCTCAGGCCTGCTGTGAGTCAGGGCGAATAATCTTATCTGATTGAATCACTACCAGCGCTGCGAAACTGTGATCTAGGTCACAGTTTCGCAGCGCACAGCCTTGGGACAGGATTATCTCCTGGGTGTGGGGAATACGCCCTGGCTTGGTGGGGTGGAGCTTTCTTCAAGGCTGAGGAAGAGATGTGAGACCCTTCAGGAGAGGAGTGGCGTCGTCTAAAAGCTTCAGGGCAGACGAGTAAGGCTCCATCTCCCCCTTTTTTACCCTCTCAAGGATAGAGTTCAGTTTCAGGTCTTTCGCCATAAGCTCTTTCAACCTGTGGCTGATCCCTTCCTCTATGGTCTCCAGGAACTCTTCGGCCCTGCGCTCTTCACGCCGTCGCTCCAGACGAGAGGTGCGTCCAAGAAAATCCCTATGATGCTGAATATTGCTGTAGAGCTCCAGCACACCCTCGTTCTTGTGAGCTTGAGTAGCCAGGACAGGAGGCGTCCAGTCCCCAGGAGCGGTGGCCATCGCAAGCATGGA
The DNA here is from genome assembly GCA_964457285.1 of uncultured Dehalococcoidia bacterium. Classification (GTDB taxonomy): domain Bacteria; phylum Chloroflexota; class Dehalococcoidia; order Lucifugimonadales; family JAGWBF01; genus CAYWGG01. The sequence continues at coordinate 2,067 of CAYWGG010000205.1, forward strand.
AGTGATAGCTACCACCATCTGGTTAGCTCCCTCTCGGTCGGCTTTATTTACCACATAGATGTCTGCTATTTCCATAATGCCAGCCTTAAGGGTCTGGATTATGTCTCCCGACTCAGGCATCAATATCACGATAACCGTGTCAGCTACACCCATTATGCCAAGCTCGGTCTGGCCCACGCCCACCGTTTCCACCATCACCACATCCTTACCCGAAGCATCCAGAAGGCGCACGGCCCCTCTAATGATTCTGGGAAGGCCCCCAGATCCATCCCGTGTAGCCATGCTTCTTATGAAGACGCCTGGGTCCAGGTAATGTCGCTGCATCCGTATCCTGTCTCCCAGGAATGCGCCGCCACTATAGGGGCTTGTAGGGTCTACTGCGACAATGCCAGCAGAGAGCCCCTGGCCGCGCACTACCTCTGCCAAACGGTCTACCAGGGTGCTTTTGCCAACCCCCGGCGGGCCGGTGACCCCGATGCAGTAAGCTTTCCCCGTATGGGGATAGACTTCCGCCAGCACCTCGGCTCCACGAGGGTCGCCTCTCTCCACAAGGGATATGAGGCGGGAGAGGGCACGCTGGTCTCCCTCAAGCAACCGCTTGACAGTCTCGTCCATGAGAAAGCGCCCCTGGAATCAATCTTGTTACTCCCGCCAAATTTACCATCCCTGTGGAGGCCCAGTCAAGGAGAAAAAAGTGTGAGGGAATGACCATCTGGCTGTGGGAGATTGGAGGTGATCTCTACAGAATGGGTGAGAATTTAACGATCTATGAATAGGGTGCCATTGCCCCATTTGCCTGGAATCGTAGAGGTAGGACATTCCTCGCCTCTACCGTGACAGGCAGGCGGTCTTGAGGATATAGCCACTCTTATCCGAAAGGTACTGCTGTCCCAGGCGAAAAGTCCTTCCGGTCTGCAAAGAGGTAAACCCGTATTTGCTGCGTATCTTATCCACCACCGCTGAAAGCTGCTCTGCACGCCTCTGGGGACTCTCGAAAAAGGCTAGCTGCTCAGTGCGGGCCGCCAGGTCAGCTACGCCGATGCCTATAAGCCGGACCTTCATCTTCCGTTCCTGAAGGGCCCTGGCAAGCAGCGCTGATCCAGCCTCGAATATAGTTGTGTCATCGGCGGCAGAGACCCGGAGGGTGCAGTGGCGGGTGATTGTGTGGAAGTCTGCATAGCGCACCTTGACCACGATACTGCGCGCGCTTTTCTTCTCCTCCCTCAGGTCTGCCCCCACCCGCTCTGCCAGGTAACGTAATGTGGCCAGCAGGAAGGAGCGGTCTCCCGTATCCTGGCTGAAGGTAGTCTCTCGGCTGACGGACTTGGGCGGTCCCGGTGGTGCCACTGGCGAGTGGTCCAACCCGTTGGCCCAGAGATGAAGCAGGTCTCCCCATACTCCAAAGGTACGGCGGAGCACCGGGGTAGATACCTGCGCCAGTTCGCCCACAGTATATACACCCAGCGCGGTGCGTAATACCTCACCGGTCTTGGCCCCCACGCCCGGAAGCTGCTCCACCGGCAGCGGAGATAAGAAGCCGGCGTCCCCGCCTGGAGGTATCTCCATCAGGCCATCGGGCTTGTTGTAGTCTGAAGCTACCTTGGCGGCCACCTTGGAGGAGGCTATCCCTACCGAGGCGGTGACCTTCAGCTCCCTGTATATCCGGCCCTTAATCTCTCTGGCGGTACCAGCCAGCGGGCCGTAGAGGGACTCAAAACCGGTCATATCCAGAAAGGCTTCATCCAGCCCCAGAGGTTCCAGAAAGGGGCTGAAGGACCCCAGGATTTCCATGAACCCGTCAGAGACCTTCCTGTACCTGTGGAAACTTCCGGCCAGGAAAATGGCCTGGGGGCAGAGGCGTCGGGCTTTCCAGATGGGCATCCCTGCCCTCAGACCGTACACTCGTGCCTCGTAGGAGGCGCAGGCCACCACGCCGCGCCCTTCTGCCTCGCCACCCACGACCACCGGTTTACCCACGAGAGATGGATTGTGGACCCGCTCCACGGCTACAAAGAAGGCATCCAGGTCTATATGAAGTATGCGTTTCATAGAATTTATGTTCTAATTATATGGGTCACATGATGGAGGTCAAGGGGCATTTGTCCATTCTACCGTTCTGCTGATATTGACTCGGCTGTGACTCCTGTGATACACTGCTTGTGCCAAGATGGTTATATCAGGGCGGAGGCAATCCAGCCCTGTGAAAGGAGTGTTTAGAATGCTTGAGGTTACTTCTCCTGCTCTGGGGAAGCTGAAGGAAGTATTGCAGGAACAGGGTGAAAAGGAATCTGCGCTAAGGGTAATAGCGGTCCCTGGGCCGCATGGCGGTGTCCAGTACATGATGACTATGGAGAAAGAGGCCCAGAGGGATGATACCATCCTTGATCTGGATGGTGTGCGGTTCCTGATGGACTCCGATAGCGAGCCCTTCCTGGAGGGTGCCACCATAGATTACGTGGAGGACCTCACCAGAGTAGGATTCGTCATTAACAACCCCATGTTCGCCGCTGGTGGCTGTGGCTGTGGCAACAGCTCCTGTGGCTGCGGCCACGGGCATTAGTCCAGCCATACGACGAACGACCACATATCACCGCCTAGCCAGTAAATGCCCCACCCTGAATGGTGGGGCATTTGTTGTGCTCTCCAGATCGCCGCAAGGGGGAGGTTATCCGATTTGTCTACTCCTTACCAGTGAAGCCGTTACTGATGGAAGGTGTGATGGAGCAATGACTACTTTCCTTGAGAAGCTGGAAAAGGCCTGTAAATCCCACAGTAGCCTTCTCTGCGTGGGACTGGACCCCGACTCCGAGCGTATGCCGGTGAAGGACGTATTCGAGTTTAACCGTGCCATCATAGACGCCACCGCCGACCTGACGTGCGCCTACAAACCCAACATGGCCTTTTATGAGGCCCTGGGCCTTGAAGGTCTGAAAAGCCTCAGGCGGACGGTGGAGTATATACG
>CAYWGG010000206.1:0-5018 GCA_964457285.1 uncultured Dehalococcoidia bacterium
CGCTCCTCTTTAAACTCCTGCTGTATCTCATCCATATGTTCATAAGCATACCATAGGGCTGCCCGCACCTCCTCCTCGGTCAACTGGGGATAGTCTCGCAGTATCATCGGCACGGCCAGGTCCTCCAGCGCCCGCAGGTACGCCAGCCATACATCGGAGACGGCGATGCGGTGCCCGTCAATCCTGGGGCGGCCGCTTAGCGTGCCTGGGGTTTTTACTACGATTTTCTTCGTGGTCATAGCTTCCTCCTACAGCCCGTACTGGGCCTACTTCCCGTCCACCAAAGCCTTTCATCTCATTACATCCCTCTCACTCCCGAAGGAGTGGCAGCCAGGTCAGGGAGTCCTGAAGGCGGGCCGGGTCAGGGGTGATGTGGTGCTCGATGCTACGAAGCAGGTCTCCAGTACTGCCAGACCTCCCTACCCCTACCAGGACCACACCTGAGAAATTCTGCCCCAGGGTGTTCCATTCATGCACCAGACGAGGGAAGTCACGCCTGTCATCGGTAAGAATGACCCGGCCTTGTGTTGCTGCCCACTCCATAAGTGCCTCATCGGGAGCGCTTCTCAAGCCTGCCTCCTGGACTGTCAGTGTATCATGCCCTCTGGTGCGCAATATTGAGGCCAGAAAGGGAGCCAGATGTTCGTCCAAGAGCAGGCGACAGCTCATGACCTTCAGTAAGGCTCCACACCAGCTTCGCGGGCTGCCTGGAGGTCCTCCTCTATCTCTTGCTCTATCTCCTTCATATGAGTATAAGCATAATGTAATGCCTCCCGCACCTCCTCCTCGGTGAGATGGGGATAGTCCCGCAGTATCATGGGCACCGCCAGGTCCTCCAGCGCCCGCAGGTACGCCAGCCACACATCGGAGACGGCGATGCGGTGCCCGTCAATCCGGGGGCGGCCACTGAGAGTTCCTGGGGTTTTTACAATGAGCTTTTTCTCGGTCATTACCTCCTCCTATAGCCCGTACTGGGCCCACTTCCTGTCCATCAAATTCATTCATTTCGTTGTTCTCTCACTCCCGAAGGAGTGGCAGCCAGGTCAGGGAGTTCCGAAGGCGGGCCGGGTCAGGGGTGATGTGGTGCTCGATGCTACGAAGCAGGTCTCCAGTACTGCCAGACCTCCCTACCCCTACCAGGACCACACCTGAGAAATTCTGCCCCAGGGTGTTCCATTCATGCACCAGACGAGGGAAGTCACGCCTGTCATCGGTAAGAATGACCCGGCCTTGTGTTGCTGCCCACTCCATAAGTGCCTCATCGGGAGCGCTTCTCAAGCCTGCCTCCTGGACTGTCAGTGTATCATGCCCTCTGGTGCGCAATATTGAGGCCAGAAAGGGAGCCAGATGTTCGTCCAAGAGCAGGCGACAGCTCATGACCTTCAGTAAGGCTCCACACCAGCTTCGCGGGCTGCCTGGAGGTCCTCCTCTATCTCTTGCTCTATCTCCTTCATATGAGTATAAGCATAATGTAATGCCTCCCGCACCTCCTCCTCGGTGAGATGGGGATAGTCCCGCAGTATCATGGGCACCGCCAGGTCCTCCAGGGCACGAAGGTATGAAAACCATATATGTGACACGGCGATGCGGTGCCCGTCAATCCTGGGGCGGCCACTGAGGGTGCCAGGGGTTTTCACAATGAGCTTTTTCTCGGTCATTACTTTCACACTCCTGTAGCCCGTACTCAGCCCACTAAAGCCTCACTCCTCTTGCCAGGGCTCTACGTGGGCCTGGAGCCAGGTGGTGATTTCTGCTTCTGAATCCAGTCCACCTGGGTTAATTACTCCATGAACGCCGCCAGTTTCATCAACGACTCGCTCATGGATAAGCATGAGTTCCTCCAGAGTGATCCATTTCAACGAGCAAGGCCCTCCAGAGTTTTGTGATGCTCGTGAATAGACAGCTTAGCCAACTGCTCAATTCGGGCCAGCCGCTCCCGATTCAGCGGCGGAGGTATCAGGAGGATGTCACCGCCTATCTCCACAACCTCGTAGTTTTTACCCTCCTCCATGCCGATGAAAGTGTCTGGCATAACTATCTGCCTCAGTTCCCTGCGGGCGATGCCAAGGTATCTCATAATCTATGCTCCTCCTACAGCCCGTACTCCGCCCACTTGTTGTCCACCAGCGCCCTTATCTCCGGGCTCATCACAATATCTGGCGGCCACTCCCTCTGGTGGCCCTCCATAGGGCCTTTGGCAGTGGCGTCTATGCCCATTTTACTACCGAACTTCGGTGCGGGCGAAGCGTGGTCCAGGTCGTCCAGGGGGCCGGTGGCGAAGAGGATGTCACGGGAAGGGTCAATGTTGTTGGTCACCCGCCAGGTCACCTCCGATGGGTCGTGGACGTTGACGAAGTGGTCTACCACGATGATGGTCTTTGCCAGGGACAAGAGGCCCATGCCCCACAGCCCGTACATCACCTTCCTCGTCTGACCTGGGTACTCTTTCTTGATGGAGACGATGACCAGGTTGTGGAACACGCCCTCGGCAGGCATGTTTATGTCCACCACTTCAGGAAGTACCATCTGAATTATGGGCAAGAACACCCGCTCGGTGACCTTGCCCATGTAGTAGTCCTCCATTGGGGGCCGCCCCACGATTATGGTGGGGTAGATGGGCTGTCTGCGGTGAGTTATGCAGGTCACATGGAACACCGGGTACATATCGGGCATGGAGTAGTAGCCGGTGTGGTCGCCGAAGGGCCCCTCCAGCCTCTCCTCACCGGGGACTACGTATCCCTCGATAATCATCTCGGCGTGAGCTGGCACCTCCAGGTCGACGGTCCTGGCCTTGACCAGCTCCACCCCCTCCTGGCGAATGAACCCCGCCACCAGTAGCTCGTCCATATCGGGTGGGAGGGGTGCCGAGCCCGTCCAGATGGTCGCCGGGTCGCCTCCCAGGGCCACAGCCACCTCGACACGCTCCAGGCCCTTCTCTCTGGCGACCCGATAGTGATGGGCCCCCACCTTGTGGGTCTGCCAGTGCATGGCGGCGGTATGGGCATCGTAGACCTGGATGCGGTACATACCCAGGTTCCTGGTCCCAGTCTGGGGGTCGCGGGTGATTACCAGGGGCAGGGTGATGTAGCGGCCGCCGTCCAGGGGCCAGCACTTGAGGATGGGGTACTTGTTGAGGTCCACATCCTCCCCGGTGGTGACTACTTCCTGACAGGGGGCGTTTCTCACCATCTTCGGCTGGAAGGAAGCCATCCGTACCAGTTGCCCAAGGGTCCGCACCTTCTCCATGATACCCTGGGGAGGCCCCTGCATGAGGCCAAGGAGTTGGCGAACCCGCTCCACCAGGTCATCGAGGCGCTCCACGCCAAGGGCCCAAGCCATGCGCTTCTCAGTGCCGAACATATTTATCAGGACGGGTATGTCGTAGCCCTCCACATTCTCGAAGAGCAAAGCGGGCCCGCCCTTCTTTACCACCCGGTCACAGACCTCGGCTATCTCCAGATCACAGCTAACGGGGGCCTTTATCCTCTTCAACTCTCCCTTACTTTCCAGGAAGCTGATGAACTCACGGAGGTCTTTGTACTTCATAGTGCTACTCCAGGACTTCTTTCGCTTTTTCCCAACCGGCTTTCATGGACTTTTGAATAGTTTCGCGGGAGAAATCTAAGGTATCACCTAAAGGCTGGTCAGGCTCGATGATTTTGTAGCTGTAATATTTGAAAGGTTTCCCTTTTTCATTATGGAGCGTCAAACTTGCTGCTTCCGCCTCTTGAACGTTTCTATTGATTCGGATGAATTCACGAACATCGGTGACAAAAATCTCATTTAAGGCAATGTCTAGGGACCGCTTACCGATGTCCAAGACGTTCTTAAACGGCTTGTCTCTTTTCGAAGGTTCTCGGGGACTACAGTTGATGATCACGACTTCATCGGGGTTAGCATCCAGAACATCGCCTAAGGGACTGATATTCCTGAGACCACCGTCCACCATGCCCTGGTGAGGTGGAAAATTCACGGGACTCCAGATGACGGGCATAACCGTTGAGGCCAAGACGGCCTTCTTGAAATCGGGACCATCAGGTCTGAAAATCGTGTACCCTCCCGTCTGAAGGGAGACGACCCCGATTCTTAAGTCGGCCTTCACCTTGTTAGGCTCAAATTCTCGGTCGATTATTTTCCATAGCGGTTCGTTGTCATAGATGGACTTCGCTCCGAAAACCATCTTTACGATGGACCAGAAATTCATCTTGCCGGTGTAAACTTTATCGTTGGAAATAGTTTCCCATATCTCTTGCAATTCCCGATATTTCCCCATCGCCAGCATGGAGCCATTGAGAGCGCCGACGGACACCCCCGCGATGATATCCCATTGGTAACCTTTAACCTCGCGGGCGTACTTTTCAGCCATAAATTGAAAGGCACCTTTGGCGCCACCACCACTCAAAACAAGAGCGACTTTTGCCATGACGCCTCCCTCCTGGAAAAATAAAGCCGTGACCACCTACTTGGGCTCAGGACAGGTTCCTTAGGCACCTATGGGATTGGTCTGCCCAATTGTAAGCTTAGCCTTCATGCCCGCGTCAAGAGTATCGAGGGTGGGGAACGAAGAGCAGGAGATGGGGAACTAGAGAAGGGTAACTGTGAAAAAGGGAGGAGCCCTGATCTATCGGGGCTCCTCCCTCTGTGGTCTGCCTGGTAATAACGAGGATGCTACCGCCTCATACGGCTGAAGCAGTCACTACAGTATACTGGCCTGTCTCCACGGGGCCTGAATGGGACCGTAGTCTGCGCTCCACACTGGGCGCAAACAGCAGGATACATCTCGCGTGGGCCACCCTGGCGAAAACCCCTCTGCTGAGTATTTCTGGACTCACGACAGGTGGGGCAGCGCTTCGGCTCGTTGGTATACCCCTTCGAGGCGAAGAACTCTTGCTCGCCAGATGTGAAGGTGAAGGGTGAACCACACTCTACACAGGTAAGAGTCTTATCTGCCAATGCCACTGGATAACCTCCTTTCTTAACTATTTAGCTTAGTTGAGGTCATCCAGCGCCAAGGGGTT
>CAYWGG010000207.1:0-5011 GCA_964457285.1 uncultured Dehalococcoidia bacterium
CTGTGGCACACGGGCGTGTCAAGTCTGCGGATTAGGGGCCTTCACGATTGAGTGGGGAATTAATCCTCAAGTCCCCTATTGGTTAAAGGGAGCTGGGTGGATTTCCTTAACCCTCTCTATAAAGCTTCACGCAAAACCATGAGGAGCCAGGATCAGGAATTCCATTTTCGAGGTGACTTCCGTATCTGTTGATGGTGGTGCAAAGGCGACGCCGTTGGTGTTCAAAAGAACTTTAAGGTAGTTTATCCAGCCTGGGGATGGCTATACTGCTGCTGGGCCAGGGTAGCGTAGGTGACCGGAGTGACGGTGAGCAGCCCTGCGTCCACCGGCAGCACCACGCCGGTGACCCACCGAGCCTCGTCGCTGGCCAGGTAGACTGCCGCCGCTGCGATGTCCCAGGCGGTGCCCTCGGTGCCCAGAGGTGCGGCGTTCTTGCGCTGCTCCCGCAGCGCTTCGTCCATGCGGCCTGCCACCATCGGAGTGTATACCAGCCCAGGTGCGATACAGTTGACCCTGATGTTGTCCCGCCCGTGGTCGGCCGCCATAGACATAGTGAGACCTATGACAGCGGCCTTGGAAGTGGTATAGGGGGTGCTGCTGTGGGCCCTGAGCCCAGCGATGGAGGACACGTTGATGATGGAGCCACCGCCGCTATTGATCATCTGGGGGATAGCGTAGCGGCTGGCCAGGACGATGCTCTTTACGTTGACCGCCATCACGTAGTCCCAGTCCTCCTCACTGACCTCCAGGATCGTACCACGCCGGGAAATGCCCACGTTGTTGTCCAGAATGTCCAGGCGGCCGTAACGCTCGATGGCGGCCTCTACCATGCGGCGGCAGTCTTCGGCGCTGGTCACGTTGGCCTGGAAAAGGGAAGCTTCGCCGCCTTCCTCCTTGATCATGACCAGAGTTTCCTCGGCCCTCTCCACCACCGTATCCACCAGCAGCACCTTAGCTCCCTCGCGGGCAAACAGCACTGAGGTAGCCTTCCCATTTCCGATGCCTGGGCCACTGGAGCCGGCTCCGGTGACGATGGCGACTTTGCCTTCAAGCCTGGGGCGTCGTTCTGGCACTGCATTACTCCTTGAGCTAGAATCTGGTGGCCTGCTCGATGCGCTGGATGTCCTCTGGAGAGAGTTTCAGATCAGCAGCCGCAACGTTGGCCTCTAGCTGTGCTACATTACGTGCCCCTGGGATGGCGACCACCTGGGGGTCTTTCAGGAGCCATGCCAGCGCTACCTGGGCTGGAGTCGCCCCGTAGCGTTGGCCCACCTCACGGAGAAGGTCCACGACGGCTGGCGCTCGCCGCAGGTTGTCCCAGTCGAATATGCCGAAGCTGGCCCTCAGGTCCTGGGGCACGTTGTCGCGGCCGTACTTGCCACTGAGAAGGCCCTGGGCTAGGGGGCTCCAGGCCATGACGATGCGGCCCTCCTGCTGGTGTGCGTAAGGCAGAAGGCCCTCTCCAAAGCGACGCTGTAAAAGGTGATACTCCACCTGGTTTGAGACCACGGGCCTGCTCAGGGCGGCCTCGGCCCGCCGCCATTGGGTCAGGCCAAAGTTGCTCACGCCTACCTGGAGGACCTGGCCTGATTCCACAAGCTCCCCCATCGCCTCCATAGTCTGGGCGATGGGGACTCTGGTGTCAGGAGCGTGGAGCTGAAAGAGGTCCACGCTGTCCACGTTGAGGCGGCGCAAGCTTCGCTCCATAGCCCATTTGACCCGGTCCGGCCTCAAGGGCGGCGCCACTTTAGTAGCGATAACAGCTTCCCGGCGGCGTCCCTTCAGCGCCTCACCCAGAATCTCCTCTGAACGGCCATTGCCGTACACAGCGGCGGTATCGAAGAGGTTGATGCCTAGCTCCAGGGCGCGGTGGACGATGCGTAAAGCCCCTTCGTAATCAAGCTCTCTACCCCAGCCCCAGCCAGGCTCACCAAACTGCCAGGTCCCAAGACCTATAACGGAAACCCTCTGGGAGCCCATCATCACGTACTTCATAGATGCTCCCTCTACCACCTCAAGGCCGTGCTCAACAATAGCCGTGAAGCCACATATCTCACTGCTCCCGTATTATCTCGCTAACCGTGCCAGAACACAACGGTCATCCGCCGCTTATAGGACTCTGCCAGTTTAGCTGGACTTGTGATAATCTATGGCTAAGTAGATACATAGGTCTGCTCCGACTTCTGTATGGATTGAGTCAGGTGATCCTGTCAAGGGAGGGAGAAACGGTGCAAGACAAAGGGACTGACCAGAAGTTCCAGGACCTGTCCAGACAAATCCTGGAAGAGCAGTGGGCCTTTTATCCCACGGCAGCCTCAGAGCTGGGCCTTCACCAGTACGATGGCAGGCTTCCAGATCTATCCTCCGGGGCGGTCCGCAGGCGTTTACAGGAGATACGCCACGGCCTCGACAGGCTAGCAACAACTGATCACCAGCGACTCTTTGCTCAGGAGCGAACGGACTACCAGCTCCTTGAGTTGGCCCTGAAAAAGGAGCACTTTGATCTGGCAGAGCTTCGTATACTGGAAACGGACCCCATGAGGCAGCTCGGTTATCTGAATGTGACCAACTACATCCAGCGGGACTACGCTCCCCTTGCCGACAGGGTACGCTCCCTGAACCAGCTACTCTCTCAGGTGCCCGACTTCCTTAGCTCCGCTCTGGGATCACTGAACGTAGGGGCGCAAGGTCATGAGCCCCTACCCAGCAGGCCGATATTGGATATGAGCATCGAAAGCTATGAGGGTATGGCCCGATTCTACCGTGTAGACCTGGGGAAGGTGACCACAGAGCTCACCGATAGGGCGCTTCTAGCGCAACTCAACCAGGCCAGAGAGGAGGCCGCCAGGGCGGTAGATAGTTTCGTGGGTGCCCTCAGAGAACGACTGGGCAGGGCATCGCCAAATTTCGCCATTGGCCCGGAGCTTTATCAGAAGATGCTACTGTACGGCGAGATGGTTGACCTCCCCTTGTCCCGCGTCCTGGAGGTGGGCCAGGCAGACCTGGAGCGGAACCTGGAAGCGCTGGCAGAGGCGGCTGCCAGGGCAGGACTCAGCAGGACGGTCAGGGAGCTGATTGAGGCCATGAGCGAAGACCATCCCTCGGCCGACAGGCTCATCCCAGATACCGCCCTCATTCTGGAGGACATACGCCAGTTCATCATTGACCGAGACATTCTGACGGTGCCCTCTGAGGAGCGATGCCAGGTGATGGAAACACCGTCCTTTATGAGGTGGGCCTTCGCCGCTATGGACACCCCTGGGCTATTAGAGAGCAAAGCCACCGAGTCCTACTACTATGTGACCCCTGTGGAGCCTCACTGGACGGAGCGGCAAAAGGAGGAGTGGCTACGCGACTTTGACTATAACACCATCCAGATCGTCTCCATACACGAGGTATACCCAGGGCACTTCGTCCACTCCCTTCATGGCCGCACCGCTCCATCGCTTGTGAGCAAGGCCCTTCGCTCCTACTCCTTCTCCGAAGGCTGGGCCCACTACACCGAGGAGATGATGCTTGAGGCAGGCTATGGCCATGATAATCCGTCGTTGAAGCTGGCACAGATTTGCGATGCCCTCCTGCGCGACTGTCGCTACCTCTGCTCCATAGGTATGCACACCCAGGGGATGAGTGTAGAGGAGGCCACCAGGTTCTTCATGGAGAAAGCCTTTATGGGGGAGTTCCCCGCGCGCAAGGAGGCCCTGCGGGGCACCTTCGACCCTGGTTACTTGAACTATACCCTGGGCAAGCTCATGATATTGAAGCTGAGGGAGGACTACCGTGAGGAGAAAGGGGCTTCCTTCTCCCTGAAAGAGTTCCATGACAGGCTGCTGTCCTACGGAGCGCCCCCTGTGCCTCTGCTGCGGGAGGCGATGCTGAGGAACCCTCCCACACCGCCCCTTTAGATTAGCGAGTGAGATGCAACCGTATAGCCACAGAGACACCGAGTCACAGAGGTTTAAATTTTATCTTCTCAGTGCTCAGCGCCTCTGTGGCAAATCCTGGGGGTCACAATATGGAACAGCAAAAGACACTCCTTAACTCTGATGATTTACTTTGTATCTCTTCCGTGGGCCACCATACGGGCCTGCGCTACGAGTTGGTGAAAGGAGAGCTTATCGAGATGGCTCCAGCCGGTGCGAGACATGGCGGTATTGCCAACCAGATCGCTTTTCTGTTGACCACCCACGTCAACCCGCGCAGGTTGGGGAGGGTATTCGCCGCCGAGACCGGCTTCCGGATACACAGGGAGCCGGACACTGTGCGCGCTCCAGACGTGGCTTTTATAACCATGGAGCGTCTCCCATCTGGAGAACTGCCAGCGGGATATATGGACGTAGCGCCCGACCTGGTAGTGGAGGTGGTTTCCCCTAGCGACTCCGCCGCTTACGTGCAGGCCAAGGTGGAGGACTGGCTTAGGGCTGGCGTACGACTGATATTGGTAGCATACCCGGATACCCGGTCGGTGGCTGTGTACCACTCCATGCGGGAAGCCACGCTTCTCACTATTGACGATACTCTGGAAGGAGGCCCTGTCTTACCCGACTTCGCTTGCCAGGTGAGGGAACTGTTTGAGGAACCTATGTAGACAGGGCTGGTATAATATAGGGCGAGACCAGAAAAGGAGGACCAACCATGACAACCAGGCAGAGGCCATTGACCGAGCAAAACAAGGCCCTTATCCGTCGTTTTACCGAGGAGCACGACAAGCGCAAGACCCTGCCAGACGAGATGTGTGCTCCCGGCTACACCCTGCACTTTCAAGGAAACCCACCGATGGACCTGAAGAGCACAAAACAGCTTGTCGAGATGATGTATGCCGCCATCCCCGACGCCAAACACACCATCGAGGACGTGATCGCCGAAGGGGATAAGGTGGTGGTGCGTCTGACGATTCGTGGGACCCACAAGGGTGATTTAATGGGCATCGCCCCTACTGGCAAGCAAGTTACGATGTCGGGGATAGATATCTTACGTATCTCCGGCGGCAAGGTCGCCGAAGACTGGTTTG
>CAYWGG010000208.1:0-432 GCA_964457285.1 uncultured Dehalococcoidia bacterium
CTCCCAAATCCCCCCAACCCCCCTTTGCTAAAGGGGGGCAAGGGGGGATTTCCGAAGACAGGGGTGCGGGTAGGATGGGCGGCATCTCGCCAGGCTGCCACCTCCTCATAGGTAATCAGAGACGAGGCAGCGTGCATGTGACGTAGCTCAGGGTAGTCTATCTCCTCTCTGGACAGACCCACTGCCTCGGCAGACGAGGGAGCCAGGTCTGCGTGGCGTGGGACGTGTAGAATATCCTCAGCCTTTCCTACAGGTACAAGGCACAGGCTGGCTTCGCCGTCGCCAATACCTAGCAGGTGATTCGCTCTATCGTCTACGAAGCCAGCTACCACCTGTGCTGGCAGCCCCAACGATGAGGCCGTAGCCAGCAAGTTCGCCAGAATGGTGCCGTTGTCCCAGAAACAGTAGCGGTAGGAGCGGACCCTGTACTTC
>CAYWGG010000208.1:442-4972 GCA_964457285.1 uncultured Dehalococcoidia bacterium
GAAGATGAGGGTCACGGGTGAGGCGGCGATGGACTGGTCGCCACCTGCGGCGCTGGCAAGCTCACCTCGATAGTCTCCTTTGAGTAGCTGGCTTAGCGCAAAATCCGACGGGGAGAAATGGTAGACTCCGGCCTCCAAATCCCCCCAACCCCTCTTTGGTAAAGGGGGGTTAGAGGGGATTTCCCCACATACCAGGTAGACCTCCACCGGATACAGCGCTCCAGCAGAGGCGGCGGCGCGGTAGTGTACCTCACCCGCTAATGGTGATTCCCCTTTTCTGATCAGCCCGGCAGAGAAGAAGAGAAGTTGCGCCAGAGTGGTCAGACTAAGGGAAGGCCCACCTTCCCGGACCACTCCGGCCACCGCATCGAGGGTTAGTGCTTCTGGCGGGGAGAAGTCGGGGGGGAGAGGTATGACCGGCGAGCCAGTATAGGACTTGTAAAGGGGAGGCTTGTTGCGAAGGTTTATGTAGGAGAGCTTGGTGGCCTCATGGTAAGCCTGGGCCGCCTGGATGTCCTGGTTATTCGCACCCTGGGGGTTGCTCACAAGAATCTCCTTTAGCTAACACAAGCTGATGGGAATAGGGGCCGCCCACAGCCTTACCTCTTTCAACGCACTACCCTGGCTATCGCTCATCCTTAGCAACAGCTCCGCCACCGTCAGCTTCAGGACAGGGTGCAGGTGTGCTGGGGCTATCTCCGCCAGGGGCACCAGCACGAAAGCCCGCTCTGCCAGCCTGGGATGGGGGACCTCAAGGGCCGGCTCCCTTATCACCTGCTGCCCATAGAACAGAATATCCACATCCACGATGCGCGGACCCCATCTAATGTCAGGCGAGGTCGGCCCTCTGCCTACGGTCCTCTCCACCTCCTTCACTGCTGCCAGCAGGGCGCTCGGCTGGAGGGACGTCCGGCCCTCACAGACGCAGTTCAGGAAGCGGGGCTGGTCCTCATAGCCCCACGGCTCGGTATCGTAGAGGGAGGAAGTCCTCTCCAGGGCTATGCCCCTCCCCAGCAGCTCCAGGGCATAGCGGAGGTTGGCTTCTCTGTCGCCCAGATTGGAGCCCAGGCCAAGATAGACTCTTACCTGTCCCATCCCTGGGGCCTCCAGCCTCGCCAACCGCGAACAATGGCGTCGCTCATTCGGGCCACCCGCACCATCTCCTTCACGTCATGGACCCTGACCATATCGGCGCCACCAGCGATGCAAAGGGCTACCACCGCTGCCGTGCCCTCCAGGCGTTCTTCGGGTGGCAGACCCCCGAGGACTATGCCGATGTGGGACTTGCGCGATGGGCCCACCAGGATAGGCAAGCCAAGGGCTTTGAACTCATCCAGCCTGTGCTCGATCTCAAGGTTCTGCTCTGCCACTTTGCCGAACCCGATGCCAGGGTCAACGATGATGTTCTCCCGTGGAACGCCAGCTTTCAGGGCCGCCTCCACAGCCTTGTGGAGGGCATCAATTACGTCAGGAATCATGTCCCTGTACTGGTGTCCTGACTGGTTGTGCATCAGCACAACGGGCACGCCGCGCTCCGCCACCACCTCCAGCATATCCGGGTCGGCGCGAACGCCCCAGACGTCGTTCACCATGCTGGACCCCACCTCCAGGCAACGGCGGGCCACCTCGGCTTTATAGGTGTCCACGCTGATGGGTATGGTGAGCGCCTGTCCCAGGCGCTCGATTACGGGAATGACGCGCCTCAGCTCTTCCTCTACGCTCACCGGGGCCGAGCCAGGCCGGTCGTTGTACCGGCGGGTGGACTCGCCACCCACGTCAATAATGTCGGCCCCCTCCGACTCCATCCGAAGGGCCAGGTCAACGGCGGCATCCACGTCGTAGCCCATCCCGTCGCCGGAGAAGGAGTCGGGGGTGACATTAACCACCCCCATCACGTAGGTGCGCTCCCCCCAGAGGAAGGTCTTACCACCGCAGGTGGTTACCCATTGTAGTTTTTCACTGACCAGGGCTGTCCTCCTGGTGGCTAATCTGCAAAACCTAGACGTAACATCCAGGGCCGGGCTATCTCAACCCGTTCGGTGGTGGGGTCAACCTTTAGGCCAAGCCATTGCAGGGTATGTGCCCCTATTAAGGGTTCCTCCTCGCCCTCTACTACCCAGATGAACACCAGGTCTCTCCGTTCCTCGGCATCTACCTGGATAGCAACGTCGCAGTAGGCTCTTGGGGCCTCTATTCGCCGGCCTCCAGCAATTCCAATCGAGTCCCTTGTACTGGTGAAAGTTGCACCCACCTGTTCAGCAATTGCAGGGGTTAGCACAGAAAGGGCAGCTCCGGTATCCACCAAACACCGGCCTGTCCAGCTTCCCCTGGTGCCTGTAAAGGTGGCAACTGTGTAAACGTAGCCCATACTCTTGTCCTCAAGCTGGTGGTCCCTAGCTCATTGTAACACCCCTCCAGCCAGCCTGCACAAGACAATCCCCCCTCGGGTACGGTTAAAAGAAAATCCATCGGATTTGTCACCATTATCTGAGCATTGCAGAGGGCCTTCCTTTTATGTATTCTATCTATGTATCAACCATACAGATATATGAGGTGCATCAATGCCACGGACGGTGGTCATAGATGATAAACTGTTGGAGGAAGCCCGCCGGGTTCTGGGCACAAGAGGCATTCGAGACACTGTGGAAGCGGGGCTTAGAGAGGCCATCCGGCGGCACCGGCTGGAAGAGCTACGCCGCTCACTGGGAAAGGTGGAACTGGACCTGACTCCCGAAGAGCTAGCGAGGCTGCGAGATAAGGAAGAGTATGGCTGTTGAAAGGAAGATGGACGAGAAGCTGGAGCGGCTGGCAAGGCTGCGGGAGCAGTCCCGCCTGGGTGGGGGCAAAGCGCGCATCCAGCAGCAGCACGACAAAGGAAAACTGACCGCCAGGGAGCGGGTGGACCTGCTACTAGACCAGGGGACCTTCCAGGAGATAGACCCCTTCGTCACCCATCGAGCCACAGACTTCGGTATGGCGGACAGGAAGTTCACGGGCGATGCGGTGGTCACAGGCTACGGCAAGGTGGATGGGCGGCAGGTTTTCGTGTTTGCCCAGGACTTCACCGTCTTCGGGGGCTCCGTGTCCGAGGTGGTGGGACAGAAGATATGCAAAGTGATGGACCTGGCGATGAAAATGGGCTGCCCTATCGTGGGGCTGAACGACTCAGGAGGAGCCAGAATCCAGGAGAGCGTCCTCAGCCTTTACGCCTACGGCGAAATCTTCCTGAGGAACACCCTGGCCTCAGGGGTAGTGCCCCAGATTTCGGTAATCTTGGGCCCTTCCGCCGGTGGGGCCGTCTACTCCCCCGGCATCACCGACTTCATTTTCATGGTCCAGGGCATAGGCCAGATGTACATTACCGGCCCCGACGTCATAAAGGCCGTTACCGGCGAGGAGGTGACCCATGAGGAGCTAGGAGGGGCCCTGGCCCACGGCACTCGAAGCGGCATCGCCCACTTTGTGAGTGACTCGGAGGACGAGTGTCTGGCCCAGGTGCGCCGACTTCTGGGATTCCTCCCATCCAACAATATAGATGACCCGCCTATAGCCCAGACCCTGGATGACCCTGGCCGCATGGACGAAAGCCTTGCCTATATAGTGCCCGACGAGCCCAACAAAGCCTATGACATTCGCGATGTAGTGATACGAGTGGTAGATGACCAGGAGTTCATGGAGGTGCATCAGGACTTCGCCCCCAACATCGTCGTGGGATATGCCCGCCTGAACGGCAGGCCGGTGGGCATCGTAGCAAACCAGCCCGATCACCTGGCAGGGGTACTGGACATCAACGCATCGGTGAAGGCGGCGCGGTTCGTGCGCTTTTGCGACTGCTTCAACATACCCCTCATAACCTTTGTAGACGTGCCAGGCTTCATGCCAGGCACCGACCAGGAGTACGGCGGGATCATCAAGCACGGGGCCAAGCTACTGTACGCCTACGCTGAGGCTACAGTGCCCAAGATAAGCGTCATGACCCGCAAGGCCTACGGCGGCGCTTACATCGTCATGAGCAGCAAACACCTGCGAGGGGACATCAACCTGGCCTGGCCCTCGGCGGAGATCGCTGTCATGGGCCCCGAGGGAGCGGTGAACATAGTCTTTCGGGAGGAGCTGGCTAAGGCGGAGAACCCGCAAGAGAGGCGGAGCACGCTGATCGAGGAGTTCCGGGATAAGTTCGCCAACCCCTACGTGGCCGCCAGCCTGGGCTACCTGGACGACGTGATAGACCCCAGAGAGACCCGCCCACGCCTCATAAAGGCCCTGGAGATGCTCCAGAACAAGCGGGACACCCTGCCTCCCAAGAAGCACGGGAACATCCCATTGTAACCCTCACCTCGGCCTTCGGCCACCCCTCTCCCGGTGGGAGAGGAGACGGGGGTGAGGGCTTTTCCACTAACTTCACACATTACCCTGATGAGCCTGGCCTTTATCAAACCCTACCCCTGGGCCCTCTTTGCTGGTAAACTATGAGGGGCCTGACATTAATGGCTAAATATCGGGAACTACTCACCCCCTTGTCATTCTGAG
>CAYWGG010000209.1:0-4944 GCA_964457285.1 uncultured Dehalococcoidia bacterium
CGCCAACAGCTCAATCTCAACGAACGGATAGCGCAAGCTGTTGCTTACTATTGGCGTGCCCGCCGACAACAGAGCGAGAAACAGGTCGAACAAGGTCGACCTGACCAAGGTGCCCGTAGCGCCGTCACTGGCGGCTACCAGATGATGGGGTTCAGCGAGCTTATCACTGTTTTACTTGGAGACGCTGGGATCGCGCACGAACACATCTTCTCCCGCCAGTTCCTGGAACTTCCCGGTTTCTTTCGCCCAACCAAAGAATGGGATCTCCTCGTCGTCCGTGACGGTCAGTTCATCGCGGCCATAGAGCTGAAGTCTCAGGTTGGTCCCTCCTTCGGCAACAACTTCAACAATCGCACGGAAGAGGCTATGGGCACAGCTCTCGACCTTTGGACAGCCTATCGCGAGGGTGCTTTTAACAAAACGGTGCGGCCCTGGTTAGGTTATCTGTTTTTGCTTGAGGACAGTGCAAAGTCGCGCCTGCCAGTCCGGGTCGCAGAGCCTCATTTCAAGGTGTTTCCCGAGTTCGTCAAGGCTTCCTACGCGCGGCGTTACGAGTTATTCTGCCGAAAGCTTGTCAGAGAGCGGCACTACAACGCAGCAGCTTTTCTACTGTCGGCCCGTGACAGCGGCCTTGACGGCGTGTTCTCTGAACCCGCCGAAGATCTTACCTTTGAAGTGTTCGCACGGTCTCTCGCTGCCCATGCCAGCGCTTATAGCAGAGGTTAGGTTGTCCAATATGACACCAGCGCACGCCCTTGGTGAGCAGAAAACTCTCCACCGACTCATTCAGGCAGATGCTCGTAGCCTGCCCTTCGTTCCTGATGAGTCTATACATCTCATTGTTACCTCTCCACCGTACTGGAATCTCAAGCGGTACAACGAGAGCCAGGACCAGCTCGGACATATCAATGACTACGAGACGTTCCTCACTGAACTGGGAAAAGTCTTTACTGAGTGCTTTCGCGTTTTAGTGCCTGGTGGTCGGCTCGTTTGTGTCGTTGGTGATGTTTGTCTATCGCGTCGGAAATTCGGTCGGCATGTTGTCTTCCCGCTGCACGCTGACATCTGCGTTATTTGCCGACGTTTGGGATTCGACAATCTCAATCCGATTATCTGGCATAAGATCGCCAACGCCAACTATGAAGTCCAGAACGGCACGAAATTTCTTGGCAAGCCCTACGAACCTAACGCTATCATCAAGAACGATATCGAGTTCATTCTTATGCAGCGTAAGCCTGGCGGCTATCGCCAACCGACCCTTGAGCAGCGCCGACTCTCCATGATTGACAAGAAAGACTACGATGCCTGGTTCCGGCAGTTCTGGAACATCACCGGAGCCTCTACTCGTGAGCATCCGGCGCCCTTTCCCATTGAGCTTGCAGCCCGGCTCGTACGCATGTTTTCCTTCTGGGGTGACACCGTTCTCGACCCATTTTGTGGCACCGGCACGACTATGGTTGCCGCCATGAAATGGCATCGTAACAGTATCGGTATCGAGATCGACCGAGAATATTGTCGTATGGCGGCTCGCCGCTTGATGCACGAAAACAACGATCTTTTTGCTAAAGCTGACTTGCAGTTCCTCAAGTTGATCGAGGGAGCCGAACATGAACCCCAAGTCTGCGAAGACATCAGCATGTATAGTGTCAGGCGAGCCCCTCGGGCCAAGTCAGCTTAAGCCGAGAGCGCTGTCCTGCGCTCCAGTCCGACGCGCAAGAAGCCGCGCGCGGCTCATGCCCGGCGTTAGGCCGCCGATCTTCAACACATCGCACAGTACAAGGCGATACACTCTCAATTCTGGCACGAATACCACCTTGACTGAAGAGCACGTACAATTGAAACATGGACATTGTGTATGTGTCGCAAGGCGTCGAGTTTGAGTGGGATGAGAACAAAGCGCAAAGCAATCTCCGCAGGCATGGCGTCACATTCGAAGAGGCAGTGGAAGTATTCTTCGACCCCTTCCATCAAACAGGTGACGCTTCCGTTGATGACGAACAACGTGAATTCATCATTGGGTACTCACTTTCTCAACGGCTATTGCTTGTAGTTTATGTAGAGCGTGGCGAACGGACGCGCATCATTTCGGCCCGCCGCGCTGCTCGCCATGAGAGGAGGTTATATGAAGAAGCCTGAAGAAGAACTCGAGGAGGGATTCGAGCTCAAGTTGCGCCCCCGGGAGACAGATGCGATAACTATTGAGATACCAAAGGACACCTTGGCATCGGTCAAGAAAGTCGCAGCCAGCCGAGATATGTCATATCGAGCACTGCTGAAGTTCTACATAGGGCAAGGGCTTCGAGCTGATCTAGCGAGGTTGTTCGGAGATCGGGTGTTAGAAACAACTGCACAGGTGCTTGCACGGCATATTGAATCTGAAGAGGAAGTCTCGTCAATCATTCGTGAGATTCGAGCCAAATCAGTTGGTTAGGCTGATAGGTGGTATCAAGTCTTCGAAGGCGCAACGGGCGGACTAACAAATCGGTGCAGCCGACTGCTAAGGGCGTGCTGCTTCGATGTGGCCCAATATGCCATCGAGCGTGGTATGCTGCAATTGTGGTCTTGCAAGCCCCTTAGCAGCGGCTGACCTGAGCGGTTAGGCCATTTTGAGGTTTTTGTATTTCACTCGTGAGAGCTAAAACCGTTCGGATCGACATGAGGTCATGGAATATGAGGGAGTTACTTCAGCGAGTCATCGCAGAGATCGAAAACTGTCTGCCGAGGAGCAAGATGCTCTTGCGACACGCATCCTGGCTGAACTGGCGGATGAACAGGCATGGGTAGCCCGTTTCAATGCCACAACTGACGAGCAATGGGACCGCCTGGCTGAAGCGGCATGGCGCGAAATCGCTACAGGGGAGACTGTGCCACTCGATGACATATTTCCCCCTGCTGTCTCCCAGCCGTGAAGTCGAGCATCACGAAGGCGTTATGGAAGAGCCTGTTATGCTAACCAGGGAAAAGATTGTAGAGATATTTCGGGAAGCATATCCCTATCTTGTGGCCGAGTACGGCGTCAAAAGGCTGGGGCTGTTTGGGTCTTACGTTAAGGGACAACCCAACGAAGCAAGCGATATTGATGTCTTCGTGGAGTTTGAACATCCAATAGGCTTCAAGTTTATTGGGTTTGCAGAATATCTTGAGCGCCTGCTGGGCAGAAAGGTGGACATACTTACTCCAGCTGGCATCCAGGGGATCAGAATCGCGCGGGTTGCTAAGGATATTTCGGACAGCATCGCGTATGTCTGAGCGAACTGATAGAGGCTTTCTGAGCGACATTCAAGAAGGCATTCGCCTTGAGAAGGGTAGTCAGCCACTATACAAAGCTGGAGGTGTCTTGCTATGAAGCCTTTCGCAGGAACGTCTTTAACGGAACGTATCCTCACCCAGGGGGAGGTATTGCAGACCTTCTGGAGGGTCAAATCGGAGTACCAGTGGGACACGGGCGTCGCTGTGGGCAAGTTCCTGGCCGGGCTGAAAGAAGGGAAAATCCTGGGGATTCACTGCCCCCAATGCCGCAGGACGCTGGTGCCTCCCAGGGCCTTCTGCGAGCTTTGCTTCAGGCCCCTCAACCGCTGGGTAGAGTTGAAGGACAGGGGAATAGTCAACACCTTCTCCGTCTCCTACGTCAACTGGGACGCTACCCGTCGCGAGACGCCAGAGGTGCCCGCGGTGATAGAGATTGAGGGGGCCAGCCCAGGCATAGGCATAATGCACGTGCTGGGGGAGGTGGGCGACGATCTGGCGACGATTCTGAACGGGGTAAAGATAGGGGTGCGGGTCGAGGCCGTATGGAAGCCCCCCCAGGAACGGGAGGGCTCCATCACTGACATCCGGTATTTTCGACCAGCAGGGTAGAAATCTATGGTATCTATTTGGAGTTGAGATTTTTAGGCGTGGAGATTTATCCCAGCCGTCATGCCAGAAACAGGATGCGCCTTTATGAGGTATCGCTACAGGACATCGAGATTATATTGAGAGATAATCCCCATCTACCTGACCCTCAAAGCGCAAGACCTGGCGGAATGATGGTTGAAGGTGGGGTGAGAGGCAGAAGGTACAAAATAGCTTTTGCAGTGGAAAGAGGAGGTATTGTAGTAAAGACAGTCATCCAGTTGCGGAGACCACGCACATGTTAATCACCTATGACCCTGAAGTTGATATCTTGATGATTTACTTGCTGGACCCTGAGACTCTGCTATCGGGAGCCGAAGAACTTCCTGATCAAGTGTACGTGCATTACTCTAAGGAAGGGAGGGTCGCTTCTGTCGAGGTCTTGAATGCCAGTAGCAAGCTGCCAGAAAGGGAATTGCTAAAGTATAAAGGGGAGGGCTCATGAGCTGCCCAGCGAAGGAGGGATTATGCTGGAGAAGATAGGCCGAGCAGACGAGGCCCGCTACATGCGAGGGAACATACCCATTCACCACAGGTATACTCTGGGGGTCGCCGGTGAACGTTTCTTCAAGGCCATGAGGGACGAAAGGCGATTGCTGGCCTCCAGGTGCCCAGGATGCCAGGAGGCCTTCTTGCCGCCGAAGATGTACTGCGAGAGGTGCTTTGAAGAGACCACCGACTGGATACCTGTCGAGGGACCTGGCTACGTGAAGAGCTTTACCGTCCTCCACCTCTCCCTCGATGAGGAGCCTCTGGAGGAGCCAGTGGTAGTGGCCCTCATCGCCTGGGAGGGCGTTCGGGGCGGCCTTATACACCGAGTCGGAGGGATAAGTCCCAGGGCGGTCAAGATAGGGATGACGGTAGAGCCGGTATGGGGGGAGAAGCGAGCTGGGACTCTTGAGGACATACGCCACTTCCGGACAGCCGCAGTGGATTAGAGGTCCTGCACTCCGACATCATTAATCACACCCCCTTCACGAGGGGTGTGCGTCATCTTTTTGGGCCTCCATCTTTGGCGGGCGTCGGAAATCCCCCCTAACCCCCCTTTGC
>CAYWGG010000210.1:0-4925 GCA_964457285.1 uncultured Dehalococcoidia bacterium
TGGTCAGCCAGAATGTCTGGTTCACGTTGCCCTGGGCGTCCACCTTCAGGATGCTGGTGCTCTCCTTTCGCTTGCCGTCGTCGGAAACCAGCCAGCCCTCAAGGGCTGCGGTGGGTGGCGGCTGTGGTGCACCCGTGATACTGATGGTAGCCTTGTCACTGAGCTTGGTGATATAGCCGTCGCCGGTCTCGGTGCTATCCCGTATCCACACCGTCCCTGAGCCACCGGTAGCTTTGGTTATGAAGGTCGCTCGTTCAGCGGCAAGGGCTGCTATTAACCGGTTATTCGACTCTTCACTGACCTGACTGGTGAAGGACTTAATCTTACCCGCTTGAATGACCAGTTCACCCTTGACATTTAACGCAGCGATGCCCAGCCGGCGTGTGGTGTCATTGGTAACCGGCCAGGCCCAGGTCGCTTTATCCCCCGAGACTGTTATGGTTCCTAACTCCAATTTCGCGTTCACTTGCACAGCACGCACCTGAATGAATTGTCGTATCTGCTGCTTCCCTGTGAGGACTGTAGGAGGAGGACCTGGGGTCGCCGGCAACGATGTCCACACCGCGTCATCGGCGAATAAATCTACCGCGGCGTCTACGTTACCGGCATTTATTGCGGCTACAAGGTCTTCTATCACCGACTTGGGGTCCGTGCCGTGGTTGGCCAGGACAACGGGGATGAGCAAAGCTACCAGACCTAAAGCAAGGATAACTGCGAAGAGCTTGGACAATGACATAACGCCTCCTTTACTTACTATATGACCGTCTACAGTTCGCCGATGTACTCCACTTTCCGGCAGCCATTATACCACGTATAACCTGCAAACTGGTGTCATAGTATAAAGCATTTGTTTCGCCCCTGACAAGGCCTTATGGCCCCAGAATGTACCAAATTCCTGGGGAGTGGGCCACCTGGCGAAAGGCTCTTGGGGAAATGCGGGCTTCTCCCTTATGGCAAGGGGCAGACGATGGGGTGAAATCGCCCCCGCCGATGAGGGTAGGGCTAAGAGATGCTCTCACATAGAGACCAGAGCTCAGTACAGGTGGCAGGAAACCTGGTGGCTGTTGCCCACATCCCTCAGCACGGGAGCTTCTACGGAGCACTTCTCCATAGCAAATGGGCAACGAGGGTGGAACCGACAGCCTGAGGG
Source organism: uncultured Dehalococcoidia bacterium (assembly GCA_964457285.1). GTDB lineage: Bacteria > Chloroflexota > Dehalococcoidia > Lucifugimonadales > JAGWBF01 > CAYWGG01. The sequence goes on from CAYWGG010000210.1 coordinate 1,151, forward strand.
CGGGTTGATAGGGGATGGGACCTCGCCGGTGAGAACGATCTCCTCTCGCTGTATGTCAGGATGGGAGGGGAGCGCGGCGGAGAACAGGGCTTTGGTGTATGGATGCAGCGGGTTCTCGTACAGCTCTTCCGTTGGGGAGTGCTCCACGATTTGGCCCAGGTACATGACTGCGGTCTGGTGGGCCATATAGCGCACCGTGGCCAGATTGTGGGCCACCAGCAAAAAGGCCACACCGGTCTGCTCTTGAAGATCAACCAGCAGGTTCATGACCTGTGCGCGGATGGAAACATCCAGGGCGGACACTGGCTCGTCCAGGATAATGAGCTTGGGGTAAGAGGACAGGGCGCTGGCTACGGCGATACGTTGCCGCTGGCCGCCACTGAACTCATGGGGATAAAGATTGGCCTGCTCTCTGTGGAGGCCCACCTGTTGGAGCACTTCCATCACCCGCTCATTCTTTTCCCGTCGGGATACGCGCCTGTTCACCACCAGGGCCTCGGCCACGATGTCCCTGACCCTCATGCGAGGGCTCAGGGATGACCACGGGTCCTGGAACACTGCCTGGACCTGGGTCCGATAGTCCTTAAGCTCCTCTCCGGAGAAGGTCTGGATGTCCTTGCCATTCAGTAGTACCCTTCCACCAGTGGGCTGCTCCAGGCGCAGGATGAGCTTGGCAGTGGTGGTCTTACCGCAGCCCGACTCTCCCACCAGGCCCAGCGTCTCTCCTTCGTTGACGGAGAAGTTAACTTCATCCACCGCCTGTACATAGCCGATGGTCTTCATCATGATCAGACCCTTGGTGACGGGGAAGTACTTCTTCAACTTCTCGGCGCGCATCAGCTCTTTTGTCATGTTGACTCCTCATGGATGTGGGTTTGTGAGGGGTGATGCAGGGGTAACCTTCTCGGTCCTCTTCCGGTCCCCTACGCTATCAGCAGAGCCGTCCTTCCAGCTTGAATCCAGCTTCCAGCAGTGAGCCGTGTGTCCCTCCTCTACCAGGAAAGAGGGAGGATATTCATTCTGGCAGCGTTCCTGGGCGTGCATGCACCTGTCTGCGAAGCGGCACCCAGGGGGCAAAGCGTAGAGGGCCGGAGGCTGCCCTTCGATAGAGAAGAGCCGGTCTGTCCGTTCCATCTGAGGCACCGAAGACATCAGGGCCTGGGTGTAGGGATGATTCGGCTTGTTGAACAGGTCCCTCACCCCTGCGCTCTCCACAATTCGCCCCGCATACATGACCGCCACCCGGTCGCACATGCGGGCTACGATCCCGAAGTCGTGGGTGATGAAGATAATCGCCAGACCAGTTTCAGCCTGGATCTCTTTGAGCAGTCTCAGGTACTGAAGCTGGATGGTCACATCCAGGGCTGTAGTGGGCTCATCGGCGATGATCACCTTGGGCTCACAGGAAATGGCGATGGCCCCTATGACTCGTTGCTTCATCCCGCCACTCATCTGGTGGGGGAAATCCTCAAGGCGGCGTTCTGGAGCAGCTACCCTCACATTCCTCAGGGCATCTACCGCCTGCTTTGCCACAGTCTTGTGAGACCCTTTACGGTGGATCCTCAGCGCCTCCATGAGCTGGTTGCCGATGGTAAACACTGGATTCAGGGAGGTCTGAGGGTCCTGGAGGATCATGGAAATCTTACGACCTCGGATTTCCCGCATCTCTTTATCACTTTTCTCTGCGAGGTTCTCTCCATCCAGGATAATCTCACCCTTGACTATACGGGCCGCAGGCCGGGGTATCAGTCGCAGCAGAGACAGTGCGGTCATAGTCTTGCCACAGCCCGACTCTCCCACGATGCCCAGCGTCTCACCCTGCCGCAGGGAAAAGGTGACTCCGTCTACTGCTTTTACCACGCCCCAGCGGTTGAAAAAGTAGGTATGCAGGTCCTTCACTTCCAGGACCACGTCGCCGAATCGCGTAGCCATATTTAGTTACACCTGCCTTTGTTTGGGGTCCAGGCGATTATAGGGATCGAGGGATAGCGCCGGACTTCAGCCGCGGCAAGCAAGAGGTGGGGAAGCGCATACCAGGGTTGTCTCCGAGGTATCGCTATCTCCATGCACACTCCTCCTTACAGTACACAGTACAATAGCCCAGTCCTGGAATTACGACTACGGGACATGGGCACTCTCAGGCACCAGCTATGTCGGGCGCAATGCTACAACTCTTTCTCCAGGTATACGAGCAATCAACACTGGTAGATTTGCCGGGGACGAAAGACCGGAGCAATGCCTGGGCTTTGCGAAATCAACGCTAATACTCTACACACATTGATATGCCATGTCAAGACGTATCCAAATCAAAGCCAGGTTTCCGGGTTGGCCTTTCAACTATATCCTATTAATCGGTCTCTCAACCCGACCTTTGGTCACCCTTGAGCCTGGCAACGTTTATCAGTACACTATAGACCTGGTAGCCATTAGAGGCTCTTAAAGAGGGCGAAAAGGCATGGAAGCACGGCACTGGTTCCTTATGATGGGGATACTGGCTGGCCTTCTCCTTCTGGCCGCCCTTATAACCTGCCGGATAAGGGGTCTTCCAGTGTAGATACATCCAGCTCAGCCGAAGGCCTCTTCCTTGATAATCCAGAGAGGACCAGGTTGACAGTGGTATAATAATAATCCCCAGAGGCCCTTTAGCTCCTTCAGGAGGTGCGCATGGCCCAGGATGCAGGCAGGCAGTTCGTCAAGTATACCTTTTTCAAGGTTGATCTCCAGTGGCGGCGATTGCCCCAGGGGAACAGGGAGAGGAGCAAGACGGAGTTCTCCGCCGTGGTAGACGAGTTCGCCCCCCAGATGGGCATCAACAGCTACAGCCTTCTGGGCACCAGGGGAGATGCGGACTTCATGCTCTGGAAGGTGAGTCCCACCCTGGAGCTTCTTGATGAGTTGGCGTCGCAGATTAACCGGACGGAGCTGGGCAAGCACCTGCACATACCCCACTCCTATCTCGCGATGACCCGCCGCTCACCTTACGTTGACCGGCACAGCCACCCGGCCCAGGAGGGTAGTGGAGAGGGAATGCGGACCATTGGCCGCCAGTACCTCTTTGTCTACCCCTTTGTGAAGACCCATGAATGGTATCAGTTACCCAAGGAAGACAGGCAACGGATGATGAACGAGCATTTCCAGGTGGGGCACCGCTATCCCTCGGTGAAGATAAGCACCAGCTACTCCTTCGGACTGGACGATCAGGAGTTCGTCCTGGGCTTCGAGACCGATAGCCCCTCCGATTTCCTGGACCTGGTGATGGAACTGCGGGAGGCGGAGGCCCGCCCCTACACCCTTCGGGATACCCCCATCTTCACCTGCATCCACAAGCCCCTGAAGGAGTGCCTGGACAGGCTGGGGTGAGTGTAGGCGACGCATTTGCTGCCATTAGCGGCGAAGTTAATCGCATCGAAGTGTAGGTGTGAGATTTACCACGTATGAGCAGCCAAACTCTCACCATCGAAGATCGAAGGAGTGGAAAGGTGAAGACCTATATTTTTAAGGTCGAGCTAGAGCAGGACGAAGATGGACGCTGGGGTGCTGAAATCCCCACTTTGCCAGGGTGTGCAGCTTGGGGTTACACCAGAGAGGAAGCCTTGGAAGCTCTCAGAGACGGTGCCCAGGCTTACCTGGAAGTCCTGCTTGAAGATGGTCGCTCTCTGCCAAAAGAGGCAGAGGAAGAGGCCATTGTTATCTCCGATTCGGAAGTAGTAACTGTCACCTTATGAGAGACGTAGGGCGATTAGTCCATCTCCTGCGCAACACTCCCGTTCGAGAA
>CAYWGG010000211.1:0-4923 GCA_964457285.1 uncultured Dehalococcoidia bacterium
GGCTGGTCCGGGTCATCGAGTGGTCCGATAGTCACACCCTGGCCTTCGTTCGCTGTAACAGCCCCATCCAGCGAGAGGAGATGGCTCAGAAGCTCAAGGCGCGGCTGAAGGACAAGCGCCTTCTGGAAGTCACCCTGGACAGGCCCATAGTGAGCCTGCTGGACCAAATCACCTCCCGATGGGACGCTGCCACTCCACCCGATGCGGTATGCGTCTACGGCCTTGAGGCATCTATAGGTGAGGAACGCGAATACTCGCCCGTTCTGGGGAGGCTGAACCACGACCGTGACCTCATTCGGCGGGCCGTCCCCGTGCCGATGCTGCTGTGGCTGCCAGACTTCGCCCTGGATTACGTCGCCAGGGGTGCGCCCGACTTCTGGGCGTGGCGCTCTGGCGTCTACGAGTTCGCTACTGACACTGTTCTGTGGGAGCATGAAGCCGTTGCTGCCCTTTCTACTGGTTCGAGCGCCATCTTTTCCCTGCCCCTTGAGGACAAGCTCAAAGAAATTGCACGTCTGGAGGCGCTGCTGGCAGCGGCCCGCGCCCTTCCCAGGCAGGGCGGGAGGGAGCAGGAGATCATCGCCAACTCACTCCAGCAACTAGCTACTTTGCACTATAGCCTCGGCGATTATGAGGCGGCAAGGCAAGAGTTGGAGGAGAGCTTCAAGATATACAGGCAGACAGGCGACCCCCTGGGCCAGGCCAATGCCCTGGGCAATATCGGCCTCACCTACGTTGACCAGGGGAGGCTGGAAGAGGCGCTGGAGCACTGCCAGAAGGCCCTTGAGATATTCAAGGGGATAGGCGACCCCATGGGCCAGGCCAGCACCCTCAACAACATCGGCCTCGTCTACCGTGACCAGGGGAAGCTGGAGGAGGCGATGGAGTCTCACCAGGCGGCCCTTGAGATACACAGGCAGGTAGGCAATCCCCTGGGCCAGGCCAGCGCCCTGGGCAACATGGGCGTCGTCTATCGTAACCAGAGGAGGCTAGAGGAGGCGCTGGCATCCCACCAGAAGGCCCTTGAGATACACACGCAGATAGGCAATACCCTGGGCCAGGCCAACGCCCTGGGCAACCTGGGCGTCGTCTATCGTAACCAGGGGAGGCTGAAGGAGGCGCTGGAGTCCTACCAGGCGGCCCTTGAGATATTCAAGGGGATAGGCAACCCCCTGGGCCAGGCCAGCACCCTGGTCAACATGGGCGTCATCTACCATCAGCAGGGGAAGCGGGAGGAGGCGCTGGAGCACTGCCTGGCGGCCCTTGAGATACACACGCAGGTAGGCAACCCCCTGGGCCAGGCCAGCGCCCTCAACAACATCAGCCTCGTCTACTGTGACCAGGGGAAGCTGGAGCAGGCACTGGAGTCCTACCTGGCAGCGCTGGAAATATTTAGGCGGCTAGAGTCACCACAAGTGAGGATTGTAGAGCAGGCTCTGGAGCGCCTGCGGGAGAGGATGGGGGAGGAGGCGTTCGGCGTTCCAGAAGGCACTGGAGAAGGCGAAATTAGCGAAAGGTAAATTCCCCTGACCCCCTTTAGCCAAAGGGGGGATGGGGGGATTTGCTTGCCCATGCAGCCTCTATTAGCTGTTTATTAATGGGTCAATAGGAGGAGTAGATGAAGGTCAGCTTCTTTCATCTGATGCCATACCAGGCGCTGCCGGAGGACTTTGAGAAGCGGTTTCGTAGCGCCTGGGTGGACCTGCCAAACTCAAACTTTGACCCTGAGCACGGGCGGCAGGTGTACGGCGACTACCTGGAGGAGCTTCAGCACGCCGATAGCCTGGGGTTCGATGGAGTCTGCGTCAATGAGCACCACTCCAACGCCTACGGCCTGATGCCATCCCCCAACATAATTGCAGCTATCCTCAGCCGTACCACTTCCCGTTCCGCCCTGCTAGGGTTTCTCGAAGATGAGAGCTAGAGAGCTTCGCTACACCTGGCACTGGGATATGCCCGCTCCACCACAGCGTGTTTGGCCTCTGGTGTGCGACACCAACTCCTTCAACCAGGCTGTCGGAGTCGGGCCGTGGACGTTTACCGAAACCCCGGACCCACTAGGCGGCTCCATACGAGAAGGCGCCTCTCAGTCCCTGGGTGGGAAAATCACGTGGGATGAGAAGCCTTTTCACTGGGTAGAGGGCAGGGAATTCAGCGTCCTTCGGGTCTTTCACAGAGGCCCCTTTCTGAAGGTTGTCTCCCACCTGGAATTGGAGCCCACGGAAACTGGTAGCGTCCTGACTTATAGCATCGAAGCGTCGCCACGTTCCTTTCCCTGGAGCATCCTCGCACGGTATTACCTGGGCGTCTACACCCACAGGCACTTTAGCCGAGTGTTCAGGCACGTGGCCAAATATCTGGCAGGAGGGGCGGAGGTAGCTTATCAGCAATCGGCTCCTCGCCTTTCCAGGGGGGCCCTGGACCGCCTTCGTAATGCCGAGGCATCCCTGGTGCAGGCTGGATTCGGGCGCAGTATGGCCGAGCGCCTCACCCACTATATCCAGAAGGCCTCCGACGACGTCTGCCACCGAGTTAAGCCCTACGCCCTTGCGGATAGCTGGGGAGAGAGCCGGGAAGCTGTCCTGCGGCTTTGCCTGCACGCCACCCGGCTGGGCATTCTGGGGCTCACGTGGGACGTCATGTGTCCCCTCTGCCGTGGAGTCAAGGACCAGGTACCCTCATTGGGTAAGCTGCAACAGCAGGCCCACTGTTCCTCCTGCAACATCCAGTTTGACGCCAACTTCGACCGCCTGGTGGAGATCACCTTCGCGCCTTCCAGGCAAATCCGTCCTGTTGAGGTCGCCAGCTACTGCGTGGGCGGACCATGTAACACCCCACATATCGTGATGCAGAAGGCCCTTGCTCAAGGGGAAAGCAGCACATTTCACATCGAGCTGGCCGATGGCCTGTATCGGCTGAGGGGGCCTCGAATGTCCGCCAGCGCACTACTGGAGGTGAGTCCGTTACACCCAGCCCCAGGAGAGATAACACGTTTCTCCTGTAGTCGGCGCGAGGTGTCCCCCAAAAGGATAGAGATAGCTCCTGGAGCGACCAGCATAGGTCTTCAGAACTCGGGAGAAGATGAGTTGCTGGTCATGCTGGAGAAGATGCGGTGGCCCGACGACGCAGTGACGGCGGCTCAGGTAACTGCCCTTCAGGACTTCCGAGACCTGTTTTCATCCGAAGTCCTGGCCCCGGAAGAACAGTTCCAGATAGAATACCTCGCCTTCATGTTCACAGATGTGAGGTCGTCAACTGCCCTCTACCGCCAAAAGGGGGATGCGCCAGCCTTCGCGCTGGTGAGAGACCATTTCCAGGTGCTCCGTGAGTGGATCGTGAAACACCGCGGCGCCGTAGTCAAGACAATGGGTGACGCCGTCATGGCGGTGTTTCAGGAGCCGGCGGATGCTGTGGCTGCGGGGTTGAACATTCACAGGGCTTTTAACGCCGAAAGCGCTAGACACCTGGGCCTTGTCCTGAAAATAGGGGTGCATGCCGGGCCATGCATAGCGGTCAACCTGGACGGACGCCTGGATTATTTCGGGACTACGGTTAACACGGCGGTCAGGCTGGAGAGCTATAGCCTGGGGAATGATGTGGTAGTAGACTCAGGTCTGTTAAATGACCCCGTTGTGCGAGATGTGCTAGCCTGGCCTGGAGTTCACACGGAACGCCTTAGCGTACAACTGAAAGGCTTTGAGGAATCCCTTGAAATCTGCCACATCACCTGGACAGGCCCTGGGGGAGGTGAGAGGGATGGCGATTTTGGAGAGAGGGGCAACTAAAGAGAGAGCTACGGCGCCATTGGATGACCAGAGGAGAGATATTCAAGGCTCACGCTCTTGTCCAGGAGTAGACAAGCCTCGCCCCACTGGTGGGGACTAGATAGGTCCCAGTGTTCCTGGCGCTCTACAGGCTTCAGTCTAATCCCCTCATCTCCTCCATAAACGAGCATGGCGACGCCCTCGCCTGAGTCCTCCACCAGGGCAGCGTAGGCAGGGCATGGGCCTATCTTCCTTGACCAGCCTGTGACATCACACATATGTTCGTTGCCCTGAGGGTCCGAGGCCATCACCCTGGCTACCTGGGCAGGCTCCTCAAGGGCGTCGAAGACCCTCGTCACCGAGAGGGAGCAGTTGGCGCACTCTGATACGTCAACCTCCACGAACATGGCGATTGCTCCTCCCTTCTACCGATTCCACCCCGCCCCTATCGACATTTCCATCTCCACCATGCGGAAGCCCATCTCACGGCCGAAGTGGTACACCATGCTATAGGCTACTACGTCCACATCCACTGGGCCTCCCAGCAGCCTTTCCATAGAGGTAACGCCCCGGTCGGTGATGCCGCATGGGATGATATGGTCGAAGCAGGAGAGATCGGTATTCACGTTGAGGGCAAGGCCGTGGTAGGAGACACCTCGGCTTATCTTGACTCCGATGGCGGCGATCTTTCGCTCTCGCTCAAGACAAGCCTTTCGACTTGGCTCAAGCAAAGTCTTCTCATCTCCCACCCACACTCCCGTGAGCCCTTCCACCAGCCCGGCAGCGATGCCAAAGTCCGCCAGGGTCTTGATGACTACCTGCTCCAGCGTGCGGACGTACTTCACAGGGCCGCCCCACTCTCTCAGGTCAATCACCGGGTACGCCACTAGCTGGCCTGGGCCGTGGTAGGTGACCTGGCCGCCTCTATCTACCTCATGGAGGGCTATGCCAAGCTGGGCGAGCCGTCCATCGTGCAACAACACCTGGCCCCGGCTGCCCCGTCGCCCGATGGTGTACACCGGTGGGTGTTCCAGAAGAAGCAGGGTGTTGGACTGCGTCCCATCAGCTACCTTTTGAGCCAGGGCCTTTTGCATCTCCCAGGCCCTCAGGTATTCAACGATATTCATGCGATAGATGTGGCATTCTGGCTTTGGCATGA
>CAYWGG010000212.1:0-4891 GCA_964457285.1 uncultured Dehalococcoidia bacterium
ATAAGAGACAGTAGTAGACATGAAACTATCACCCCCATCCTAACCTTCCCCCATCAAGAAGGAAGGCAACTTTCCATCTTAGGCCAGTGCCTAAAAACCTTGAGGGGCAGCCGACGACACACGCGTCGGCTCTCACTGGTATGTATTGTATCACGATTTTAGGCGCTTTCACCCTGCACCGGGCGTGACCTATAAGTGGGGTCATCACGGTAATGTGTGAAGTTCGTGGGAAAGCCCTCACCCCCAGCCCCTCTCCCAATGGGAGAGGGGTGGCCGAAGGCCAGGGTGAGGGAGCAATTTCGCACTTTACCGACAAGACCCTATAAGTGCTCCATCTTGACAGGGTCTTCCCGGGGTTTGCAGACTCCACAGTACAGGACGTTGGTCACCACCAGGGCGTAGTGGCTATTATCCTCCTTGTGGAAAATGTCAATGATGCGTGGCATCTGCTGAGCATGGTCTCTACACACCCCTCGGCCGCAGAAGACACAGGTGCCGTGGGAGGGTCGTTCGCAATGCCAACAGTTCATGATTCAAAAACTCCTACTGGGATTGGGGCGATTTTGGGGGCACCCCAAACCCTGGCAAGGGCTTCGCTCCCTGCACCCCACTTCTTCAGGGCGCTGCCCTGTATCCCAAGGTCTCTGCCCTCCGTAGCTGGGTCATCCTCCTGGTGCTCACCTGTTCAAGGCCGTGGCTGGACTGGAGGTAATCCTTCACCATCTCGTCAAAGGAGGCTGCGTCCAGGGACAAAAGCTCCACCTGGGTTGCTGCGACCACAGAGGCCGTGCGAGGTACGTTCATCAACAACGCTATCTCGCCGAAGTATTCGCCCTGGCCCAGCCTCCCCACCGTGGTCTCCTCTCCCGTCCCCTCGACACGCCTCCTGACCTCCACTATACCAGACTTCACTACATAAAACTTATCCCCGATGTCGCCCTGGCGTATGATGGTAGTCCCGGCGGGATAGGACCCGGCTACCAGCTTCGAGGCGATCAGCTTCACCTGGGAGGCGCTGACCTCCGAGAATAGCGGCATACCGGCGAGAAGCTCGGCCTGCTCCACGGCCTCGTCCAGGTCAGCGGCTACCCGGAAGCGTCTGGCTACCAGGTCGTCGAAGACTTCCCTGTCCAGAGACAGGACCCGCACGCGGGTCTTGCAACGGCAGGTAGCTGCCCGAGGGGCATCGGCGAGGAGGGCGCGCTCGCCAAAGTAGTCGCCCCGGCCTAGCTCCGCTTCCAGGGTCTCGCTGCCATCCTCATGTCTCACCCACACCTCTACCGTGCCTGACTCGATAATGTAGAACTCACTGCCAGGGTCTCCCTGACGGATTATATCCCTGCCTTTAGGGTGGGTTTCCTGACGCAGGTGGTCTGAGACGGCCCTCAGTTCCTCATCTCCAAGCCCGGCGAAAAGAGGCGCAGACCGCAGGAGAGTTAAGTGTCCGCTCCTGGAGGTGGCGAAGGCCCGCCGGACCCCTGCCATCCAGTCGAGGTGGGAGAAGAGGTACTCGTCTCCTACCTCTCGCTCCTCCCAAGGCATAAGACGGTACAGTCCCTGAGCCTGCTTCTCCAGAAAGCGCCTGCCGGCCGCTCGAGACAGCACAAAGGACAGATGGGACAGCGCCGCCACATATGCCTGCGACCTTCCCATGAGGCTCCCCTGGCTGGCGTCAGCAACCCGACCGTTTCTGATGGAAAAACCCCAGCCGGACCTCGTCCCTGGGGATGCGTTGAACTGCTCCTCAAGGGCGCGCAGGGCGCGTCGGCCGTGAATCTGGCTAAACTGCTCCAGAGCCCCCTCCACCAGAAAACGGACAGCAGCGCTCAACCGCTCCGCATCGCTCAGCGCCTCCGCGCCAACTCCACCTGGTCGCTCCAGGCGCAAGGAGCGCAGCATGTGATGAAGCCGGAACAGGCCAGCGCCGATGGCTCCGTATCCCAGCAGGGCCAGGACATGGAGGTAGCCTGCCTCAGACTCAGGGGTTAAAAGTGTCACTATGGCCTCAACCGCCAGGAGCCCACAGCCAACGGCCAGAAACGCCCAACCACCTTGAAGCACGGTCCTGGTGAAGGATAGGAGGGTAGGATAGTGAAAAGCCAGGGCGAGGAGCAGGGCTATTTTCGCTGACGCCCCCAGCGCCCTTGCAGGTGTGCTCACCGGCCCATCGAAGGGACCCAGGGCCTGGGCCACAAGAAGCAGGCCCACAAGCCAGGGAAGCGCCAGGAAGAACCAGCCTAATCGTGAGCCCGAATACCAGGAGACCGCAAGTACAGAGGATAGCAACCCAAAGGCTATGGTCAGACTGCCGGCGACCGCAGCGTAAAGGCCAGAGGCTCTGGCCCCAAGGAATAAGGCCGGAATGGCTACCACAGCCGCAGCGATAATCATCGCCATCATCTGATTCCCTGGCCGGCCCATAAAGAGTCGCTGGTAGGCCCAAAGCCGGGCCCGTTTCGCCGCTCTATACCCCATGACCACTATCACCAACGCCAGCGGGATTCCAACCACCACTGCGATAAGGCCGATCAGAAGCCAGAACACCCATCCTCCAGCGTACTCCAGAACGCTGGAGACCCTCGACTGCCAGAAGAACAGGCCAACCACGATCATCACTACCGTATACACCAGCGCCAGGACGCCAAATACGGCGAAGACCCTCTCCTCCCGGCTAAAGGACGCACGGGTGATGATCTTGTTGAGCAGGTTGCGTTTTACGAAATCCAGGGAACGTTTCCGTAGCATCGGTATTTCCAGCCAGTCCATGAGGATGAAATAGCCGTCCCACTCCAGGAGTGGGTTCAGGTTCGTCAGAGCGCCGAAGACGAAGGCCCAGATAGCCACCTTGAATATCAGGGAGTTTAAGGCCGCATCGGAGAAGCCAGTGCCAGCGATAATGAACATACACAGAGAACCTAGCAGCAAACCGGAGTAAGGCCCCGCCGCAGACACCGCTATACGCGCCTTCTTGGGCTCCATCCAGATATCCATTGTGTCAACAAAAAAGGCTGGGCTTCCAAAGTAGATTAGCAAGCCGCCGCGGCGCACCCTTCTCCCGAAGTGCTTGGCGGTGAAGGCGTGGGCCGACTCGTGGACTGCTACAGTTATGATATTGGCTACGATAAAGGTGAGCACTCCCCAGTACCACTTGCCTCCCGTGTGGAAGAGGGGGTAGGTCCCTGCCTGGACTGTGTAGATGAAGAGGGCCAACCCCACAATAGCCACGACAGGGTACAGTAGCAGGGCTGGCCTGCTGAAGAACACCCAGACCCCATACCGATACATGGCTGTGAGGATGGCGTCTGTGCCATTGAAAGCCATTTCCTTTTGCAGGAAAGTCCGCCATACCGCCTCAGCCCAGTAGCCTGGAGTCCCTTTGGAACACTGTCTGTGGACCTCGGCGTAGACATCAACGGGGGGATCGGCAAGGAACCTGGCAGCCCTGAGCTGAGTTACCAGATCGGTGATGCGGCCGAAGGCGATGGAGCCAAACTCGGAAAAGTAGGCCACTACCAATTGCTTGATGGAGCGAGTCCCGTCCATAAGAGACCAGATGTAGAAATCCCTCTCATCTAGCTTCAGATAGGTCCCAGCCTGGGGGTTATTGAGCATATAGTGCGCACCTTCCCGCTGGGACTCCAGCCGCCGATAGACCACTCCCTGGGCTTGAGCGGGGCGATAGTTGGAGACGTTCGCAGTCTCTTTTAAGCTGGCCCATACACCTTCGCGAGCCTCCCTTCTACCCTCTCCCATCCCCTCCTTCGGCGTTTCCACCTCGGTCTCCGACTCCTGGAGCTGCCGCTCCAGGTCCCGCCAGATCAGCTCTCCCCGTGTCGTAGCGCTCAAGCCTTCGCTCCTCCCAGAGTGAGCCCTCTCGCCCCCAGGACGCCCTTGAATCCAGACTCATTATACCTGAGCAATGGTATGTGTCAAAGGAAAGGCTGTCTGGTCTTTGAAGCTGAGCACGAAACTGTGACGTGTGACATTGCAATAGGGCCTTGAGGATGCCATACTTAAGCTACAGCAATATTTTAAGGAGGCGGTGATATGTCGAAAGAAGGAGTAGTAGATTTTATAGAGAAAGCCCTTAACGATAAGGCTTTCCAGGCCCAACTGAAGGCGAATGCTGACAAGGCCCTCAGGCAGTTCGACCTGAGCGAGAGCGAGATAGCGGCCATCAAGAGCGGCAGCGATGAGGAACTGAAGGCCCTGGGATTGGATGAGCGGCTGACTAAGATCGGCCCTCTAGGGTTCTGGAGGTAAGCTCCGAGATGGGGGCGGCTGTAGGGCAAAGCCTGGCGAGTCGCCCCCATCAGCTATAGACCAGTCCTCGCCCGCAGACTGTCGCGGACCTGGCGGCTGTGACCCTTATCCTTCCCCCACATCCCAACCCGTCAAAGCCTGCGAATGTCCTCATTTCTGCAACGGAAAGACCTTGCATTTCGGATACCTAACTGCGCTATGATATAGCAAAAATCCTACTTATCAGCGCAGGTGAGCTATGAGGACCAGGCTTATTACCATTATATTCGTAGGTATAACTATAGGATTCCTTCTGGCCCTAGGCGTGGTCGCTTTTCTCCGGGCGGTCCTCGAGGGCCAGGACCCTGCACTATCTCTCGCCTTCACTGCCCTGGTACTTCTCATGGCGGGGGTCCTGATATGGTACGTGGTCAGGATGAGGATGAGCCCTCATTAGCCTGCCGCCACTTGGAATCCTGCTACGGGGGACCTGCACTTGCAGAGGAAGCTAGCGTGCTCCCTTGAAGTAGACCTTGGCCCATCCATTTAGCGCTCTATCCGTTAAATCATGCACCATGAAAAGGTAAAGACAAGTAGAATCTCTTCGTGTCCTTAGTGTCTTCGTGGCCTTGCCCATAAAGTATGGAAT
>CAYWGG010000213.1:0-1497 GCA_964457285.1 uncultured Dehalococcoidia bacterium
GCGGCGTGTTGATGGTAGTGGCCGGGTTATACCTGCTTTACTACTGGCTCTTTATAGGAAGGTTGATTAGAGCATTTGCTTAACTCCCAGGAATAGGTGGTGGAGTCGCCTAATGGCAGAGGGACAGCAGTCGTTCGTGTCCGGCCTGGCAAGAAGGTCTATAGCTTCTACGGTCAGGAAGGGCTGGATGCGCAATTTTGCTGAGACACACTTGCTTTCTCTAGGCCGGAACTATGCTCAAATCCTACGAGGAACCATTGCCACGCCAGTAGGGGCAGTAACGTTCGTCGTAGCGACTCTTGTGTGGGTGGGCCTGTTCCTATGGCTGAGCGGGATGCTCGTGTTTAACTCCCAGTTGAATTACTATAACGTTCCCAAGGTCATCTACGACCTGAACCCGAAAGGGACGCAGCCATATCTCATCTTCATCCCTATCCCTGACATCTTGCTGTTCGTTAATCTGACCGCAGCGGTAGTCACGCTGGCGCTGGGCGGGCTGGTTGGCCTCAGCGTTACGCTACTGGTTTATTCCTGGCGACGTGTCAGGGGGGCTAGAAGAGGAGGAGGCGGCCTTGTCTTTGGCATCCTGCCAACCCTTGTCCAGTACCTTGGGCTGGGGTGCTGTGGCACTCCCGCTTTTCCGGTACTCCTGGGCTTGTTACCTTCCTCTGTGGCAACGTTTGGTGTCCGGCTGGGGATACATTACAACCTGATGATAGGGGCCATCGTCGCTCTGATGGCCGGTGCAATCATCTTTACGCTGGAGAGGATACGCAGAGCCAATTTGTGCACCATCTCCCCTGCTCGTTGCCAGCAGCCCCACGAGAGGTAAGACGGGCCACCCGTTGAGTTAACTTACAAGTAAGGAGGAAACATGCGTAAAATTTGGGGTGGAGTCCTGGTGCTTACTGGGATCATCGCCTGCCCTTGTCATCTTCCCTTAACCCTGGCAGTGCTGGCTGGTGTCCTTGGAGGCACTGCCCTGGGTGGTTTTATAGCTAACCACCAGGGGCTCATTTTCGGTATTGCCGCAGGATATTTTGTCATCAGCATTGCCGCTGGCTGGTATCTTCTGAGCCGCAAGCGGGCAGGCGAAGGGGTGGTATGCGATGTGGAACCAATCGGCAGAAGACAAAAGAGTGGTCAGAGAGTTACGGCCAACACGACGCAAAAGCAAGCCTGACTCCGCCACAGAATTTCCAAATGCTTGTGCCTGTGTGTCCCTAAAGGACTACCGGCTGTTGGCCCTGGGAACAGAGGTTATCGTTGACCGCCAGGGGGCGGTGACCTTCAGGAGCGACGGCCCATCGGGATACAACAGGCTACGGTCTGAGATAGAGAAGGTGCAGTGAGGGAGGGGTCGCGATGGAATGGGTAGTGTTTGGGGCGCTGGCCTTCGCTTGTTGCGTTGGCCTGCCCATACTCTTGCAGGTAATTTCGAGGCGTGTGCTGCCGCCCAACCAGCAGATGGGCGACCCGTGTGCCGGTGACAGACAC
>CAYWGG010000213.1:1597-3299 GCA_964457285.1 uncultured Dehalococcoidia bacterium
GCGTGTGCTGCCGCCCAACCAGCAGATGGGCGACCCGTGTGCCGGTGACAGACACAGGCGCAAAAGGCCGACATCTGTAGAGTCTGAAGGGGCGCTGGAAAAGATGCAAGAGCTAAGACGGCAAGGGAAGCGCTGAGAGATGAGGCCAAAACAGATAGGAGGTTGATATAATGGCTGCAATAGCACTGGTCCTTTGTTGCGTTGGCATACCCCTTATCATCTTCGTGGGTATGGCGATAGCGAACTTCGTGAATAAGCAGAGAGGTAAAAACCCATCGGGGCCTGAACAGGACCATATCCACCCAGCAGCCCGTAACGGCAAGGGGTTACGGAAATAAAATTTCAGGTGATCTGATTGACAAGTTCAGCTAACGTATCAGTGTGGAGGCTACTATGAGCAAGCTCTGGGGTGGAGTCCTGACTGTCACCGGGTTTATCGCCTGCCCTTGTCATCTTCCCCTGACTCTGTCGCTGCTGGTTGGCGTCCTTGGAGGCACCGGCATAGGCGGTTTTATGGCTGACAACCGGGGGTTAATCTATGGCATCGCCACTGTCTACTTTGTCGTAGCTATTGCTGTGGGTCTATACCTTCTTGGCCGCAAGCGCGCTGCTAGCTCGGGTGGCGGCTCTCAGGCCGAGCCCGTGGCAGGAAGTAAAGAGC
Organism: uncultured Dehalococcoidia bacterium; assembly: GCA_964457285.1. Lineage (GTDB taxonomy): Bacteria > Chloroflexota > Dehalococcoidia > Lucifugimonadales > JAGWBF01 > CAYWGG01. The sequence continues at coordinate 2,259 of CAYWGG010000213.1, forward strand.
AGTCTAATAGAGTTCGCTAGCTGCTTGCCAACCTTGCCTTGTCTCTCCTAAACTCCAGGCCCATCCATCACCCCGAAGGCACAATCCAGAGCCGGACTCTTTCGATCTCCCTCTGAGTCAGGCCCCTGGGGTTGGCGAAGTTGGGCATATTCCACCAGTTGCCCATTAGTGTTTCATCCCAATCCGGCTGGTTTCCCTCCGGCCAGCCGTCCGGATGGGGGAGGTCGAGGCCGTGCAGCGCTTCGTGGATGAACGCGCCGGTCTGGCCTATCAGGCTATAGGAGTTGGGAGGCCACCCGCTCAGCAACACCGAGCCCGCCGTCGGCTGTGGGTACTCGCAGATGGCCTCAAGGCATATGTCCCCGACCATGGCGTAGCCAGCGTTGCCGCTCTCGTAGCGGATGCCGCCAGCGTACCCTCCCATTCCCCGGACAAAGGCCAGATAGACGTAGTCATCGGTCCAGGGCAGGCCCAGCAGGTCCACCTCCTCCTTGATCAGGCCGATGTTCCTGGAACGCCATTCGGAGAGGCTCAGTTGGGAGTTTATCACCCTGACCTGATTCCATCTGATCCTGGTGCCGAGGGCGTCCGCCAGCCAGTCCTCGGCGGCCCGGATGGCCTGGTTGACCTTCTCGCTGCCAGGCTCCCAGGGCGAGGATGTGTAGTACCTGTCCGGGCCGACCTGGGTGACCTGATTGAGCTGGATGCCGTCTGCTATCCTGGGGAAGATAAGAAGCGGCACGATGGTTTTCGGCGGTGGCACGGGCTCCGGTGGTGGCGTCGTCGGTTGCATCGGCGAGGGTACTTTGCGACGCCTGAAGATAGACGGCAGCAGACCGAGTAACCGGCTCAGAAAACGCTTCATCCTCTCGTTCCTTCTTCTGTTAGTCGAAACCTCTCGAATCCAGCAATAATATCCCCCTCGGATATGCCTTCTTCTGATACCTTCATAACGGTCACCTCAGCCGTCATTATATCACCGGCCCTTCACGATTGCCTTCACGCTCCCGTTTGGGTAAAATCCCCTTCAGTGGGGCCGTA
>CAYWGG010000213.1:3399-4849 GCA_964457285.1 uncultured Dehalococcoidia bacterium
TTCACGATTGCCTTCACGCTCCCGTTTGGGTAAAATCCCCTTCAGTGGGGCCGTAGCCCTCATCCCCAGCCCTTCTCCCAAATCCCCCCAACCCCCCTTTAGTAAAGGGGGGCAAGGGGGGATTCCCGAAGGCCGGGTTGAGGGGCTAATATGAGCTTGTGGAGGGTCTATGATGGAAGGCGTACTGGAAGGCGTGCGAGTCCTTGACCTGAGCCAGGACATAGCTGGCTCCTTCTGCGCCAGGCTGTTGGCCGACTACGGTGCCGAGGTAATAAAGCTGGAGCCCCCCGGCGGCGCTGCCCTGCGGCGCATGGGCCCCTTCTACAAAGACGACCCACACCTGGAAAAGAGCCTTTTCTTCTTCGTCCTCAACCTGAACAAGCTGGGCATGACCCTGAACATCGAGGTCGAAGGGGGTAAGAGGATTTTCAGGGAGTTGGCGAGGGATGCTGACGTGGTGGTGGAGACCTTCAAGCCCGGCTACCTGGCCTCCCTGGGCCTTGACTACGACAGCCTGGAGAGGCTGAACCCTCGCCTTATCATGACCTCCATCACCCCCTACGGGCAGTACGGGCCTTACAGCCAGTACGAGGGTGAGGAGATCGTCAGCTACGCTATGGGTGCCATCATGAGCGTCAGCGGCACCCAGGACCGGGAGCCCCTGAAACACGGCGGCTTCCAGGCTCAGTACGAGGCCGGCCTCAACGGCGCCGCTGCAACCTCGATGGCCCTCTTCCTTCAAGAGGGCACCGGAGAGGGCCAGCACATTGACGTATCCACCACCGAGTGCGTCAGCTCCACCATGATCGCCAATCAGACCGTCTACGCCTTCACCGGCGGTATACAGACCCGGAGGAAGCCGGTGGGCACCCTCTTCGGGAATCCCATGCCCTGCAAGGACGGCTGGATCATAAGTCAGACAGGAGGGTCTAGCTGGAGTGAGATAGCCAGGTTCTTCGATAGGCCCGATCTGCTGGAACCCCGATTCGCCAGCCAGGCCCAGAGGGCGGAGTACGGCGAGGAGCTGGACACCATCCTCCTCGACGCCATCAAGGACGAGGGGAAGTGGGAGCTTTTCCACAAGGCCTCACAGATGCGTATGCTCTTTGGCCTGGTACAGACGCCGGAGGAGCTGGCCCGCTGCCCTCAACTGGAGGCTAGAGGTTTCTACCGCGAAGTAGACCACCCGGTCATGGGCAGGCTCAGGGTGCCCGCGGTGCTCTTCAACTTCAGCCTGACCCCTTATCAGCTACTGCGGCCCGCGCCCCTCCTGGGCCAGCACAACGTGGGAATATACTGCGACCGGCTGGGATATACAAAGGAAGACCTGGCAAGGCTGCGCCAGCTTGGTGTAATTTGAGCCCTCACCCCTGGCCCCTCTCCCAGTGGGAGAGGGGTGGCCCTGAGCCTTCGGCCTCGAGGGCCTCAGCCCGAAGGCTTGCCGAAGGGC
>CAYWGG010000214.1:0-4846 GCA_964457285.1 uncultured Dehalococcoidia bacterium
GGCTGGATGCGGGAGGAGTTCGAGGCGTTGGGGCTGCCACCCTTTGAGGAGCGGGGCGCGGTGACCGACGAATACATTATGGCGTTCAAAGAGCTTTGGGCCAGCGACAACCCTACCTTCGAGGGAAAGTACTGCCGATTTTCCGATATAACCTTCCTGCCCAAACCCGTGCAGAAGCCTCACCCGCCCATATGGGTTGGGGGAGAGAGCACGGCGGCCATTCGGCGCACCGCCGAGCTGGCCGATGGCTGGTATCCCATAGGGTCAAATCCTCAGTTCCCTATGGGAAAGCCAGAGCAACTGGAGGCGGGAATAAAACGACTGGCGTCTCGCACCAGAAGGGCTGGAAGAGACCCATCGGAGATCGAGATAATCTACAGGACCCACGAGTACTCCCTCAGGAGAGATGGCAGGTCAAGGTCATCATCCAGCGGGGAGAGGCGACCCTTCGTAGGCAGCGCTGACGAAATCGCCTCAGACATCCGTAGCTATGAGAAGATGGGCGTGAGTCACCTGGTGGTGGACTTCTTCCGGATCAGCAACAGCCTTGAAGAGGCGCTTAGGAATATGGAGGACCTGGCTACCAGGGTGTGGCCTCGCGTGTGAAAGTGGCCCAGAATATGTAAAACCTCTCGGAATTGGCATCCTTACAATACACGAGAACCACCTCCTCTGTGTTATATTGGGAGTATGACCATATCGGAGAGGTGGTAAATGCAGGTGGCTGAACAGGTCGTGAGCCATCGGGAGGTGGGGCTGGAGGACAGGGACGCCCTGCGGATGTATCACTTCATGGCCCTGGCGCGTACCATCTCCCAGAGGGCCTGGCTGCTCACCCGGCAGGGGCGCGTGCTGTTTACCATGCCCTGCGACGGCCAGGAGGCGGCGGACGTGGGCAGCGCCTACGCCCTCCGCGCCGGCACCGACTTCGTAGTGCCCTACGCCCGCGACCTGGGAGCCGTCCTGGTGCTAGGGATGACTCCCCGCGAGGTGATGCTGAACCTCTTCGCCAGGGCCGAAGACCCCAACAGCGGCGGCAGACAGATGCCCATGCACTGGGGCTGCAAGAGGCTGCGCATCGTGTCTATGGGCAGTCCCGTCGCGGCTACCATTCCCAGGGCGGTGGGAATCGCCCTCGCATCTAAGCTCCGCAAGGAAGACCCGGTTACGCTGGTCTACTTTGGCGAAGGCGCGGCCAGCGAGGGGGACTTTCACGAGGGGCTGAACTTTGCAGGGGTACTGAAGGTCCCCGTCGTCTTCTTCTGCAACAACAACGGCTGGGCCACCTCGGTGCCTCTGAAGAAGCAGATGGGTGGCGACAGCATCGCTATGCGAGCCGACTCGTATGGCTTCCCGGGCGTCCTTGTGGACGGCAACGACCCGATGGTGGTCTACAAGGCTACCAGGGAAGCGGTGGAGCGGGCGCGCTGCGGAGATGGCCCCACCCTCATAGAAGCCCGCACCATCCGCATGATGCCCCACTCCAGCTCCGACGACCACTATCGCTATCGCAGCTGGGAGGAGTTGGAGGCGGAGCGCAGGCTAGACCCCATCCCTCGCTTTCGAGACCATCTCATCTCCTGCGGCCTTCTGGATATGGAGGACGACCGTGCCCTGTGGGCGCAGATCGAGTCCGAGACCGAGGAGGCTATAAGCTACGCCGACTCCGCTCCCCTGCCCACGCCCGAATCGGCCCTTGAGCGGCTCTACGCCCCATAGCTAGACGGGAGAGGCCAGAGAGGGCTTTGCCCTCTCTGGCGGGGTTTCAGGGGTGTCCCCTGAAAATCTACTTTTACCCCCTTCTCCCTTTGGGAGAAGGGTTGGGGATGAGGGCAATGGCTATAAAGCGTTTCATAGAGGCGGTGCGAGAGGCCCTCCTGGAGGAGATGGAGCGCGACACAAGCATCATCCTCCTGGGCCAGGACATAGGGGTGAACGGGGGTGTCTTCCGCGTGACCGAAGGGCTGTACAAGGCTTTCGGAGAGGAGAGGGTTATAGACACGCCCCTGGCGGAGTCGGGGATAGTGGGCGTGGCTATTGGGGCCGCCTTGAACGGCTTGCGCCCCGTGGCGGAAATACAGTTTGTGGACTTCATCTTCCCCGCCGTCAACCAGATCGTCAGCGAGGCGGCGCGCCTCTACTACCGCACCAACGGGGACTCACCGGTGCCCCTGGTCATCCGCGCTCCCTACGGTGGGGGAGTCCACGGCGGGCTGTACCACTCCCAGAGCGTTGAGGCTTTCTTTCTGCACGTGCCAGGCCTGAAGGTGGTCATCCCCTCCACTCCCTATGACGCCAAGGGCCTCCTGAAGTCTGCCATCCGCGATAACAACCCTGTGCTCTACTTCGAGCACAAGCGGGCCTACAACCTCATCCGAGGTGAGGTCCCCGAAGGCGACTTTGCCGTACCCATAGGCCAGGCGGTGATACGGCGGGCAGGGAGCCAGGTCTCTCTCATCTCCTACGGCCTCTCGGCGCACCACTGCCTTGAGGCGGCGGATGCTCTGGATGGGGAAGGGATTGGCTGCGAGGTGGTTGACCTGCGTACCATAAAGCCCCTAGACACGGAGACGGTGTTGGACTCAGTCAGGAAGACGGGGAAGGTGTGCATCGTCCACGAGGACAACCTCACGGGTGGCGTGGGCGCTGAGATAGCGGCCATCATAGCGAGAGATGCCTTTGAGTATCTGGACGGGCCCATCTACCGGGTTGCCGCCCCAGATATACCATCCTTTCCTTACAGCCCCCCGCTGGAGGAGTTTTGCCTGCCCACCACCGAAAAGATCGCCGAGGCTGTGAGGGAGCTGACGGCGTACTAATTTACGGCTTTGTACCCCAGTGCACCGCCACAGCACCCAGGCCCATCCGGCGGTAGCTCACGTCCTTCAGGCCGACCTCCTCAAAGAGCTGCGCCAGGGCGTCCACAGTCAGGAATCTGTCCACCGACCTGGGCAGGTAGGTGTAGGCAGCCCTGTCTCTGGCGATGAGTTGCCCCATCAGGGGCACGACCTGGTGAAAGAAAAGGCGGAACAGGGGCCGAAAGGACGACTGCTCCACGGGCATTGACTCCAGAGACACTACCCTCCCGCCGGGCCGGACCACTCGCACCATCTCCTCCAGGGAACGCCGCAGGTCCGGCACGTTGCGAAGGCCCCAGCCCGATGTGGCACAGGCGAAGGAATCGTCGGGGAAGGGCAAAGAGAGGGCGTCGCCTACTATGAACTGCGCTCTGTCTTCAAGCCCTCGGTCACGGGCCTTCGCACGGGCACGGGCAACCATCTTCGGCAGGAAGTCAAGGCCCACCACTTGCTTTATACCCCTTGCCCGGGTCAGGGCGAAGGCCAGGTCTCCCGTGCCCGTAGCCACATCCAGAGCTATCCCCTCCAGCCCTCGGGTGGCAATCTCCGCCGCCACCCCGCGCCAGCGATGGTGCATCCCCGCCGTCATCAGGGTGTTCATGAGGTCGTAGCGGGGGGCGATGCGGCTGAACAGGTCCGACACGTAGCGGCGCTTGGCCTCTCCCTGGAGGGCCTCCCCTGAGCTTGTCGAAGGATCAGCCATGCCTATCCACCTGGCCCTCTATACTGGTACTTCTCATCCAGGCTCTCATCAATCCCCAGGGCCACCATAATCCTTCCCACCACAAAGCGCACTATGTCCTGGACGCTAACTGGCTTCAGGTAGAAGGCAGGCTCAGGGGGCAGCACCACCACGCCCATGCGGGCCAGGGTCAGCATATTCTCCAGGTGCACTGCATGGAGAGGCGTCTCCCTGGGCACCACCACCAGCCTCCGTCTCTCCTTGAGGCAGACATCGGCGGCCCTCAGCAGCAGGTTGTTAGCCAGGCCGTGGGCTATGGCGGCGATGCTGGCCATGCTGCACGGCACCACCACCATGCCCAGCGTCGGATAAGTGCCGCTGGCGATGGGAGCCCTCATATCGCCGATGGAGTAGTGGGTGAAATGGGGGTGCTCCCGCCACCGGGCCAGCGTCTCGTTGAAGGGGCTGTCCATCTCCTCCTGCCACACCAGCCTGGCGTCGTTGGAGCAGACCGCGATCACAGGCACCTCTCGCCGCAGCAGCTCATCTATGGTCTCCTTCGCCAAGATGGAGCCGCTGGCTCCAGAGATGCCCACGATTACAGGTCTCAAGGAAGTGTTTCTCTTCATAAGACCACAGCCAGGGAGGTGAATAGCAGCAGGACCAGCGAAATGTAGCTGTTTATGGTGAAGAAGGCCAGTTGCAGCTTCGACAGGTCGTTGGGCTTCACTATGATGTGCTCGTACACCAGGAGCGCCGAGGCGATGGCCCAGCCGATGTAGTATAGGTAGCCCAGGTCCATCCAGATTCCCAGGGCCAGGAGGGATGCGGAGGTGCAGAGATGCATCCCCCTGTACCACCAGAAGGCCACCTGGACGCCGAAGCGCCGGGGTATGGAGTGGACACCGAACCTGGCGTCGAAGTCAATGTCCTGGCAGGCGTATATGATGTCGAAGCCTCCTACCCACATGGCTACGGCGAAGGCCAGGATGACGCCCTCGGGGTCGAGGCTGCCTGCGACGCCTATCCAGGCTCCGGCGGGGGCTATGCCATCGGCCCAGCCAAGGATGAAGTGGGTGGTCCAGGTGTAGTACTTGGCATAGGAGTAGGCCACCACGTAGGCCGCCGCCACCGGAGCCAGTATGAGGGCCAGGGTGTTTAGCTGGGAGGCGGCGAAGAAAAAGACCCCTATGGAGGCCAGCACGAGGGCCCCCATCTCCCAGGGCTTGAGCAGGCCCCTGGGCAGGTGGCGGCCAGCGGTCCTGGGGTTGGCGGTGTCCTCCTTCCAGTGGATGAGGCGGTTGGA
>CAYWGG010000215.1:0-4840 GCA_964457285.1 uncultured Dehalococcoidia bacterium
CGTCCAGGTTGAACTGCTCCTCGCATACTGCTTCTACGGCGGCAATAAGGACTGGCATGTACTCTGGAAGGCAGCCGGCCATCACGCCGTTGATGGCGAGCTTTTCAACGGTAGCCTCTCCCCTGGAGGGTCCCACAACGCCCACCACATGGTCGGCAGGCAGTCCTGCACCCTGAATCATTCGCCACACCCGTTCCTCGGTAGGCGGAAGGACGGGAAGGCCGTCACCCCAGCCCTGGGACATCACGTAGTCGAAGACCACCTCGGGCGAGTTCTCCACGTCAACCTGCTGGGATTGTAAGGGAGGATGGCTGGCCATTAAGACCTCCTCTTGGATTACATCCGTAGGGGCACGGCATGCCGTGCCCCTACATAGTTCATTACTGAAGTTGGCGATGAAGGCTCACCTGGATGACTGAGTGAGCCTCTGGGCTGCCTGGTCAAAGGTTATCTTCGCCAGGGCCTGCAACTCCTCATGGGAAAGCTCCTCAATATTGGAGGGAAGGACCAGTATAGGTAGGCTGGGCTTGCCCTGGGACTGGGCGATGGTACTTGCGAGCGCACGGAACTGCTCGGTGACAATAACCACCGAGGGAACGCCTCGCTGGTCCAGGGAAATGGCGTCGTGGACACTCCACGTCGTGCATGACCCTCAATGGCCTATGCCGACAATGGCGGCGTCAGCTCCGGCTACAAGGATGTTAAGGGTATCTTCTGGAATCGGGCTAGACAGGTGGGGATTGACAGTCCGCATGACCTCGCGGACTTCGTACCTGTCCCTGGCTGTCTCCTCAAAGTGCCCGGCCATTATGTCGAAGCTGCGCCACGCGTTGCTGATGATGCCGAGGGTATTGCCGCCAAGGCCCGGCACCCGTGGGGCTAGCCCCGTATCCTCAGCCTTTGGCCGGGCGGTGGGATCCAGGATCTTTATAGTCTTGCCAGTCATCCCACCCTCCTTCTCAGGCGTTCTCCTTCCTGGGGGAGTGGTCAAGCGGGAAAAAGAAGGCCCTCCGGTATAGTGAGTACGGCTTGCCGACATGCTACACGTTTCTACGAGCCTTTGTCAAGCTTTTGCCGTTGTCTTACCCCACCCATAGTATAATACTTTAACATTTGCTGAACGGTTACGGATATGGAAACGCCGAAGGTGGGGAGGGGAGAGGACAGAAGGGAGGCTGATGTTAGAGCTTTCTGGCGCACTGCCTTTATGGCAACTTGTCTTGCTTGCAGGGGTCTCCTTGCTGGTGGGAGTCCTGGGTGGCTTCGTGGGACTTGCCCTTGGCACTATGCGTCTGCCCGCTCTCCTCATAATAGGCCTACCACCTACCACCGCTGCCGGAACAAACATACTGGTGAGCACCTTGAGCGCCCTGGTGGGGGGTTACCGGCACATCCGAGAGCGGCGGGTGAGCTGGCGAGTAGTGGCCCTGATGGGCGGCCCTGCCGTAGTAGGCTCCTTCGTGGGAGGGTTTGCAAGCTCGTCATCTGTGCCTGAGGGCGCGCTTATCACCGTAGCAGGCCTTTTTGTCTCCTGGCAGGCGGTGGAGTTTGCGATGAGGTTGAGGCGGGCCCTTCGGCAGGCTCAGGGTGAGTGGGGCTCCGCTCATGGTGGGGGCACGGCATGCCATGCCTCTACTTATCTATTCACCCCTAGAAGAGTCGCTATAGAGGTTGCGGCGGGCCTAGCGGTGGGACTGGTGGGTGGCGCAGTGGGCTTGATCCTTGGCAGTGTACGCCTACCTCTCATAATCCGTGTGCTCCATGTACATCCCAGAATAGCCGTCGGGTCTAATCTCGCTATAGGCTCTTTCATGGGTGCCTTCGGCTTCATTGGCCACGGGGTCCAGGGCGAGGTAGACCTGCCCCTTCTTATAGCTATGGGCCTGCCCGGGATGGCGGGCGCATATATCGGAGCGAAGCTCACGGGCCGGGCTAGCCTCAACGCTCTGATGCTTACGATGAGCGCTGTCCTTCTAGTTGTGGGCGCACTGCTGATATGGGATGGAGTCACCAGGTGGTTGGAGTAGTACTCCACCACAGAGATTTCGACAGGCTCTCATTCGGAGGTCGTCCTTCACCTCAGTGAAGGATGGAGGGGAAGGGAGAAACCCTCACCCAGCCGGATTCTTCGCTATGCTCGGAGTGACAGCTCTTCGCATTCTCTGTGGCGAGGTTCTAGGGTGGCTGCGGCACTGCCGCCTACTCCAGTTGACGCACCTGCCGATAGGCGAGGAGGAAGTACAGGGACAGACCAAGGCTCATCGCTGCCACTATCGTAAGGGCCCCGGCAACGGTGTACAGGTCCATGAGGAGGCTGATGAGGAAAATGGCCAGGGGCCCCAGCCCGATCTGAAGCATGTAGATGCTGGTAACTCTGCCTCGCAAGGTATCGGGGACCATCGTCTGTACCAGGGTTAGGTTGCTAACTATGAAGCTGGTCTGGAAAATCCCCAGGCAGGCCATCATAGCCAAAGAAAGCAGAAGCCAATGGGACTGGGCCAGGGTCAGGATAGCGGCGGAGCCCGCCACCAGAGATATCAGCCCCAGTTTCCCTTTCCCAGTGAGGAAGCCCAGGGAAGCTATGATGAAGGTAGCTATGACCCCTCCCACGCCCTGTGCAGCTATGAGGTAGCCCCCCACGTTGGCCTCCTTCTGAAGGATTTCACCGGTGTATGCCGGCAAGAGGGCCGGTATAGGTATAAAGGCCAGATTAAGGACGAAGCTCAACACGGTGAGGTGCAGTATAATCCTGTTATCCCTCCAGATGTACCTGATGCCATCTTTCAAATCGGCCAGTGCCGAATAGCGCCGAGCGGTTGACTCCTCCCGATAGGGAGTCCTCATAGGTATCAGCAGCAGCATCATCACGATGTAAGCCCCACCTTCCACGAAGAAGTTCCATTTGATTCCCACCGTCGTGATTAGCAGCCCTCCCATCAGACCACCTATAAGCCGATTCATGGTTACCGAGGTGGCGTTGAGGGCAAAGGCATTGCCCAGGTCCCTGGGAGGCACTGTGTTGACGATGAGGGCCTGGCTCGCTGGCAGGATAATCGAATGGCACACCGCGGAAACGGATGCATAGACGAAGACATGCCACACCTGTACCGTGCCGGAAGCAACCAGGAAAGCAAAGAAGATAGCTACCACTGCCAGAAAGAACTGGAACACTATGACCAGCTTCCGCCGGTCCCATCGGTCGGCAATCACACCGGCCCAGAGACCTATCACCAGGGTGGGAAAGAACCGCAGCCCGCCCACCGTCCCGGAGAGCAAGGCCGAGCCTTGGCCCGTCTCCGGGTCTTTGGTGAGCTCCCATACCAGCCAGCCCAGGGTTATTACCTGAAGCCAGAGGGCCATGTAGCTGAAGACGCTGCCAGCCAAAAGCAGGCGGAAGTCCCTGCTTTTGAGGGATGCGAAGGTCTGTATACGTGAATGCCGTGGCCTGACCTGGCCGCTGGCCGGGGCTCCAGCCCCTGGAGGACCAAGCCCCGGTGTTCTCTCTTGGGACATGTATTGGGCTATCTCTCTTCGATACTCTACGGGACGCTATTCATTCTGATGGCGGAGTACCACCCGATGTCAAGTGATATAGGCCAATACATAGTATCATATTACCAGCGACAGCCCTGGGCTGTGTCTACCCACTGCCCTCTTCGGCCAGGCGGAGGGTAAGCCTGGCAACCCTCTCACCCAGCTCCCGCGCCTGTTCCATGTCCTCAGAGGAGACCGTCCCTGCTGCCGTAGCTCCGTAGTAGGAGCCTGAGAGCCGCATCTTCTCGCTCCAGGGCAGCCCCACGATGACCATGCCACAGGCCAGCATCCAGTGGATCAGACTAAAGAGGGTGAACTCCAGCCCCGAATGGCGCCCACGCCCTGTGGTAAAGGCCGCACCTACCTTGCCTGCCAGCTTCCCCTCCTCCCACAGGTCTCCCTGGTCGTCAAGCCACAGCTTGAGGAAGCCGGTGATGCCACTCCAGTTGGGCGAGCCAAGGATTATTGCATCGGCCTCGAGGAGGTCCTCCCGGCTAGTCTCCTGTACCCGCTTCTTTACTGGCCTTGCGCTCTCTACCCCGGAGACTCCCTCGAACACCGCCGAGGCCAGGGCCTCGATCATGGGGCCGTGGCTGTCATAGAGAATCAGAACGCTACAACTTTGAGTAGCCATTAGTAGGTAGGGCCACCTGAACCGGGTGGGGAGGGTGGATTACCGGGAGGAGATGAGGAGGGCCCCTGCCCACCCGTTCCCTCAGTCTGGGTGAATTCAACGACCAACACCGGGCGGTTCTCGACAACGGAATTTTCTCTGCTGTCGAACCGCTTCGTGGTCTGGTTCCCAGCCTCGGTGCCTTTGAGCAACCATCCGAAGTTGCTGGAGGGATTATCGAGCCACGCCTGAACATCAGCCACCATCTGAGCCGTCGAGCCCCATGTATACTTGCCAGTCCCTCCTGCTGATGTGCTGGCGCTGACGGTGGGCGAGAAATCACCCCCAGGAGTTTGCCACCTGCGGGTGTCGAAGAAGGTATGTACCCAGGTGGCGTCACCCATACTGGCGCTGGCCCCTCCTCCTTCGTTCTCTGACGCATCGGAGGCTCCCTCGCCCCAGTCGGCCAGGAGCCTGTGTAGCTCGATGGTTTGAAGCTCAACCTGGGCGGTCCTCGACATGTTCAGCGTGAGCCTTACGCTGGTGATCTTTGCTCTGGCAGGAACGCCGCCAGCGATGTTGAAAGCGATGACGCTGCGCCGGATTGAACCGTTATTGGTTCGGCCCACGAAGAAGTGGACTCCCCTACCATTGCTGAGAGAGCCCGTAGAACTCTCGTAAAGGGTGTTGTCC
>CAYWGG010000216.1:0-4834 GCA_964457285.1 uncultured Dehalococcoidia bacterium
AGACCACACCCAGGGGGAGCAACTCCAGTCGCTTCCCGGTCATATCGCCAACGACGGCCTCGCCGTTAAACTCCTGCCACCAGGACTCGGTCTGGCGGTCGTACATCACCAGGTTGCTGAAGCGCAGGAAACCACTGACACCGAAGTCCAGGACCTGTCCATCCACCGTCCGCCTGAACACGAAGGCGGTGTTGCAGAGGGGTCAATAGGTGATGACCACCGGCTCGCCCCCTACAGTGTCATTGACAAGCTCGTGCCATATCATGATCTGCATGGGATAGGCCCGGGCGTCGCCGTTTATATTCACCACCTGCACTGGCTCCCTGTCCGCCAGCCACTCGTTGGCCTGCTCCACTGACTCAAACGTTGGGCTGTCTATGGAGGGGATGCCGTCCTTGCTGGGTCCGCCGCGGCCTATCTCCTTGAAGGGCACGCTACGGAAACGGAAGTTAGTGCTCCAGTCACGGGTGGAAAATCGCGCGCCTTTCAGCTCTTCCTTCAGTTGTTCCTCACTTATGGCCATCACACCACCTGTGGATACCGGGAGCGGTTCTGGAGTGGCCGTTCCTTCGGCTTCGCTCAGGACAGGGAGCTGTTGGGTTGGCCTTCGTGCCGCTTCGGTAGGAGTGGGGGAAGCTTCCTCAGTAGGGGAGCTGGGGGGAGTGAGCCCTGCAACCTCCATAGGGGTGGGCGTGGCCGTGGGCTGAGGCGTGGGGCCTGGAGTGGGACTCCCCCGCGTCGCGGCCTGAGAGCAGGCTACCGCCACCACCAGCCCAAGGGTCAGGAACAGAGCGCCTAGTGGCCGTACGTTTATCTTCAAGAGTTCACCACCTATTATAGATTATTGCCAGAGATGATGTGGTACTGTACCTATCTAGTTAGATGCCGTACCTTTGGCTGAAGGTGCAGAACGGCCGCAAACAGTATGGACGCACGGCCGTGGGCCCCTACTCTCCTTCGGCTTCTCTCATGGCAGGCCATAGACATCAGTGGCAGGATAAAAGGCATACCATCCGAACCAGTAGGCCATGTGGCTGGGGAGCCGTAGAAGACGCTGTTCAGAGGCCCCCACCAGCACCAGCGCATCCTCCTGTACCTGCCAACGCTGGCCCTGCCTGTCCACCAGGGTGATTACTTCCTCCTCATTGCCGATAGGCTGAGCCAGAGAGAAGCGATAGGAGCCCCGTTCGTAAGCCCGCGCCGCCCCTGCCTTCTCTGTAGTGACCACCACCAGGTCCTTGCCGCCGAGGGTGTCATTTATCACGGGCTCCTGCTGGAGTAGCTCCAGAGAATAAGCCCTGGGCTGACCACCCGCGATGAGTCCCAGGACTAGCGCCTTGGTAGGGAGAAGGTCACTGCGCTGCGGCACGGGGAACATGGTGTCAGGGCTCTGGCGGTAGCCGAAATAGAAAGACCTGGGGTCCTCCTCCGGGCGGTAACGCTCAGGCGGGTATATGCCCGTGTTGTCGTCAAGGACAGTGGTATCAGGGTGCGAGGCCAGCCACTCACGCCAGGTCGTGACCAGTACCGGCAGGTACTCAAGCACGATGCCGCTGTCGGCCAGGGGCCCTACGACGGGCTCCCCAAGGAACTGCTGCCACAGGGTGTTGGTGCTACGGTCATACATCAGCTTGTTGCTCCTGTAGAGCAGGCCGGAGGTGCCGAACTCCAGGACCTTTCCATCCACCTCTCTGGAATACACGATTCCAGAGCCGCAGAGGGTTCAATAGGCCAGGACGATAGGTACGCCACCTACCACGTCGTTGGCCATTTCATGGGCGTTGAGGATGCGCAGCGGGTAGGCCCGATGCTCGCCGTTGATAGAGACTCCGAAGACTCGGTCGGACGGCTGGAGATAGGCAGCTTCACTGGCTGACACCACGGGAGGGTCGGTGAGGTCTGGTATGCCATCCTTCCTTACTCCCCCCCACGCTACCTCCTCCAATCGGATGCGTGCCTTGACCCCTTCGTAGAAGAACGCTCCCATTCCAGGGTCAAGCAAGGAGAATAGCTGGCCTTTCCAGGCGTCGTATCCCTCTGGCGGCCGGACTTCCGGATGATTGCCTAGCCACTCGACCCACCAGCCCCAATCCACCCGCTCTTTTTCAACGGACACAATATCTGCCGCTCCGGGCTCCTTTATAAGCCTGTCGAGAAAGGAGGCTATAGTAATTATCCCCTCTTCATACCTTTGAAAGCGAAGCCAGTCGATAAGGACCGGGATGAAGGACTTATTGCCACTGTGCGCCATCTTTGTTACGACCTCGGCTAAGCTCATCTCCAGGGACGCGGCCATAAGCTCCCTCGGGTCATCGGGCAGCGTGCTGAAGGCCGCTACTTCAGGAGCCGAGGTTGCTTCAGGCGCAGGCTGGGCAACTGGCGCAGGAGTTGACTCGGCCGTGGGTGTCGGGGCAGGCGCAGAGGTGGAGCTTAGGGGAGGCGCAGCCTCTGTCCCGAGCGGAGCCGAAGGAGAGGAGCAAGCCGCCGCTATTGCCAGCCCCAGCGTCAGGAACAGAGTAGCTACGAGTGGTTTCTGTGTCTTCAAGACCTCACTGTCTCCTAGAGTAGAGTATCTATATAGATTGTATTACGTACAGGTTATATTACGCCATCCCTCCGTTATTGGATTCCAACCTCTCCTCCTCAGCCCTCATCCCCCTGGCCCCCTTCTCCCTTTGGGAGAAGGGGGAATAAAAGCAAATTCGGGGGACACCCCCAAGCCCCCGCCAGAGAGGGCAAAGCCCTCTCTGGACTCTCTCAGTGGGAGAGGGATGTCCGTGGGACAGGCGGGAATCGTTGACATGGGCAGCGTTGGTAGGTACAGTAGGTAACGACTTCTCGGTATACTTCAATGACCCCAACGGCATGACCCTGGAGCTGATGGTCGTGTGAGGGGGTGTGTAGAAAAACTCACTCAGGATATGCCAGAATAGTAGAGGCGTGTCGTTGCCTAAGAAGATACGTACCCGGCAACATGTGATTGCAGAACTCAGCGCAAACCATGTTGAGCGGCACGCACTTCTGTGCGGGTTTTCGGTGGAACGCATCGAGCACGATTACGGCATTGACTTGGTTCTGTTCACTTATGATGCGAATGGTGAGATCGAGAATGGACAGGTCTTTATACAGCTAAAGGCTACTGACAGCCTAAGAGTTCTTGCTGACCAGCGTACTGTCTCCTTCTCTGTAGAGCGCTCAGACCTGGAACTGTGGTTGAAGGAGCCTATGCCTTGTATTCTGGTAGTGTACGATGCCCAGACTGATGTGGCATACTGGGTGTATGTACAGGCATACTTTGAGAACCTGGAGAGCTTCGATCTGGCTCAGGCAGGGGACACCGTAACCATCCATCTTCGGAAGGAGAACGCGATAGATCAGACGGCGATTAGAGCCTTCGCTCGATACAAGGATAATGTTCTGAATCAGGTACATGGAGTGATTCGTCACAATGCGTAAGGAAGTTACTTTTCGTGACCTTGAACGTGTGCTTTTGACGGTGGGTTTCGTTATCACTCATGGGCCTGGCCCCCATAAGCTTTATACCCATCCCTCCTTTGATGCAAAGATAGTCCTGCCACCGCACCAGGCAAAGGAAACTGTCCGCCTCGCTAACCTGGTGGCCGTCCGGAGGACCCTCTCCGAGAACGGTGTGCTTGATCCCGACTCTTTCGATAGGTTGTTGGAAGAGGTGATTATTCCGTGACGTCACCATACCAAGTGAGGAGGTGCTCCTTATGGCTAACTACAAGGTCGCCCTTGTCCCCGGTGATGGAGTGGGGCCCGAAGTAGTGGCTGAGGGTAGGAAGGTACTAGACGCCCTGGCGGCCGGGGACCAGACTATCAGCTTTCAGTACACCCACTTCCCGTGGGGCTCTAACTACTATCGGGAGACCGGGAGGATGATGCCGGAGGACGGTCTTGAGCAGCTAAGGCCCCATGACGCCATCTTTTTCGGGGCTGTGGGCGATCCCCATATCCCCGACCATATAACCCTCAACGGCCTGATCCTTCCCATACGCAGGGGCTTTGACCAGGGCGTCTGTCTGAGGCCCTCTTATCTCTACGAAGGAGTCCGTTCGCCCCTGGTGGGGGTGGGGCCAGGGGAGATTGACATGACGGTCTTCCGGGAGAACACCGAAGGGGAGTATGCCCCCGTGGGGGGCTTCCTGTATCAGGGGATGCCCGAGGAAGTAGCAATGCAGGCCGCCGTCTTCACCCGCAGGGGTACGGAAAGGATAATCCGTGCGGCCTTCGACCATGCTCGCAAGCGGAACAAGAAGCGAAAAGTGACCTCGGTGACCAAGTCTAACGCGATGGCCTATGGCATGGTCTTCTGGGACCGGGTCTTCCAGGAGGTGGCAGCCCAGTACCCCGACATCAGCACCGAGTCTCTACTGATGGACCGGGCCTGCATGGACTTCATCCGCCGGCCTCAGCAGTTCGACGTAGTCGTGGCCTCCAACCTTTTCGGGGACATCCTTACCGACATCGGCGCTATCGTCACAGGCAGCATGGGCCTGGCCCCCAGCGCCAATATCAACCCCGATGGCCGTTACCCTTCCATGTTCGAGCCGGTGCATGGGGCCGCCTTCGACATAATGGGCAAGGGTATAGCCAATCCCCTGGCTACCATCCTCGCCGCCGCCATGATGCTGGAGCACCTGGGCGAGGATACTGCGGCTGGCAGGGTGAGAAAAGCTGTGGAGTTGAACCTGCGGCAGGGCCGTATAAAGACCCCGGACCTTGGTGGCAGCGCCAGCACACGGCAGGTAGGTGACGAGATAGTGCACCTCCTGTCGGTGGTCGACTGAGGCCCTCACCCTCAGTCCCTCTC
>CAYWGG010000217.1:0-4810 GCA_964457285.1 uncultured Dehalococcoidia bacterium
TACTATAATGGCAAAGTTATCTCATATCCCAGGCAGAGCAGGCTCAAAATGAAAGGGAGCATTGCTATTGTCCGGCCGGAGAAGTGGCAGGCCACCTGAGAGGGGATCAATTATCCCAAGTTAAAGCACGTTGACAGAACCCCCATGATTGTAATAGACTGGCATACGATATATTCCTTAATATGGTATTGACAAATCATTGACATCGGATGCCTCAGTTTTCTGTAGAGAAGACCGAGGACATCCGAACACCAATCTTGAACTATAAGGAAGGAGGTTACATGGGAAGCAAAGACATCGCCTTGATAGCCCATCTGATGCGACGGGCTGGCTTCGGTGCCACTTACGAAGAGCTCGAAGCCCGGGACGCCAAAGGGTACGAGGCTACTGTAGAGGAGCTTCTAGACCCTGATTCATATGGTGTTCCTGAGTTTGATGAGTTTATACCCGCTCGGTTCTACCCGGCATACGAGTGGCCTACGGCCCCGACACACCCACAAGCCAACGTAGTATATCATTTGATTAGTTCACCACGGCCCTTACACGAGAAGATGGCCCTTTTCTGGCATATGCTCTTCGCCACCAGCGATGCCAAGGTGAACGGTAACCATCAGATGCTACAGCAATTCCACATGTTCAGAGAATATGGTCTGGGTGACTACAGAGACCTTTTGGTACGAGTGGCCAAGGACCCGGCTATGATTTTCTGGCTGGACAACAACGAGAACCATACGGATGCCCCAAACGAGAACTGGGGCCGGGAGCTGTTGGAGTTGTTCTCCTTGGGTGTAGGCATGGATGGGCATCTAAACTATACCGAGGACGACGTAAAGGCGGCAGCTCGTGCTTTCACTGGGTGGACTATGTCATATAGGATCCCCGGCCTCGCCTACCTGTGGGGGTTCGAGTACAAGGAGGAGGATCATGATGATGGCGAGAAGGTCTTCCTGGGCCATCGGGGTCGGTTCAACGGTGAGGATATCGTTGACATCATTGTCCAGCAGCCTGCCACCCATCGGTTCATCGCTCGGCACCTCTACAATTTCTTTGTGGCCGATGAGGTCCAGGTGGCTGCCTGGAAAGATACGCCACCACGAGATCCGGATGCAGTAAATGCTATCGCTAAAGCCTTCAAGGAGTCGGGCTACGAAATCAAGGACACCTTGCGGTTCATCTTCAACTCGGACTTCTTCAAAGATGAGAGGGCATGGTTTGCCAAGGTGAAAAACCCTGCCGAAGTCGTGGCAGGTACCATGAGGCTTGTTGGTGAGTATAAGGAGCCCAAGCCTGGATTAACACTGCTGGCCTGGGAGATGGGATTTCAGAGCCAGGAACTCTTAAACCCGCCCAGTGTAGAGGGATGGCACTACGGCCAAGAGTGGATTGATAGCGGTTCCTTAGTGCGAAGGGTCAACTTAATGGCTGACAACCTCGGCGACGCTACTAAGCCCGGCACCAGGTATATCATCGACAGGCTAGCATCCCGCGGCGGGATGTCACCCGAAGAACTGGTGGATGGCTGTCTCGAGATTATGGGTTACATCCGCCTGGAGTCGGAGACTCGTCAAGAGTACATAGACTATGTCAAAGCTGAAGCTGGCAGCGAGGTTAAGAGAGGTGTTTCTAAGAAGGAGGTCCAGGCCTTTGAGCAGTTGGTCACCAACGTGCTGAGACATATTGCCTCTTCCAAAGAGTACCAGTTCTGCTAGGCACTGAACGAAGCGATCAACCGAAAAATAGAAAGGAGAATGAAAATGGCAAAAGAGCCAGTACTGGTAGTCCTACAACTGAGCGGAGGTAATGACTACCTTAACACCATAATCCCCTATACTAACCCTCTCTACAAAGACTACCGTAAGGTAGTGGCGATTCCTGATGACCAGGTTGTCCCTTTGGACAACGAGTATGGCCTGCACCCAGCCATGGCACCTCTGAAGAGGTTCTGGGACGAGGACAAGATGGCTATCATCCATGGGATAGGCTACGAAAATTCCTCCAGGTCCCACTTCCGCTCAATGGACATCTGGCACACTTGTGAGCCCGACAAGGTGGGCACCGAGGGATGGGTAGGTCGTGCTATTAAGGCTGTAGACCCCCGCAAAGATAATGTGTTGACCGGCGTCAACTTCGGCCAGGGTCTGCCCCGAGCTATGATGGCACCCGGTGTCCCTGTGGCCTCCATCTCCAATATACAGGCCTATGGAGTGCTGACAGGCATCACTGATGAGGAACAGAGGACCAAGGCCTTGGAACGCTTCTCTCGCGTTTATTCTCCTGCCATTGGCCATGGCCCTGTCATGGAGTACCTTAGTAATACGGGCTTGGATGCACTCAAAGGCGCTGATATTCTCAAGATAGCCCCGCAGAAGTACTCATCCTCTGTGGAGTATGCTAATAACGCCATCGCAAAGAAGCTTCGTGGGATCGCCATGGTCCACTTAGCAGATCTGAACACGCGTCTCTTCTATACTCAGCACTCCAGCTTTGACACCCATGCTAGTCAGCTACCCTGGCACGAGCAACTGTTGAAGGACTGCTCTGCTGCTATTGTCGACTTCTTTGCTGACCTCAGAGAGCATGATGCGTCCGACAATGTGGTCATGATCATGTTCAGCGAGTTCGGTCGCAGAGTCCGCGACAATGGCTCCGGTACCGATCACGGCGCTGGTGGTGTCGCTATGGTTATAGGTGATCGAGTTAAGGGCGGCTATTACTCCGAGTATCCCTCTATGAAGCTGGAGGATCTTCAGGAGGGTGACCTGGCCCCCAATTACGACTTCCGTGGCTTCTATGCCTCCGTACTGGAACAGCACATGGGGCTGGACCCCACTGAGATTGTCGGCGGTAACTTCGAGCAGCTCTCCTTCATGAAGAAGTAGCTGCTGTGTGCTCAGGGCTCTCTGTGAAAATCAGGAGGTGAACTGCCCTGAGAAAACAGGTCCGTCCATCTCTCTGTGTATAAACTTGCACTTCCTTGCAAGTATTTTGATAAACTTCTGATATTCGATTAGTAGAGGGACAGTAACATGCCTATCACTCAAATTGCAGCCGGGCGCGGCTTTACATATCTTGACAACATGGGCCGATTTGGTAACTCAGGGCCAGCATTTCAACACCCTGTCGATGTTGCCCGGAGGGGGGACATCCTTTATATAGCTAACGCCAGCGACGAGTATAACTATGGCAATCGCGTAACAAAGTGCACCCTGAATCATGAGTGGATTATGGATATCGGCTTACCTGGTCCAGGCGGAGGGATAGTGGTGCGATTAGTTGATGAAATTGGGGATGGGCAGTTCTTGTGGCCCGGGGGTATCGCCCTTGACCAAGAAGATAATACCTTCCTCACGGACCAGCCCTGCAATAAGATTGTCATGTTCAAGAGCGATGGCACCTTCTTGGGTAAGTGGGGAACCCTGGGCTCAGGCGACGGTGAGATTAACACCCCAAGCGGCATAGCTTTTGACAAGGAAGAGGACCTCTTAATCGCCGACACCCGCAACCACCGGGTGCAGAAGTTCACCAAGGACGGCCGATTTCTTGGAAAGTTTGGGGGCTATGGCAATAAGGAAGGCGAGTTCAATTTACCCTGGGGTATATGCCTGGACAAAGCGGGCGACATCTACGTGGCCGACTGGGGTAACGACAGGGTGCAGAAGTTCTCCTCCAATGGCGAATACCTGACTACCTTTGGCAGACCGGGAACCGGGAAAGGTGAGTTGACCCGGCCCAGTGACGTAGCGGTGGATAAGGATGGTGACATCTACGTCTGCGACTGGGGCAACGACCGTGTCCATGTGTATAAGGCCAACGGAGATTTCTTGGTGACCCTGGTAGGCGAAGCTAGAGAGCCTTCGCTATGGTATCAGATGAGTCTTGACGCCAACCCTGACCTAATTAAGGCCCGCAACCGGGTTGATTTGGAGCCCGAAAAGCTTTTCCGTAGGCCCACGGCCGTGGACGTCGGCGATGACTACAAGATCATCATTGTCGAGTCCAGGCGCCACCGAATTCAGATCTACCAGAAGGACCCCAAATACCAGGATGTTCGGCTTAATATCTAGGCCTTCCTGAAGCTAAAGGATAATGAGTTATCACGAAAGGCCAAGCCCCATACATTCATTACCTCTATCTCGGCAAGAGCCGGGAAATTTGTAAACATAGAAGGATGTTTATCGTGAAAAGGACCAAAACCTTATGGCTGATTGGCGCAATCTCATCAACCCTGCTGGTGATCGCCCTGGCATGTGGCGCTGAAGCTGAACCCACTCCCATCCCAACTACTCAGCCGCCGCCTGCTGCAACGCCTACTCCAACTACTCAGCCGCTACTCACAGCTACGCCTATTCCAACTCCCAAGCCTACGCTGGCCCCGGTACCCACGCCAACGCTTGCGCCTGTTGGCCCCAGCGGAACTCTTACCATTGCCATCCAGACCTTTAACGTCGAGAATGTGGATCCGGGGAAATCTGGAACGACTGATGTCCCTTATAACGGGCATATGTATAATTTTCTGATTGGGACGCTCCCGGGCGGCGAACTGTCTGGTAAGCGTGGCCTTGCCGAGTCGTGGGAGATTAGTCCAGACGGCAGGTCCTTGAAGGTGAATCTACGACGGAACGTCCGGTGGCATGACGGCAGAGAATTCACCTCCGACGATGTACTGTTCAGCTTCGGGGAAAGGTATCCGGCCAAAGATTCTACCTGTACTTTCTGTGGCCAGTACAGGCGCCTGGTGGATAAGGTAGTAGCTATCGACAATTTCACCGTAGAGTTCAGGTTAAAACAGTCTGATATTACATTTTTTTCA
>CAYWGG010000218.1:0-4790 GCA_964457285.1 uncultured Dehalococcoidia bacterium
GTGGAGGTGTGGCTGTCGCCGCAGACAATGGTCTTTCCAGGTTGGGTGTAGCCCTGCTCTGGCCCGATGATATGGACGATGCCCTGAAGGGGGCTGTACATATCGTAAAGGACGACGCCGAACTCCGGGGCGTTTCGAGAGAGAGCCTCTAGCTGCCTCTTGGAAATTTCGTCGGTAATCGGGAGGGAGCGGTCCCAGGTAGGGGTGTTATGGTCGGCAGTGGCAACGGTCAGGTCTGGGCGGCGCACCTTACGGCCCGCCAGCCGTAGGCCCTCAAAGGCCTGGGGCGAGGTGACCTCATGCACCAGGTGCAGATCAATGTAGAGGATAGTGGGCTGCCCGGGCTCCTCGTGGACAATGTGGGCGTCCCAGATTTTCTCGAACATGGTCTTGGGCATAGGAAAACCTCCTCAAAGTAGGTATCTAGCAGTAATAACCGTCAGGATGGCAGCGATTCTTCTTGATACCTGCCAGCATATGCCAGATGCATATCCAGGAAGAGCTTTACAGTGTAATCTTCTGGGTGCCTGAGTTTATGCAGTGGCAGAGTCAGCACATCGTTTGCGCTGTATTCTCTGTCCTCCCATAAGTATCTATCGTTAGCTTGGATTTCTGTTATTTCCACACGTGCATGGAAAGGCCCAGGAGTGCTTGTCCCTTTATTGAAGCGAAACATCACCTGTTTTGCATTCAGTTCCACCGCTTCTACAAATGTCCAACGCTTGAAGAACAGGTTCAGTTTTGCTCCGGGGATAATGTTCTGAATCCAGCGCCTTCGAGTAAGGGGAGGAAGGAGATAAAGCAGTGTTTGGTACTCTGCCTCACTTCTACAGCATATTTGCCGTAGCGAATTGAGATTCAAGCGTTGTGGTACAATGACTTCAGCGTGGCGACGGAAGATGATGGTGGAACGTTCGTCTGGATATAACCAGACATCGTGATATACCTGTTTAAAGCGTATTTGTTTTAGGCCTTTGGCATCTCCTACAGGCTCTGCTCCAGCAGCAAGGTTACCGGGGCTGAACAGAGTATCTTGGCGGCACAAGACCTCTTTGGAATCAAATAGCAGATAGATTGGAACTGGGCAATGCGCTCCTCCGAGTTCTAATTTGGATTTTGGTCGAAGTCCTTCGTTTCTGTATTGAGTTGGTGTCCTCGGGCGAAAGTACAACCGTACATAATCTTTCCAGCGCTCATCGGTTTGCTCAATAATCTCAGGGCTTGCAGCATCCTTGAATCGCACTCCTCTAGCTTCGAGTTGGGCACGGCTTAGTAGTTGTCCTCTCACGAGGATTTTTACTGCGTTCTGTATATCAGTGAAGTGAAACAGATAATCTGGCCACCATCTGCGAGCTAGTCCCAGCCACCGAGCTTTTTTAAGTGTAGCCAGGTATTCTTGTATCTCTTTAGCGTCCGGTTTTTCTTCCGGCATCATACACGTTCAAGCTCTTGAGGTCTTGAGAATAAAGGCTTCCCTGAGGAGATTGCTTGGGGAAGCAGTCGTAGTCCTATCGCTTTACTGGTTCCTTTACTTACTTCCCTGTAATTTGGGGAGAGCAACGCAGGTTTCAAATAGGGCAACTCAGCCATGATGGCCGTTATGTAGCTCCACCCATGACTGTCGAGACTACTAGGCATATTGCTCTGCATGCAAAAACCGAATCCTCTGATGTGCTGCCAGAGATCCAGCAGAGATTCGTTATGGACAGGGACTCTTCCTTTCTTCCTTGTCTTTATCACAATAGTTTCGGACATCATGTCCACTTCGACGTGGAACACCTCACGATTATCCAATGTAGTGAACTGATCTCTACATCTGATTATCGAACGTAGGTCATCCCATACTTCAGAGAAAGCCAATGTTTGCGGTTCATTCCGTAGCCAGGCTTTAATGGTCTCAGGGTCTTGTTGCTCTGGGGTGAAGGGGTCTACTTGGTATAGATGAATAAAGACCTCTATAGGGAGTCTTTTGAGATGTTTCTCCATTATTGGGCGTACCTGTGTCTGCCAATCCATTTCCCCATTGCCACATCCAAGCAGTGGGAAGGAAATTGACATTATCCCATACTCTGAGTACGTGTCTACAAACTTCTTGAGTCCTGCCGCAATATATTCGGGTTTAGAGGGGGATCGCCAGTGTTTTTTCGTGGGGAAGTTAAGTATCCACTTATTGGGTGTCTTATAGAGCCAGAGCTGTCCTATGTCAAACTGATTTCCTTCGCATAATTTTTGATACTCTAAGAACATTTCCGGGTATATATCCTTGAATACTTTCGCAACGCCTTTCCCCATGACCCCTACTGTGTTGACGGTGTTTACCAATACCCGAGCTGGGCTTTGGAACAGATCGGCGACAACATAAGTAATCATGGTCACCTCAATACCTGTAGTATACAAGATACCGACAGTTGCTGGAAAGCAGAACCAGGCCATTATTGTCTCATATACATGATAGCATAATAAACACGGCCTGTTCTAACCGTTCTAATCGAGAAGGTGACCTGTTGGGGGCATACAGCTATGAAAAATAGAGCGGGGACCCGTAGGCCCCCGCTTCTTGTCCTTAGTCTGGCGTGCTGAGGGGGGCGCGGACGTTGCCCAGACCCTCCTGGGAAATGAGACGGTTGACGGCGCTCAGGTATGCCTTGGCGCTTGCCACGATGATGTCCGTGGAGGCACCCCGACCTGTGAAAACCTTTCCTTCCTGCTCCACGCGGATGACTACCTCGCCGATGGAGTCGTGCCCTTCGGTGACGGAGTGGACGTTGAAGTCCGCCAGCTTGGCAGTCACTCCTGTGGCACGCTGGATGGCTTTACACACAGCGTCCACGGGTCCGTTGCCCGTGGCGGCGTCACTATAGGCCTGCTGGCCAGGGCCTACAACCCTCACCGTGGCGGTGGCTATGTCGTGGTCGCCGCCGGAGAACTGGACATGGTCCAGGGTGTAGGTGATGGGCTCCGTGGCCGCCCGCTTCTCCTCGGCCATGAGGGCCTCCAGGTCCCGGTCGGTGACCTCGTGCTTCTTGTCGGCCAGCACCTTGAAGGCCTCGAAGGTCTGGTCCAGGTCCTCCCTGGAGAGCACATATCCTAAAGCCTCGAGGCGGGCCCGCAGACCCGCTCTGCCGCTGAGCTTGCCCAGCACCAGGGCGTTTCCAGGCCAGCCAATGGAGAGGGGGTCCATGAGCTCGTAGGTGGTGCGCTCTTTGAGGACGCCGTCCTGGTGGATGCCGGAAGCGTGGCGGAAGGCGTTCTCCCCTATCACGGACTTGTTGGGCTGGACGGACATCCCTGTGATGCGGCTTACCAGGCGGCTGGTAGGGTATATCTGGGTGGTATCTATACCGGTGGCCACCTTGAGGTAGTCCTTACGGGTGTTGAGGGCCATAATTATCTCTTCCAGGGCGGCGTTACCTGCACGTTCCCCTATCCCGTTGATGCAGCCCTCTACCTGACGAGCCCCCGCTTGTACGGCGGCGATGCTGTTGGCGACGGACAAGCCCAGGTCGTTGTGGCAATGGACGCTGAGGACGGCCCTGTGGATGTTGGGGACGTTCTCCTGGATGTCTCTTATGAGCTGAGCGAACTGAGAGGGCACAGCGTACCCCACGGTATCGGCTATGTTCACCGTGGTGGCCCCGGCGTCTATTACCGCTTTGAGGAGCTGGTACAGGTATTCCGGGGTCGTCCTGGTGGCGTCCATGGGCGAGAACTCCACGTTGTCGCAGTACTTCTTGGCCCTTGCTACCATAGACACCGCCATGTCCATGACTTCCTCGCGGTTCTTGCGGAGCTGGTGCATGATGTGGATGTCGGAGCTGGAGAGGAAGACATGGATGCGAGGGCTCTCAGCCCCTTTGATGGCTTCCCATGCCTGGTCCACATCATTGGGATGGGCCCGGGCCAGGGAGGCGATGACGGGCCCCCTGATCTCCTGGGCTATGGCCTTCACCGCCTGGAAGTCGCCTGGGGAGCTGGCGGCGAAGCCCGCCTCGATGACGTCTACCTGCAAGCGGGCCAGTTGCCTGGCGATCTCCAGCTTCTCCTCACCGGTCATGCCGATGCCTGCGGACTGCTCCCCGTCCCGCAGGGTGGTGTCGAAAATGATTATTTTGTCAGCCATTGTGCGTAACTCCCTTCTGATTCAGATATTTGGTCTCTTCGGACTTTCGTGTGCTATGGCCCTCACCCCCAGCCCCTCTCCCACTGGGAGAGGGGTGACTGAAGGGCAGGGTAAGGGATTAATCCCTCATAAGACAACAGCTCAGGAGAGAAACAGCAGGGTAACGTAGTCCGCCGTCCCAAGCCCTGCCAGGACCCGGGTGCGGCGGCGAACTACGCTCACATTTACCTCCTTGGTAAACATTTGTTCTCCTCCTATGCCTACTTCAACAAGATAGCAAGGATTACCGTTACCCACATGGTTACAATAATACCAAGAGTCCAGAGGAAGTTTCTATCAATCTTGGCACTAAGGTCTCTGATCTCCTGCCTTAGCTCGGCCCTGGTCTGCCGGAACTCTTCCCTCAGTTCAGCAAATTGCTGTTCCATGTGTTCAACCCTGGTCTCCAGTCTGGCAAGCCTCTCGCCATCTGGGATTTCTCTTTCGGCTGTGGTCATTTTAACTTCCTTCTGGCGACATAAAAAAGTGGGAGTTACTCGCTAAAATAGACCATTCCCCGGTCACTGCCCTTGTTGTTCTGGTCATAGATTATGGTTTGCTGTTGTCTATCTGGCTGAAGCATGTGCATATCCACCAGTTTAAGATTCAGTAGATATACTCCCTACCACAC
>CAYWGG010000219.1:0-4773 GCA_964457285.1 uncultured Dehalococcoidia bacterium
CTACTAAGTCTTGCCACCGAACCGGCGGCGGTGCTCTCGCAGGGTTCAGTTATTCATAATCACCAGCAGCCCCGCCGCCAGTGCCTTCTCCGCTGCCTCCTCGTTGATGACGCCGTCCTGCATCCAGATGTATTTAGCTCCCACCTGGATGGCTTCCTCCACCACGGGTAGAACAAGCTCGGAGCGCCGGAATATATCCACCATGTCAATGGGCTCTGGGACCGACTTCAGGTCCGGGTAGCTCTTCTCTCCCAGCACCTCGTCCGCCATGGGATTAACAGGGATAATCCTGTAACCCTGCCCTTGCAAATACTTTGCCACCCGGTGGCTATCACGCTGCGGGTTGGGGGAAAGGCCGACCACAGCGATGGTGCGGCTTTTGGAAAGCTGCTCCTCAATACAGTGCATAGGTAAAAAATCCTCCCTGTCGCAGAGTTTTTTCTCCAATGGCTACCAGGTCATTAAGCCCTGACCTTCTGGCCCGCCTCCTCACGGATGCGCCGGGCCGAGTCCCGTAAGGCATTCAGAACGATGGTAGGAGGTGGAGGCGCAACGGAGGTGTAGCTCACTCCCATCTGCAACAGCTCCCGAGGGGTAACGTAAAAGGCTGGATGGTATACAGGCAGGTATACTCTGGCCTTCCCGATCCCGTTGACCCTGGCGACCAGCCCCTCAATGGTCTGGCGCAGCCGGGGGTCCTTGGGGTCGGTGATTCCCAGGGCTGCCGAGAGGTCCGTAGGGCCCAGGGATATGAGGTCTACCCCGTCCAGGGCAGCGATGGCCTCGATGTCGTTGATACCCCTCAAGTCCTCAGTCATAACTATGAGGAGTATCTCGTCGTTTGAGGTCTGCACATGCTCTCGCCAGGGGACGGAGCCATAGCCAGCAGCCCTGGTGCTTCCTGCCGCTCCACGTTGACCCACGGGAGGGTAACGCAATGCATCCACCGCCCGCCTGGCTCCTTCGATGCCCTCAACATGGGGCACCTGGATGCCCTGGGCTCCCATATCGAGGATGCGCAGGATCGTCTTTGGATTGTTCTCGGGCACCCTCACGATGGAGGTGATGCCCGACAGGTCCGCCACCCTTATCATCTCCCCCACCAGTTGCAGATCGAAGCCAGTATGTTCCATGTCAATGAACGCACCGTCGAACCCTGCCAGCGCGATAATCTCGATCACGGCAGGGTCTGCAAAACCGACATGGCTGACAATGGCCAGCCCTCCCTCACGCATAACCCCCTTGACCCTGTTCTCTCGCATAGTAGCCCCCTTTCCTTGATGATGTGGTATAAATGCCGTAGCTACAGTATACACGGCTTGCTGAGACTTGTATAATTCTCCCCAAGCACAGGAAATCACGACTACGGAGGACCATATGATAAGGGTGGCTCTTGACCTGGAGAAGCCGGAGGACCTGAGGCAATCGAAGGCCCAGTGGAAATTCGCTCAAGGGCTGGTGCCAGGGGAGCCCAACGAAGGGCTGACCGCCCGGCTGAGCGGCAGCCCGGCGCGGCTCCCCGACTACGACGACTCCGCCTGGGAGGTGTGCGAGAATTTCCAGGAGGGCCGGTCCAGCGGGTTCACCTTCGGCTGGTTTCGCATCAGCGTCACGGTGCCTGAGCGAGTACAGGGCGTGGATGTGAAGGGAGCGCGTATGTACTTCGAGACCTGCATAGACGACTACGGCGAGATATGGATAAATGGCGAGTGCGACAGGGTCAGGGGGACGGTGGCAGGCTTTAACATACCCCAACGTGTGCCCATATCTACCAATACTCAGCCGGGCACGAAGTACGTCATCGCCTGCCTCGCAGTCAACGGGCCCCTGGCAGCCCCCGGAGGCACTATCTTCATGCGCTATGGCCGCCTGGCCTTCGAGAAGTAGAGGACAGGAGAAGCTCCTCTGGCTCGAACACAGTGGGCCCGTCTACGGGCCGCCGCAAGGCAGATAGTGCGGCCTCCACCATCCTGCGCCGCCACTCGCGCTCGCCTTGGGGGGTGCGCGTCGGGTCTCCAAAGGGATGGTGAAACCTCCCCCCGGCCTTGACGATGCGGTTGGCGCCTACCCTCTGGGCGACGCTGACCAGGGCAGTGACCATAGCAGTGGGGATTCGGGCCTTCTCTATCTGTTTGGCCAGCGTAGCGCCGCTACGCGTCCCCGTCCCTCACGTAGCCACCAGGAGCACGGCGTCAACCTTGTGCCTCTTAAGCTCTTGAGCGATCTCGCTTCCCAGGCGGGTCATGGTGCTGATGCTGGACATGTTCCCTGTAGTCACATAGTACTCATCGTGGAGACGGCCGATCACCCCTTCTCGCTCCAGCTGGCGCAGCCCATCCAGGGGAATGACGCGGTCGGGGTCATCGTTGGTCCATCGGGTGTCGCAGCCGCCATGCCAGGCCTCGAACTCTCCCCTCTTGAGGTCGGACCGACCTGCCAGGCTGTAGCGGAGCCATCTGGAGGCGTTCCAGGTCTCCAGGCGGTCGGGATTACCGCAAGGGACTACTCCGGACTCGGTGACCACAGCGATGGTGACCTGGCTGAGGTCCGGTACGGGCGGAGGGGGTGGGACATTCTCAAACTCTGGTATGAGTATCTCCGGCTCGAAGGGGCCGCCCTTGAGCCTTGCCAGGAGCATATCCACAGCGCGCTCCGCCGCCGGTATCCCGACGTTGAGGTTCTTGCGGATGCCCCTGGGCAGATATCCTTCCTGGGCGGCGAGGCCGGGCTCCTCGCTCCTACCGAGACGTATCGCCATGCGCGCCAGCCGGGGGACCACCTCTCCCATCCCTACCGCTGTGGGAGCGGTGGGAAGTATGTACACCTCTGACCGGTACTGCTCCACGCCTGGGTTCTCGGGGTGCATGGCTGTCACCGCAGGAAGGGCAAGTCGCCTTTGTACCTCAGCGCACACGGCGGCGCAGGCAATCCCATACCGTCCAGCGCTGAAGGCCGGGCCCGCCACCAGGACGTCAGGTTTAAGCTCCCCAACCCTCCTCAATATCTCGGCCAGGGCCTCTTGCTGGTGCTCGGTGAAGTAGTTGTCTCCACACATCACTGTTCCTGCGATAGTGCCCTCCTCTCCCAGAGCCTTCTGCAAAGGGACGCCCGGCCCCACAGGGCCTTTCCTGACCACCTCTACCGGCGTGTCAGCTTTCTCCTCTCCGCCTATGCCAACGAAGAACTGGTTGAGGTAATGCACCACACGCAGGGCGCTCATGGTTGAACTCCTCTCCTGCCCTCATCCCCCTGGCCCCCTTCTCCCTTTGGGAGAAGGGGGAATAAAGAGCTTTGGGGGACACCCCTAAACCCTCGGCAAGAAACCCAAGGTTTCCTGCACCTTCCCTTACAGCGCTCTCTGTAAAAAGCAGGGAATAGGACGAGTCTCACACGCTAAAAGTCGCGGGCGGTAAAGCCGCTGACTCCCATCTGCCAGTAGCCGCTGTACAGCTCATGGGCGCTGACAGTCATAGCTGAGCTGGCGTCTATCCTGCCACCCCACTCTTCCTGAGTAGTGAAGGTGAGGCTATCCCCACCAATCGCCCACTTCATGGCCGGCACGGAGAACCGCCGGTCTACACCCCCGGTGCTGACGATAGACCTGGCCTCTGGCACGTAGTCCACCAGTGGCCAGTCGGTGCCGTTGGGCCCTCCGTGCTCGTGGACTATGGGGACGGACTTGATCCCCAGCCTCTCGCACGCCTGGACCGTCAGCATAAAATCTATGAACGTGTTGCCGGTCCCCTCCAGGGTCTGTACTATACCATCAACCTGCAACAGCCTGGCCAGCTTGGCTACATAATGGGCGTTCCGCTCCTTGGAACGATGGTCGTCGAAGTGGCCCCGGCAGAGGACCACCCCGACAAAGTTGAGGTCTAACCCGTGCCGGTTGTAGAGAGCTTTGACCACGGGGTTGTTACAGTGGAGGTAGGTTGAGACCTTCATAGGGCTCCGGTAGTTGCCGCTGACGATGGCCCCATCCAGAATCTCGTTGGGGTGCAGAAGGGTCGGCACCAGGTCCCTCATGGGCATCCCATACAGAAATGTCTGCACCATGAGCCCCTGCCACTGGCATTGGTCAATGTACGCCACCCTGGGCAGGGACAGGTCCACAGGAGACAGCTCGTAGGTCTTCAGCTCGCCCGGCTCGCACTCCAGGGTTGTCTTAGCCAGATAGTCGGCGGCCCTCAAGGTGGCGTGACGGATAGCCGTATCGTATTCCTCATTGCTGATGCCGGGTCTAGGGCGGAAGACGAGGACGATATTCGCCGTGTCGGAGCAGCAGGAGTAGGCCGCTCCAGGGCCGGACATGTCAATAAAACCCTCGTTGAACTCAAGTATTCCACTGGTGGGCTCCGGAAACTGGGCCGATTCCAGCACCGCCAGGCCTTCCAGGACGTTGGTCCTGCCTTCACCCACGGTACGAGCCGGGCCCAGAAAGCCGGGGAAGGCGACGGAGCTGCCGCCTACTTTGATACGCGGCTCTATGGCATCAAGGACGTGGATGATGCGGGTCTCCTCCCCAGGGTGGGCCAACTCAATGGACACATCTTCGATGGACTCCCCCTGGAGAGCTACAGAGCACAGCTCATCGTAGTTCACGTGGAGAGTTCCGGCTTCCAGCCGTGTAGTGGGGGAGAAGGTAACCCGCCTCACCCGGTACTTTCCGACCTCGAGTTTCATGCGCCTCTTTCACCCTGAGCGACAGGACAGGTCTTCTTGAAGAGGTGTGTGACAAGTACCCCTAAAGGGTGGGGCATATGGTGTGCCCTT
>CAYWGG010000220.1:0-4770 GCA_964457285.1 uncultured Dehalococcoidia bacterium
TCAAGCATACCGCCCAGCGGTATGGGGTTCTCGCAATGACAACCGAAAGACCCTGATCACCCCAATACCTCGCTAGCCGCCAGCACCACATCTGGGAAAGCCTGGACGGAGATGCGCTCTCCTCGCCGGACTGCTTGGACTTCCCGGTAGCCTTCTGGAGCTGGGCCGCGGTACACCTCGATGCTGTCCAGGGCCAGGTACACCAGCCAAACCTCAGGAATACCATACCGGGCGTAGAGAGGAATCTTCACATCACGGTCGTAGTCCTCAGTTGTATCGGCTACCTCGATTAACAGCAGCATATCCTCTGGCCCTGGGTGAGCGGTGGAGTAGAAGTCGGGGCGGGGGCGGAGCAAGGTCAGGTCAGGCTGGGGTTCCGAGCGCTCGCTCAGGCGGATGGGGTTCTGGACACTAACGATAGCACGGCCTCCCAGCCGCGCATAGAAGACCTGGGCGATGCGATTCACACAGCCTGCATGGCGGCTACCGATGGCGGCCATCTCCACTATCTCTCCTTCTATCAGCTCCAACCGGTCATCCTCATGGAGGATGCCAGCCTGGGCCATCTTGTAGTATTCGTCTACAGTGAAGAGGCGTCTAACAACCTGAACAGACATATCTATCGCCCCCCCAACACCCTCTCCAAGGCCCTCGTATCTACGCCGATGATAAGCTCATCCCCAATCTGAATCAGGGGGCGGCGGACCAGACGCGGCTCCTGCAACATGAGGCGGACCAAGTCATCGTCGCTGAGGCTTCCGGCCTCCAGTCCTAGCGCCTTGAAGCTGGGGCTCCTCCAGGCGAAGATGTCAGATGCCCTGCGGCCCTTCAAGAAGCCCCGTAACTCAGCCTCGGAGAAGAGGTTTTTGAAGAAGTCCCGCTCCTCTATGTCCAGGCCCTTTTGCGAGAGCAACTCCCTCGCCTTGCGGCAGGTGGATCAGCGGCTCCAGGTGTAGAAAATCACCCTGCTGGCCATCATGATACCTCCTTATGGCAGATAGCCTACAAGCTCCTGCCTACCCTCACCCCGACCCTTCGGCAAGCTCAGGGCCACCTCTCTCCCGATGGGAGAGGGGCTGCGGGTGAGGGCTACAATCCTATCCCCCATCCACTATACCCTGCGCCCCACATCCTTTGCCACTAGGATTCTTTGGCTTTTTTCTGGAGCTCGTAGAGCACGTTGATGGCTTCAAGAGGCGTCATATTAGGCACGTCCAGCCGCAGAAGCTCCTCGACCAGCGGGGGCGGCTCACTAGCGAAAAGCGGCATCTGGTGGGCTGCTGCACCCTTTTGAGGATGCGAGCGGGTGGCCCTGGGCCTTCTCTCGGGATGTCTATCCCCTTCCAGGTCCCCCAACACCTCCCAGGCTCGATTTATCACCGCCTTGGGGAGGCCCGCAAGCTGGGCGACGTGAATCCCGTAGCTCTTATCGGCCCCTCCAGGCACGATGCGGTGCAGGAAGACCACCTTGCCTCCATCCTCGGATACCGCCACTGTGTAGTTCCGCACGCGGGGCAGGGTGCTGGCTAGCTGGGTAAGCTCGTGGTAGTGGGTAGCGAAGAGGGTCTTGCAGCCCAGGCGGGGATTGTTGTGGATGTACTCTACCACGGACCGGGCGATGGAGAGGCCGTCGTAGGTGCTGGTGCCTCTGCCTATCTCGTCCAGGATGACCAGGGAGCGGGAAGTGGCCTGGTTCAGGATGGTGGCAGTCTCCACCATCTCCACCATAAAGGTGGATTGCCCCGTTACGAGGTCGTCCTGAAGCCCCACACGGGTAAATATCCGGTCCACCAGACCCATAGTAGCGGACTCCGCAGGTACGAAGCTGCCTATCTGTGCCATGAGGACGGTGAGGGCCACCTGGCGGATGTAGGTGCTCTTGCCCGCCATATTGGGTCCGGTGAGAAGGATTAGCTGGGCATCTCTTCTGGCTGACAGGTAGGTGTCGTTGGGCACGAAGGTGCCCGGAGGCATGACCCGCTCCACCACCGGGTGCCTGCCGCCTTTTATCTCGATGCCCTCCTCGTTGGTGAGATAGGGCCTCACATAGCCGTAACGGGAAGCGGCCTCAGCGAGGGCAGCGAACACATCTATCTGTGCAATCCCCTCAGCCAGGGAACTGATAGTCTGGGCGAAACCGCCTATCTGACTGCATACTTGTTTGTAGAGGGCTCGCTCCAGCTCCTCGATGCGTTCCCTGGCGTTGAGGATCAAGGACTCATACTCCTTGAGCTCGGGGGTGATAAAACGCTCCCCTCCCACCAGGGTCTGGCGACGTATGTAATCGGCGGGGACCTGGGCAAGGTTTGGGTTGCTCACCTCGATGTAGTAGCCGAAGACCTTGTTATAGCCCACCTTGAGGCTCTTTATGCCAGTGTGCTCCCTCTCCTTCCGCTCCAGGCCGGCAATGTACTCCCTGGCGTTGCGGGAGGCCAGCCTCAGCTCGTCCAGCTCCGGCGAGAAGCCTTCCTTGATGACATTGCCCTCCCCTGGATCGCCAGCCGGGTCGGGGGTCACGGCCACCTCTATAAGAGCCGCCACGTCATCACAGGGCTGAATGGTCTTCAGCAACCATGAGATGGCTTGGACATCGCCCTCACCCTGTCCTTCGGACATCCCCCCTTGCCCCCCTTTAGCAAAGGGGGGTCGGGGGGATTTGGGAGAGGGACCGAGGGTGAGGGCTATATCCTCCTCTTGAAAGAGGTCCAAAAGTGCTGACGCCGTCTTCAGGCTCGCTTTCAGGCTTAGGAGTTCTCTTGGAGAAGCCACGGCCAGACGTACGCGGTTCAGAAGCCGCTCCAGGTCGGCGATCTGAGAGAGGAGGGTCAGGGTACTCTCTCGACTCAAGAGGTTCCCGTGGAAGAAGGCCACAGCATCCTGACGCCTGTCAAGCTCCTCGATGTCCAGCAAAGGCTGACCCAGCCACCTTCTGAGGAGGCGGCCTCCCATAGATGTCCGCGTCAGGTCCAGGGTGGAGTACAGAGAGGGGCCGGTGCTACCCCACCGGCCACCCTGGAAAAGCTCCAGGTTCCTCCTGGTCTGCTGGTCCAGGGTCATAAACGCTCCGGTAGAGTAGGTGTTGAGAGTATCAAGCTCCCCAAGGGGACTACGCCTGGTCTGGGTCAGATACTCGACGATGGCCCCCGCCGCCCTGACCGCCAGGGGCAGGTGGGCGCAGCCAAAAGGCTCCAGGGTAACCACCCTGAAGCGGTCCAGGAGGAGCTGTCGGGCACTCTCGTAGTCGAAGGCCGAGGGAGGAAGGGGCGTCAGTGTATATTGAGTCCCCTCACCCTGTCCTGCGGACATCCCTCTCCCAATGGGAGAGGGACTGAGGGTGAGGGTTTCCTCTGGCACCAGAAGCTCTGCGGGGGAGACGCGGCCCAGCTCCAGGGCCAGCTCAGCCGAAGGTATCTGGGTAGTGGCAAACTCGCCGGTGGTTATGTCCACGTAAGAGAGACCAGCCTCATTGCCCTCTACTACTACCGACGCCAGGTAGTTGTTGGCCTTCTGCTCCAGGAGCAAAGGCTCCAGCACTGTGCCCGGAGTGACTACCCGGACCACATCACGGTCTACCAGACCTCTGGAGACGGCGGGGTCGCTAAGCTGCTCGCAGATGGCGA
Source organism: uncultured Dehalococcoidia bacterium (assembly GCA_964457285.1). Lineage (GTDB taxonomy): Bacteria > Chloroflexota > Dehalococcoidia > Lucifugimonadales > JAGWBF01 > CAYWGG01. Next base: position 3,621 of record CAYWGG010000220.1, read on the forward strand.
CTTTGTGGCCCTTCTTTATCAGCCGGGCCAGGTAGGATTCCAGGGAGTGGGCGGGAATCCCTGCCAGTGGCACCTTGAGGTCCTTGCCCATGCTCCTGGAAGTGAGGACGATATCCAGCTCCCGGGATGCCAGGCGGGCGTCCTCGTCAAAGGTCTCGTAGAAATCTCCCAGACGAAAAAGGACGATGGCATCCGGGTAACGCTGCTTGATCCTGAGATACTGGCGGCGAACAGGGGTCAACGCATCCCTCGTGTAAGTGGTAGTTACAGCTCATTTTACAGCAGCGCACTTTTTCATGGAATGGGCTTGAATGCGCCCAAATGCGTTATCTTATCAAGTTGACTTTTCGGCCTGGATTACTATACTGTTACACTTGAATACAGATAAGGTGAAGCTGAATGAGGCGTGAGGCATTCTAGCCAGAGCCTGTCCTGAACCTGAGCTTGTCGAGGGCCGAAGGAGGTAGTGCTGATATGGACCTGGTCTTTTTACTGGTGTTACCTGCGCTACTGTGGATCCAATCGTGGCACTTGCTGGGTTTCTACGCCAACCCCAGGACCCTGGGAATAATTGGCGTCGCCGTGGCCATAGCTTTGCTGAGTGTTGTGCTGTTCCAGGATACAATCGGTATGACTCCCGTCTATCCTGAGCCAGCCGAGGGCTTTTTGACTCTGGAAACCTCCCTCTCTGTCTTTATGCTGGCGTGGGCGGCTTACGCATTGCTGGTCGCCGGGGTATACCTGTGGGGATTTGAGCTGCGTAGCCTGGGCTTCTACAGCCTCTTTCTCTGGGTGGTCTCCGCTCTGTTCGCCGTGTACTTCTTCCTGGGAGGCGAGTTGCTGGGAAGCGGCGAAATCGTTCACATTAGCTGGCTTCTGGGCGTGGTTGCTGTCCTTCTGGCTGTGTTATCAGCCTTCCTGTTCTTCTACCTGGCCCTGATGCCCCCTGGGCGGGGAGAACCGCCATCCTCCCCGATGAGAACAGTAACAGGCTGGTTCTACCTGGTCTTTTCCATAGCTATAGCTGTCCTTGGCGGGCTGTTGCTACTGGGTCTGGACCCGGTGCTTTAGGGTGTGTCTAAATACTCCACCCTTATGAACCTTAACTAATAAATGCCGTTACCGTAGGGGCGCACCTATGTGTGCGCCC
>CAYWGG010000221.1:0-4768 GCA_964457285.1 uncultured Dehalococcoidia bacterium
GCCTGGAATGGCGATAGGGAGAGTCTCCAGCTTGCGGTAGACGGATGGCGCAATACAGTAGGTAAGACTGAGGGGCCTAAATTTCCGATCCTCCAGTGTCAGCCGGTATCTAATACCGGCGTCAAATGTGTCGACTCGGGTAAAGTAGGCTCAGACTTCTCAGAGAATTGCCTCGGCAAGATTGATGACCTGGGGGTGCCAACAGCTGTGTCTGGCGTTGCCTCAGGGGATAAATTCGTGACGGTATTCTGTAATCCCTACGTGGACGTCAGGGCCCTGGCTGTCGAGGGCTTTTTAGCTCAGGCCGCCTCGGTGAAGTCCTCAAACACGGAGCTGAACGCCACAGCCATCAACTCTCCCAGTGGTTCTTATGGGTGGTATGTGGGTGTTGATGGGCTGATGCGCTCCTTCCCTCCTTTTACCAAAAACCTGTACCCTTAATGCTCTATTCGCCATTCATAGAGTGTGAGAAACCCTGACTTCCCCCGCCTCGCTCCCCTACGGCTTCGCTCAGGGCAGGTGTAGGGCCGACTTTGTAATTTTGTAACTCTAGCTTGAGCTTTGGCCATCATTACAGTATTATTTAATTATGTCCGTACTGGATTTAATTCCACAGACCGAGAGGGAAACCCTCAAGTTCAGGCTACTGGCTGTGCTGGTAGTAGCCCTGGCATCCCTTCTGCGGACCGACGAAGTACCTATTGTCTCTACAATCCTCCTCGTGGCGGGTTATCTCGCCTATAGCTACGTACTTCGGGCTTTCCTTATGCCAAGGTTCAAGAGCTACACACTCCTGGGCCTGATGCTCCTGATAGATGTAGGGACCGTTATTGCCGCGCTCTACATCATAGGTCTGGATAGCCCCATATTTGGCTTACTGCCCATCGTGGTCGTCTACTACGCCCTGTATCTGGGGTACACTGGCGGCATAGCCGCTGCAATTGTGTCCACCCTGGGCTATACGGCACTGGTTTTTGCCATGAACCAGGCCACGGAGATGAAAAATCTTCTGGCCTTCCAGTCCTTCTTTTATATTGTGGCTTTGCTGGTGGGATACATTACACAACAGAGGTTCAGCGAGACCCAACAGCGACAGTCTCTCCAGCAACTCATTACCGCTGAGGCCAACGCCAAGAGCCTTCTTGATTTAGCCCAGGCTATGAACCGCGTTATAGACCCCGTCAGTGTATCAAATGATATGGCAAAGGCGGCGGCGCTGGTGGCCCGTGTGCCCTACGGCGTCATCTTTATCCACGACCCAGAAAACGACGCCCTGATGTACCAGGGCTCCAATTTGCCTGAAGGGCTACACTCCAACAAGGATGGGGATGGCTTCTTCCAGCTCCGAGAGCCTGGTTCGTTCCTATCGTCCGCATGGTCCAGTGGGAAGGTCACTTTCCTGGATGGGTCAGATGTCAGTAGTGACGCAGTAGTACCCTATCTCCGCAAGGTCGCCCTTCGTAAGGCGTTGGCCTGCCCCCTGATGAGCCAGGGTAAGAAGATCGGCGTTATGTGTCTCATAGCGACCAGCGATACCCCTGACTTTAGTAGTGATACTGTTGAATCAGTCCAGGCCTTCTCTGAAATTGCGAGCAGAATCCTTGCCAACACTCAGATTTACTCCCAGGCGGAAAGGCGCAGCCGAAGGGTAGCATCCGAGCTTCAGCAAAACATAGAAATGTCGGGCCGCTTCCGGGAGCTATCCCAGCGCAAAAGCATGCGCTTCGGACCCCTGGTTATTGAGCCGAGCAGGGAGCTGGTCCGATGGCAGGACACCAGCTTGCGGCTGACCAGGACTGAGTTTGATCTGCTGTACTTGCTGGCGGAGAAATCGGGAAGTGTGGTGAACCAGCAGACCCTAACCCGTGAGATATGGGGACCCGACTACGTCCCACAGGGTAAGGTCGTGGATGTGACCATACACCGCCTGCGGCGTAAGCTGGCCACCCTGCCCGAGGGGCCGAAGCTCATTCGGACGGTACGGGGCCAGGGCTATGCCTTCGTGCCACCGGACCGGTCCGGCAGCACGCCATAGGCCAGCAGGCTACGGGCTTGGGGTAGGAGGTGGAGTGGGTGGGGGCGGCAATGGCCCCTGCCAGGACTCCACCACCACAGTCTGCTTGATGGGAGGGCTGGTTGGGCCTAACCCGGGTATCTGCCTCACGTAAGCCTGAAGAGCGACTTCCCCTGCTGTAGAGGTTATCAGGTAGTCCTTGCCGGTGGACTTAACCAGTATCCACGTATTGTCCTGGCCTCCCCTGGCGCTGAAGGCCCTGGATATGATGGCGTTACTATCTTCATCACTGTCAAACTCGACAAAATAGGTATCTCCAGACCCAAGCCGCGTCACCAGGGTGGCAGGGGCATCCTCCTCGCTGGATTCATCATCCTCGGCGACCTCCTTCCCGCTGGCATCGAAGACTCGTATCTCCAGGTCTATGTCGTCCTGGGGAAGGAACGACCAGTTCACGAAGAGACTGCTGAAGGGCTCAACTCCATTGAGCTTTACCCTCCAGACCGCTTTCGGGGCCAGGGCTGCCAGGCCGTCGCCAGCGCCTGGGTCTATGTACCGGTAGATAGCTCTGGGTGTGACATCCACCTGAGGAGGGGCGATGGAGATGGCCACGGTATGGCCGTTAAGCGTCACCGATGGGACTGTATAGCTGGGGGCCAGGGCGTCTTTGCCCGCTACCAGGTCAGCCATCACCGCCTCGATCCCTGATGCTGCTGCATAATAAGCTTGGGCCGAGTCCTGGAAAGCGCCGCTGCTTCTGCTGGAGCTGGTGATAATGCCCAGCATCGCCCCTGTAGATAGGGACCCGAGGCCCGTTACCAGCAGAGTGAGCGCTAGTACCTGGCCTACCTGGCTCTTGAACATGGTCTACTCCTGGAAAAGGTCCGGGCTAAAGGCGATACGCCCTTTGCTGCCCGACCAGTCGAATCCAGCGCTGAAAATGCTGCCATCGGCGAAAAATCTTGAGCCTGAAATCTTGACCTCTCCCTGGGGAGCGAAAATAAGCCCGGTCCATAGAGCGTCGCTGCCACTGATCTCGACGGCCTTACCCGAGGACTCCGCCCCGGTGGCGAACATAAGCATGCCAGCCTTGAAAGGGGTTAGTCTGGAGTCCGACCCAGAGAACTTTATGTCCCTTGCGACAAAGGTCACCTGCCCTTTGACGTCACTGCCACTGACTTGTATCCTTCCCGTGGAACGGTATACGCCTGGCCTTAGCTGAGTCTTTTTCGTGTCCAGCCAGACTGAGTCCACCGACTTGAGGTCAACGTCCCCAATGAAGTCAAAGGTGAAGGGCTGGAATGCTGACACACTGAAGCTCACCGGCAGGGCTTTGGTAGCTGACACTCCGTTCATGAACTCGATGGTAGGATCCCCGCCGCTCAGGGCGATGCCCTGAACGGCCTCTAGGAACCCGGCCACGTGGTGGTCCGACCCTGAAACGGTGATGTCGCCATTAGCATGAACGTTTCCGATGATACTGTTGTCGCTTCCCGACACCTTTATCCCACCCGTGCTGAACACGGCATGTCCACCTCCTGGCGGGGGCAGCGCTGTGGCTGCCCTCAGAAAGCTGACTATGGAAAACTCCCTCTTGCTGGAGCCCGTGGGGGTGTTTACCTCGGGAGTGATTGACGTTTGCAGGAGGAAGGGCGGCAGATTCGGCCTGAAGCCTATATCCGCATCGGCAAACTTGTCGAAGAAACGGCCCACAACGGAAGATCCCGCCTCAGCCCCCTCAACAGCTTCATCACGGACCATAGCGGCGCCCTCAGCGTCCCAGGCATACTTTACGGTGTGGTACTTTGCAGAAGATATAGTAAAGTCGGTCCATGCAGCGGTCGCCCATAATGGTTTATTTCCGGTGATTACCCTTTGGGCCGCGCGGACGTCATCGGGGATGTTGACATCCACATTGCGCACCTCGTTCATCACGCTTTGCACACTGGAGGTCTCCGCTGGTGCTACAGTAATCTGCCAGAGGATGGCTGCGATGGGAGCCATTATAAGGGCAGTGACAGCCAGGCTAACAACCATTTCCAGCATGGTAAATCCTGCCGAGTGTCGAAGAAGGCGTTTCATGGTCCCTCTCCCTGGTGCTTAAGGTGCTATTTTGCAAACGCAGCTCACCTGGAGCGACTGGGTTGCAATGCTTTTGGATGTCGAGCTGTTGAAAAGATAGATGGTATACTGCCCGGCGGCCGCGTTCCGGGCGCTCACAGCCAGGACCGGGTTGTCTTTAGCCTGCCCGATGGCCACAAGAGAGGCTGGCACACTGAGGGGGGACGTGGTTATTCCCTGAGTCTGGCCGACGAAGGGGTCACCCTGATAAATGGCCAACGTCCTCGGCTCGTTCTCCGACGCCTTGGTCAGCTCCCACCGTACTAGAATACTTGTGGGAGCGGCCGAAGAGAATACATTTGATAGGATGATGGCGAAGCCTTGCGTTTTAGGAAGTTGAGGCACGGAGATGGCCTTGACCCTTTCGAGCCCTCCCGATGTGGGCATTATTTGCGACGGGTCAGTGGGACTCGCGGGGTCCACATCCAGGAAACGCTTAGCCTTGAAGGCTTCCAAGACGAGGCCGCCGGTCTGTGTCTCTTTTGTGAAAAGCCTGATTCTCAGGCACTGGAGAAAATCAGGGTTGGGACATGACAGGTCGCCAGTGGTTACGGCCACCTGAATCTCTGATGGGATCGGAGGGGCGGAGGGGTAGGAGGAGGCTGGGGGCAGGCTGGCGATGAACTCTGCCTG
>CAYWGG010000222.1:0-4749 GCA_964457285.1 uncultured Dehalococcoidia bacterium
CTCTCCTTCCGGTGCAGACCCTTCTGCCCTGGAAGCCGCCGTGTCTATGAATCGGACATCCGTGGCAAAGATTTCATTCTGAAAACGCGTCTGTCCATCGCGCCCCTGGAAACTGCGGCTTCTCAGCCTTCCCTCTACATAGACCTTTCTGCCCTTAGCCAGATACTGGTTGCAGGTCTCCGCCTGCCGGCCCCAGACCGAGACTCTGAACCACTCCGTCTCCTCCCGCTGCTCTCCATCGGCAGTAGTATATCTGTAGTTGGTGGCAACACTAAAATTAGTGACCGCCTGGCCATTTGGGGTGTACCGCATCTCTGGGTCTGAGCCCAGGTTACCTATGACTATCATCTTGTTCATTGTCATAGTTCAGCCTGCCTATCACGAGGTTCCTCAGCCTGAGACGTGATCGCCTCCACAGGCCGGGGTTCCTCGGCTTGGGGTGTCGCTACTTCTTCCGTGATCTGGGGCCCCTCGGCCTGGGTCGCCGGGCGCTCTTCTGCCTGGGGCTCCTCTTGGGGGGCTATGGCCTCCTCAATCGAGGCCTGCTGTGCCTGGGGTACTGCTGGTTCTTGCTCCAGGGCCTGGGGCGCTTCGGCTTCAGTCGCTACTGCCTCCTCAGGCAGCGGTGGTGCTGGCACGGGTTCCTCGGATTTCACCACAAGAAACCTGAGGACATCCTCCGACAACCTGAGTTGGGTTTCAAGCTCTACAGGAACGGTCTCGTTGGCGCTGAAGTAGGTCAGGAGGTAGTTTCCTTCCAGGAACGTCTGGCCCCCTTTTCGGATGGGATATGCCAGTCTCCTCATGCCCCATGGTTCCTCTCTGGTGATGCCACCCTCGCGCTGGGTTATAAACTGCTTAATCCGGGCCCGGGCGCCCAAGGCTTCTTCCTGGGAAAGTGTGGGGATTAATACAACTACAAGCTCGTAATGACGCAAGGTAAACTCCACATGAACTCTATATGAAAGATTATAGCATCCCCGAATGGGAGGCACAACTTACATATCCAGCCCCGGAACGGGAAAATGGGAGGTCAGTTTTTCCACCTTCTCTCTTACATCCTTTTCTACCCGTTTATCACCTATGTTGGAGAGCACCTGCACGATCATAGAGGCCACCGCCTTTATATCTGCCGTTCCAAAGCCCCTGCTGGTGACCGCTGGCGTGCCGAAGCGAAGCCCGCTGGTCACTCGGGGGGGCCTGGGGTCGTATGGGATGGCGTTTTTGTTCGCCACGATGTTGACCTTCTCCAGGGCTTCCTCGGCATCCTTGCCAGTTATGCCCAGAGGCGTCAGGTCCACCAGCAACAGGTGGTTATCTGTCCCGCCTGAGACTATGCGTAGCCCTCCCTCGCCCAGCTCCTGGGCCAGGGTGCGGGCGTTGTCTACGATTTGCCTCTGATAGGTGACAAACTCGGGCTTCATAGCCTCCCCAAAGCATACTGCTTTGGCAGCGATGACGTGCATGAAAGGGCCTCCCTGGGTAAAGGGGAAAACGGCCCGGTCTATCTTCTGCCGCAGCTCCTCGGTGCACAGTATCAGGCCACCACGGGGGCCACGCAGCGTCTTCTGCGTAGTGGATGTCACCACCTGGGCGTGGGGCAGGCAAGAGGGATGAACACCGGTGGCGATAAGGCCAGCGATGTGGGCCATATCTACCATCAGAACAGCCCCTACCATATCAGCAATCTCACGGAAGCGCCGGAAGTCTATGGTGCGGGGATAGGCGGTGTAACCGGCCACAATAACCTTGGGCTTACGCTCTTTGGCTAGCGTTTCCACCGCATCGTAGTCTATGGTCTCCGTATCCTGCCTCACACCGTAGGCTACGAAGTTATATAGCTTGCCGGAAAAGTTCACGGGGCTGCCGTGAGTGAGGTGTCCCCCCTGGTCCAGGCGCATACCCATGACCGTGTCTCCTGGCTCCAGGAGGGCGAAGTAAGCGGCCATATTAGCCTGAGCGCCACTGTGGGGCTGTACGTTGGCGTGTTTAGCGCCAAACAAGACTTTGGCCCTGTCTATAGCCAGTTGCTCCGCTATGTCCACGTACTGACAGCCACCGTAATATCTGCGCCCTGGGTAGCCCTCAGCGTACTTGTTGTTCATCACCGTAGCCTGGGCCTCTAGCACTGCCCGGCTAGCGTAGTTCTCCGAGGCTATAAGCACGATGCTCTTACGCTGGCGCTCGTTCTCATTTTGGATGGCCAGGGCAACCTCGGGGTCCTTCTCTGCCAGCGTTACCACGACTCTCCCTCCCGATGCCCGTCTGTCCTGGACTCGTTGGTCGAAGTGACAGAGGGCAAAATCTAGCTTTGAGATGAGCTATGGGCGTAGTTTAATGTCCCAGCATGTCCGTGTCAACGAGTGCAACCCCGCCGGGATGTGCCTTAAAGATGTGAATAGCCGGATAATATTGACAACGGTAGCTAGAGGGGTGATTATTGAACCATAGAAGGTAGTCTCCCACCTTTCTGAGCCAAAGGAAAGTGTTAAAGCTAACAGATATACGCAGACGCAGGCCAGTGTTCCTCCGTAAGATTCTTCTCCTGGTCTCTATAGCTATGCTGGCTCTGGGCGTGGTCGGTCCGGTGCTGGCACAGGAGCGTCACGCTCTGGTGGCGGAGCTGGATGGGATGATTAACCCGGTGACCCAGAGATATATCTCACGGGCCGTAGATAGAGGAGAAAAAAGAGGGTCAGAGATCGTGATTATCAAGCTGGACACCCCTGGAGGTCTCCTGGATTCCACCCGAAAGATCGTAGAAGACCTCCTGAACGCATCGGTTCCCACTGCGGTTTATGTCTACCCACGGGGAGCCCATGCCGCATCTGCGGGCACCTTCATTACCGCCGCAGCCAACTTCGCTGTTATGGCCCCTGGCACCAACATAGGTGCGGCCTCTCCGGTGGCCGCAGGAGGCGAAGAGATCCCGGAGACCTTGAAAAGCAAGGTGGTAGAGGACACCGCTGCCCTTATGCGGACCATAGCTCAGCAACGCAACAGGAATGTCGAGAAGCTAGAAGACACCGTGCGCAGGGCTATAGCCTACGATGCCACCCAGGCGGTGGAGCTGGGAGTGGTGGACTTCGTGGCCCAGGATGTGTCCGACTTGCTGCGGCAGATAGATGGCAAGACGGTGACCACGGCATCAGAACCCAGGGTACTCAATACCCGGGACCTGACCCTGCGGATCATGAATATGAGCGTCGTTGACAGGTTCCTCTTCTTCCTGGCTGACCCCAACATCTCCTTCATCCTCCTCTCCGTAGGTGGGCTAGGTATCGTGCTTGAGCTGTTCAACCCCGGCCTCATCTTCCCTGGCGTGGTAGGCGCCATCTGCCTGCTTCTAGCCTTCGTCAGCCTGGGTAATCTGCCGGTGAACTGGGCCGCCGCGGGGTTTATCATCCTTGCCGGGGTGCTCCTTGTGGCAGAGCTTTTTGTATCCGGCTTCGGCATACTGGGAATAGGCGCGATTGTGAGCTTCATCTTTGGGGGGCTCCTGCTATTCTCCAGCTTCGGTGCGCCTTCGCCCACCATGCCCTCCATCGGGGTAAGCCTCTGGCTTCTGGGCTCTATAGCGGGTGCCTTTGCCCTTTCTGGAATCTGGTTCTTCAGGACAGTAGTCCAGTCGCGGCGCGCCGCCCGTCAGGCGGAATTGTCCCCTTCACCTCTGTTAGGAGCCCTGGGTGTGGTCACCTCGGACCTGGCGCCGAGGGGGACGGTGCATCTACAGGATGAGGTATGGACAGCGGTGGCTGAACGTGATAACTTAGTTATCAAAATAGGCGAGCGAGTCAAGGTGCTAAAAGTAGAGGGGACAATCCTGACGGTAGCCCGGGCTGAGGAGCAAGCCGTATAGAGCACTCCGAGACTAGGTCGCAGGAGGGTGTGATGGCTATAGGAATCGTAGTGGTCAAGCAGTTCGAGAGGATGGTGATGCTACAGTGGGGCAAGCTGCATCGGGTCGAGGGGCCCGGATTCCGGGTGGTGGTGCCCCCCATGTACAGCGCTCGGGTCGTGGACTTGAGAGAGCGGGTCCGGCGTGTACCCACCCAGAAGTACATCACCAGCGATAACGTGGTGGTGGATATGGACTTCGTGATCTACTTCCGAATCATACCTGAAGAGGCGGAGAAGTCCATACTCAACGTGGAAAACGTCGAGCAGGCTGTCATAGCCCTGGCGGTGGCGACCTTGAGGGCCGTTACCGGCGCCACAACCCTGGCAGCGGCCCTGGCTGAACGGGAAAGGATAGGGGCTTCCCTCCAGGTACGGCTGGATGAGTCCACAGGCCGCTGGGGAGTGAAGGTAACCGCGGTGGAGATAAACGAGATAGACCCTCCACCCGAAGTCAAAAACGCTATGAACCGGGAGAAGTCCGCAGCGGCCATAAAGACCGCGGATATTACCGAGTCCGAGGGGAAGCGCCAGTCCCAGATCAACGTGGCCGAGGGTGAGAAGCAATCGGCCATCCTCAGGGCCGAGGGGGAGAGGCAGGGAGAGATATTGAGGGCCGAAGGCGACCGGCAGGCGTCCATCCTCAGGGCCGAGGGCTTCAGCACGGCCCTGGACAGGATCTACCAGGTCGCTAACACGGTGGACGTCAAGACTATGAGCCTCCAGTATTTCGAGACGCTGAAGTCCCTGGGCAGCAGCCCCTCTACCAAGTTCATCTTCCCCATGGAGTTCACCTCCATGCTTCAGCCCTTCCTGGGGCTGGGCGGAGGCAGGAGCCAGCAGAATAATCAA
>CAYWGG010000223.1:0-4721 GCA_964457285.1 uncultured Dehalococcoidia bacterium
CAGAGGAGATAGGGGGCGTTGAGGCATCCCTCCGTCTATTGCCGGGATAGTCAATCTAGTCAATTGACAATGTTGAAATCGCTATGGTACGGTGCTATAATGGTCACGTTAAGTTCCGTTGGAGGTCGGTGTGATGAAGGTGCCAATGAAGGTAGACTACGGGGTGAGGGCTCTGGTGGACCTGGCATCGCACTATGGTGATAGGCCGGTGCAGACTGCGGAGATAGCTGCAAGGCAGGGTATACCCGAGGCCTACCTGGACCAGCTCCTTACTACTCTGCATAAGTTCGGATTCATCCGAAGCCGGCGCGGACCTATGGGTGGCCACACTCTGGCTAAGGACCCCACGGAGATACACCTTGGCATGGTATTAGCAACCCTCGAGGGCACTACGCCCCTCCTGGACTGCCTGGCAGAGCCCGGCGAGTGTTCACTTTCCCACACCTGTGCCCAGCGGGATGTATGGAAGTCGGTGGATGAGGCAGTGCATGGCCTGCTCAGCACCACCACTGTGGCCGACCTGGCGTACCGCCAGAATCACCTGGCCGGGCGCGGAATGTATCAGATATAAAGTATGAGAATGGAAGATGATCTCTTTCATCTGTGTACTTGCCCCCTGAGGTAGGGGGCGGGCAGATCTCAATCAATATTGAAGCCTGCGCCCTTCAAAAATATGTCTTTGGGGGGCGCAGGTTATTTTACATGTGAAGGAGTGGAGCACATGACTCAGTCTCAAGTCCTTTCCCTTACACCCCAACAGGTAAAAAGGTACAGCAGACACATCATCATGCCCCAGGTGGGTAGCAAAGGGCAACGCAAGCTCTTACAGTCCAGTGTCCTTGTTGTTGGCGCTGGCGGGTTGGGTTCACCATCTGCCATGTACCTGGCCCTGGCGGGAGTAGGGACCATCGGCATTGTGGACTTCGATGTGGTGGACATTTCTAACCTTCAGCGACAGATCCTCCACCACTCCAACGATGTAGGCCGCCCCAAGGTGGTCTCAGCTATGGAGACCATAAAGGAGTACAACCCCGATACTAATGTGGTGCTCCACGAGACCTGGCTTACCTCCGAAAACGCCATGGAAATAATCCCTCAGTACGATGTGGTGGTAAACGGGGCCGACAACTTCCCATCCCGCTATCTGATAAACGATGCCTGCTACCTTGCGGGCAAGCCCCTGGTAGATGGCAGTATCCTTATCTTCGATGGTCAGGCCACCGTTTTCATTCCGGGCCAGGGCTGCTACAGATGCCTCTTCCCCTCACCGCCACCTCCTGGCATGGTGCCCAACTGCGCTGAGGCTGGTGTCCTGGGCGCTCTTACGGGCCTGGTAGGCAGCATACAAGCTGTGGAGACTCTGAAGCTCCTGATGGGTGTGGGCGAAAGCCTGGCCTCCCGCCTGCTGCTCATTGACGCCTTGAGCATGGAGTTCCGCCAGGTGAGGATACCCCGCAACCCCAAGTGCCCTCTGTGCGGCGACAATCCCACCGTGACGGAGCTGATAGACTATGAGGCTTTCTGTGGCGCTCCCCGCCCTGTGGATGGCCTACACCAGGACGGCCACCGCTAACCTGAAGTAGGAGTAAAGGAATAGGGTGACCAACCCTTCTTCTATAGAAGAGCGGCTGGCCCGGCTTGAGGGGGCCTACGAGCAGATCAACCTGCGGCTGGGAAGGCTGGAGGCAGAGATCGTCTCATTGGGAGCAGATTTGCGGGCAGAGATCAAAGCCTTGCGGTCTGATACCCTGGGCGAGATCAATGCCTTGCGGTCTGAGATCAAAGCCTTGCGATCCGACACCCTGGGCGAGATCAATGCCTTGCGGTCCGAGATGAGAGGCGAGATCGGTGCCTTGCGGTCTGAGATGAGAGGCGAGATCGGTGCCTTGCGATCTGAGATCAATGCCTTGCGGTCTGAGATGAAGGATGAGATCAATGCCTTACGGTCTGAGATGAGAGGCGAGATCGGTGCCTTGCGGTCTGAGATGAGAGGCGAGATCGGTGCTTTGCGGTCTGAGACGAACGCCAGAATAGACCGTCTTTTCTACACACTTCTGGGTCTTCTTGGTGGGGTAGCGGCCTCCATCGTCGCCACCATCCTGGCCCGGCTCCTATGAGTAAGAGGATAAAAACCATGCCCAAAGCTATACTAGACCTGATAGGTAACACACCTCTGGTAGAGCTGCAAAACATGGGCCTCAAAAAAGGGGTCCGCGTCTTCGCCAAGCTGGAGGGGCAGAACCCTACGGGTAGCCTCAAGGACCGCATCGCCAGATACATGATCGAGAAGGCAGAGCGTGAGGGCCAGCTTACCCATGATAAGGTAATACTTGAGCCCACCAGTGGCAACACCGGCATCTCTCTCGCCTTTGTGGGAGGGCTCAAAGGGTACCGGGTAAAGGTAGTTATGCCCGAAAACGTGAGCCCTGAGCGATCCCAGCTACTCTGGGCCTACGGCGCGGAAATCGTGTTCTCCGACGGCTCCAAGGGAACCAACGGCTCAATAGTGGTGGCCCAGCAGATGGTGGAGTCGGGGGAGGAAAACTACTTCATGCCCTACCAGTACGGCAACAGCGCCAACCCGGGCGCCCACTACCAGACCACCGGCCGGGAGATAATAGAGGTCCTTCCTGACGTGGATATGTTCGTGGCCGGGCTGGGCACCGGCGGCACCCTCATGGGAACAGGGCGCAGGCTCAAGGAGCACAACCCCAACCTTAAAGTCATCGCCGTGGCCCCCGAGCCCGGCGACTACATCCAGGCGCTCCGCAGCCTGGAGGAGGGCTTTATCCCGCCCATTCTGGACCTCTCTCTGCTGGACGCTCGGATAATGGTCAGCAGCACCGACTCTTTCCACATGACCAAAGAGCTACTTCAGAGGGAGGGCATCTTTGCTGGCATCTCCTCAGGGGCCGTGGTCTACGCTGCCGTGAAGATGGCGCAGCGGATGGAGAAGGGCAACATCGTGTGCCTCCTGGCCGACGGCGGCTGGAAGTACCTCAGCACCGGCCTGTGGACCAAGGACTACGGCGAGATGGACGAGGAGGCCAAAGGGAAGATCTGGTGGTAGAGAGGATTTCCGGTAGGGGCGAGGCACATCTCGCTCCTGCACCCGTGAAGGGGGCGAGAAAATAGAGGATAATTAGGGGCGGGTTTGAAACCCGCCCCTGCTATTTCAGCACCTACCTGGCTGGGCTGGCCTCAGGAGAAGCGAAGCAGGTGTATGTCAAAAGCTGAGCTACACCACGCTCAGATAGCAACTGGGTGAAGCCCACGTTACTGCCCTATCTTTATCTCTCTTATCTTCACCACCGTGCCATCAGGGTTAATTTTGATTCCTGCTATAGGAGAGACTTTTTCATTGAAGAACGCAACCTCTTTCGAGTTGGGCCCTCCCACCCGCTTGATCCAGTTTGGAATCATCCTCTTTATGACGACTTCATCGAGGATGTACTGGTACATCTCAGGCGTGACCGGGTTGTGCGTCATACCTGCCGCCACGGCCTTGGGGACCCCCGTCTCGTTCCACTCAGCCGCCACCCTCAACAGTTCCAGCTCCTCTTTCGCCCCCTCCTCAATCAGGATCTGCTGGATGTCCGACGGGAAATTGCTCCATACCTTGCTGTTAAATATGATGAAGTCCATAGGCATGGAGATCACGGGGCCCCAGAGGTATTTGGATACCTCAAACCACCTCAGCCCGTAACCCGCCGTGACGCCGCTTGCGGCGGCATTCAGAATTCCCCGCTCCAGGGCAGTGTAGGTATCGGCAAAGGCCACAAACTGGGCATCCCCACCCAGGCCATTGATGAGGTCTGACATGGTGGTGCCGTGGCTGCGGGTCTTCAGCCCTTTGAAGTCCTCTATCTTCAGGAGGGGCCTCCTGCTGTAGAAGAACTGGTCATTCCCTGCGTAAACGTTGTGGGTGACAACCACACCGCCGCCAGTCTGCTCACCAACGGCCCTGTCCAGGTCCGGCAGGATCGTCGTTACAGCCTTGAAGTCGGTGGCGCGGTCAGGGTAAAGCCCCCACAGGTAATAAAGGTCCAGGACAGGCATGTCGCCACCCACATAAGCTCCGGTTATCTCGGTGAACCCTAGTGTGCCATCCGCAAGGAGCCGCAAGGTATCGGGCCCGGCTATCGCCAGCTCAGGGTAGCCGACCACCTGTATATCCACTTGCCCCCCAGTGCGCTTCAATACGTTCGGGGCGAAGTAGGTTTCCATCACCTTGCAGGGCAATAGGGTGCGGTTAATGCACGAGTACTGGAACTTGAACTTCTTCCCCGTGGTGACCAGTTTCGTCGGGTTGTCCACCCTCGCCCTCTCCATCAGAAAGTTGTAGTAATCGGACTCGAAAATCCACCTGTACTTCTCGAGCAAATCGAGGGTGATGTTTTCTCCCAGGGGGCCTGGGCCCACCAGGTCCTCCAGCTTGCCCCTGTAGACCGCTCCGGGGCCTCCGATGGGGGTTGTCATCGCCGCGGGGGCGACTGTGGCTGTAGGGGCCACCACCGCTGTCGTCGGCGTTGCTGTGGGTGCTGGAGCCCTTGTTGGCGCCGCCACTGGGGCGGCTGGGAGTGCTGTGGGTGTGGGCGCAGATGTGGGCGTCTTCTCCTCACCTCCACAAGCGGCCGCTACAATCAGGGCTAACAGAAGAGCCATCAGTACCAACCATTTGGGGCTAAGCAACCATCGGTACGCCATGAGTCTACCTCCTC
>CAYWGG010000224.1:0-4715 GCA_964457285.1 uncultured Dehalococcoidia bacterium
GGACTCCAATTGTACACCGTTAGTCCATGGTCGGCAATCAAGGCAAGGCGGTCCCTGGGATTATCCTCGCCACCACGCTGTAGCGAGGAGCAATCGCTCTCTCACAGCCGTCTATCCTACCACCGGTTCCCGCACGCCCGAGGGCGAGAGGGGCCGTGACCCCGGCTCACGCTCGAAGGGGTCTACGAGGCCCAGCTCGGCGGCTATATCGCGCATTGCCGGCAGTACCTCCTCGCCCAGGAGTTGCAGGCTTCTCATCCTATCCTCATGGCCGACTGGCCCATGATGGTGCCAGAGAGCAAAGATGCCAGGCCGCAGGGTCTCAAGGACCTTCTGGAGCTTCGGGATGACCGTCTTGGGGGTTCCTACCATGAGCTGCTGGTTATCCTGCTGGGCCTGGTAGCTCTCGTAAATTCGCCTTCTGGTTTCCTCAATACCTGCGGCAGATTCCGTAGGGGTGAACGGGGGGTCGGTGAAAATCCGTGCTAAGCGACGAGTTGACTCTCTGGAATTGTAGCCCGACGGAAACATCCACTCGGGGCGGGCAAACGCGTTAATGCCACCGCCGTACATGAACCCCTTGCCTAGCTCCTCTGCCTTCTCCTCAGTGTCTGCCAGGATCACTCTCTGCAGGTATCCGAGGTTCTCCGGCCCGGCCTGGTAGCCCTCTTCTGCTGCAACATCGCCATAGAGGTTCCACATCTCAACCGTCGGCTCAAGGAAGGTGCCAAGTGCGACGTACGGATAGCGGTGCCTCGCACACCAGACAACGGTCTCCGGACTGGAAAGGCCGGGGATCCAGATGGGTGGGTGGGGCTTCTGCATGGGCAACACCCAGGGATTCACGAACCGGTAGTGGTAGTGCTTCCCCTCGTAGCGGAAGGGGCCTGGAGTCGTCCATGCCTTGATCACGAAGTCGTGGGCCTCGTTGAAGAGCTCGCGGTTGAAGGCGGGGTTGGCGTTGTTGTAGAGAGATTCGCTACCCGCTCCACGCACCCAGCCCGGCACCAATCGCCCACCAGAGATCATGTCGATCATCGCTAGCTCCTCAGCAAGCCTGAGGGGGTCGGCGACAGGCAGGGGGTTGCCAAGCAGGACGATCCTGACCCTCCTGGTAATGCGGGCCAGTACGGCGGCCTCAACGTCCATCACCGATCCCATGCAGAACGGAGTACCGTGGTGCTCGTTGAGCATGATCCCGTCGAAGCCCATCTCCTCGGCGTAGACCGCCTCGTCAAAGTAGCGGTTAAGAAGCTCGCTGCCTTTCACCGGGTCAAAGTGAGTGTTAGGCACCCCGAAGTAGCTGGCGTTTTTGATAATCTCGTCCTCTGGAACATGATAATAGGGCCGTTCCGTAAAACACATGATATGCATAGCGATCCCTCCTTTGCTTTCCCTTATGTCAGGAAACTTTTAACCCGCTCTACGAACTCTTGAGACTTCTCGATCTCTGGCCTATGGCCGCACCCCTCCAGCAACGCCAGCTCAGAACCTACCATAGACCTATTATAAATCTGCCCGGCGCTGAACGGCACAATCTTATCCTCTCTGCCCCAGACCACGAGGGTGGGCAGGCCTCTGACTCCTTCAAGCAGTGGGCCGAGGCTGGGGTTATACATGTAAGGTTGCCAGGCGAGGCGAGCGACCTCGGCACGAGCGTCCTCCCAGGCCTCAAACTGCTCTGGGGTTGCAGCCCCGCCGTATAATGTGACGAACTCGGGGGTGCTCTCCGGATCATGCACACTCGCGTCCAGGTAAGCCCGCGCGGGTACAGTGAACAGGTCCATGATGTCGCCTTGCGGGGGCCGAATCCCAGCAGGGGCAACCAGCACCATGCGACGGAACTGATGAGCGCAGTTGGCGGCCATCTCGGCTGCAATCCAACCTCCCAAGGAGATGCCAATGACATCAATGGGACTGAGCCCCATATCCTGGATCATGCGGGAATAGAAGGAGGCCAGGTCCCTCACGCCGCTGACCCACTCGACTCTTGGTGACTTGCCGAAGCCTGGGTGAAGGGGAATGAGCAATGTATGAGTCTTTGCCAGTCCGGAGTGCCAGCGCAGCCAGCCCGGATGTCCCAGCTCTTCATGGAGCACAAGCAATGGCCTGCCGGTCCCGCCCTTGATCAATGTAAGATCGGTGCCCACGACGTGCACCGTGCCCTCTGTCCATTCCTGCGAGTTTCCTGCCATCGGATTGACAGCCTCCTTGTACTCAGTTGTCTCTACTGTGCGCCCGCGCTTCTTATCGAAAGTGTGCGAGGGAGGCAGGGCAAGGGCGGAGCGACACATCCTGACCTGTGGACAGACCTATTCTTGCTCCAGCAAGACACATCTGTCAAGCGCCACTTCGACAGGTCAGCGGATTAGAGCATCTACAGTGGGAACGGTTTGGCGCCCACCACCATATACCTGCTACTTGAATAGCCGGGAAGTGTGCGCCTTTTGATTGCCACCAGGTCATTCAACCATTCGGTCCGAATACTCACCAGTCCCTTTTCCCTCATGAGCACAGCCACCTTCTCCGGCTCCGCACCGCCCAGCAAAGGTAGCTGCTCAAACGCCGACCGATAGGACTCTCCCCAGTGGCCGCCCATGCCAGAAAAGATGCCGTCAATAGCGCCCACGACACCGCCCGGCCTGGTCACGCGGACCCATTCCTCAATGGCTGTATCAGGACTAGGTAGGTTCCAGAGAACATGGCGACTGATCACTACATCGAACGTCTTATCCGGGAATCCGGTGTATTCTGCATCTGCCTCCTGGAATAAGACGTCGCGCCCCAATTTACCGGCTTTCTCTCTCGCCTGCGACAGCATACCTGTTGAAATATCAATTCCAATGACCTTGTGCCCCATCTCTGACAGGAGAAAGGCCAGGAAGCCCGTGCCTGTTCCTACTTCCAGGATAAAGAGGCGCTCCCTGCCAGATGTAAGCCTACCTAAGAGACCCTTCCAGGCGGCAGTTTCTTCATCGGACTGAGAAACGTGCTGAGGCTGACTATCGAAGGTAGGCGAGCGCTGGTCCCAGTAACGGGCTATGGTATGTTTAGCGTCCTCAGAGCGCATATCTAAAATATCCCTATCCCCTTGCCCCACCTACGTCTCCCGCTCCAGCCGGATTCCGGCGGTCACGGCATCGTAGACTGCCCGGCCAATCAGATGGCCGACTAGAGTGGATGGCCCGGCATAGCCGGAGAAAGGCCCTCGGCCCGTGGAGGCCACCACTATAGTATCCATAGATGACCCCGTAGCTATAGACCCTCCCTCTGTCTTGATGCCGGTCTCGAAGAGGGCCAGTGCCTTGGCTTCGGTGGCTAGCGTAGCTGCACGCACCACCGCCCACGGCGAAAGGCGGGCATCCACCAGCACCACCATGTTGATAGTTCCTTGCCCACTTTCTCCTGTGTACACCACATTGTGGCGACCCGGGGCGGAGAGGTAGGTCAAGCCCACAGTAGCCAGGGCAGCCACTTTGATTTCTCCCTCGGCGTAAGTCACCACCTGAAGACGCTCATGGTCCAGGGAGGTGCTCAAGCCCACAGCAGGCTCCTGGATTCCTAATGACTGGGCCCTCTGTCTCAGGTAGGCCCTTGGCCTTTTAGTGGCGAGCTCACGCTGAGGGTCGCCTGGCCCCGGCACTCTCAAGCTCAGGATATGGTGCGTCTCTTGCAAGTCGCCCCCAACCACCGAAGAGCTAAGGACTCGAAGGGGAATCGCCGATGCCACCCAGAAAGCCGCGCTGTCCACTTTGAGTGCGACGTCCTCGATGCCGATGTCTACAGAGCGCATTAAGTGTTTACCTCCTCCAGCCCTGGCAGAGCTCTTGTCCAGTCGTACCCTAATCCTCCCAACCCCCCTTTGCTAAAGGGGGGCTAGGGGGGATTCCCCTCAAGAAGTGCCAGGCTCAGGTCAAGACCATCATATGGCGGAGCCTATGTGGTGTCAAGGTGAAGGCCATGAGCCATATGACCCTTGCCGCCGCTAGCCCTCATTGATACACTTAAACTGGCGGTTCGAGCCAGACCTATGCCAGAAATCCATTGGGTGCTACAGGAGTATAATGGAAACTATTCTTAAAATATCCCGGGAGCCAAAAGTCCTTGAGCTTGAGAAGACCGACGATGGTCGCCTGCGCCTTGTGATTACCCTCAGGAAGCTGGGTGCGATGACGGCACTTGAGTATTTTCTCGACCAGAAGGAGGCCGAACTGCTAAGTCAGGCGTTGAATAAGTGAGGTTTAATCGTAGCGGGTATGTCTTTCTCATAGTCTGAGAGCCTATTTCAGGCCTGGGGGTCCTTTGATGTTATGGAGCTCTGTGTCTATTGCTGGCAGACCCACCACATTGATGGTGGACGCATCACGCAACCTGGAGGGTTGGGAGTTCGAGTTCTGTGATCGCCTCTACGCCAGCATGAGGCGTCGGGGCTTGTTGCTGAAGGGCAGCGCACCAGCGCGGGTCGAGCAGCCTGAGGATTTGGCCTCGCATCTTGAGCCTCAAGATGCGTTCAACTGTATCCTTCTGTTCGGACATGGGGACGGGGAACACGTGCCGCACGGGGCCGATTTGAGAGGCTATTGGGCGTGGCTCAACTCACACACTACCCTTTCTCCAAAGCTCTTCGCTGTATGCACATGGGAGAGCTACGACCCTGTGACAGGCCAGGAGCTGTCTCTTATACACATCTCCGAGCCCACGAGACTAGGCATGAT
>CAYWGG010000225.1:0-4689 GCA_964457285.1 uncultured Dehalococcoidia bacterium
AACTATCGTTGTAATATCAATCCTCCACCCTCACTGAGTCAGCGCCCAAAAGCTCCTCAAGGCGCTGGCGTAGCTCGGAGCAGTAGCCTGTGGTTATCATGGGCAGGTCCAGCAGCACCCGCTTCCCGCCGCCTTCGTTTCTGGTGAATATCTCCAGGTGGACCCGGTCGGCCCCAGAATACTCCAGCAGGGTGCGAATCGCCTCTCTAAGCAGGTGTGCGTCTTCTTCGGCGTCGTCCGATTCCACCATACTTATGATGAGGCCCGCGGGGTGCTGGGGGACCAGCCTGGCATCTGGTTGCTCCAACCCTAGAGCCAGCTTCTCAGACCCTTTGGCTGCCCCTTCGCTCCGCTCAGGGCTTCGGCTCAGGAGAGGTGCGCCGGGACTAACCCTGGCCTCGCCGATAAGAGTACCATCGCCAGGGGCGATTTCCTCAGTGTACAGCCTCGCCTGGTCGCAATGCACCGATAGCTCGTCGCCTCTGATCCTTAGCCTGCCTGACACCAGCAGGAGGTTGCCTTCCCGCCACAGCTCTCGGGTCTTTTCCAGCACGTCGGGCCAGGCGATCACTTCAGTGCTTCCGTATACCAGCTCCAGAGTGGCGACAAGATAGGGGCGCTGGTCGCGGGTGGACCGCTCGGAAACCGAGGAAAGCTGGCCCAGCACGCTTACCCTCTGGCCGTCCATATCAGAGTCTAGCTGGTCGCTGGAGGTGATGGCCCCGGCAGAGTTCACCAGAGCTATGGCCTTCAGAGGGCTCTCAGAGAGAGTCACCCCCAACAGCTCCTTCTCCCAGGCTACCTTCTCGGTGGAGAGAGTGTCCCCGCCATTGATAGCTATGCCAGCAATCGGGCCCGCCGTTACCGCATCGGGAAGGATGTCGAACATACTGGCCTGGCCCGTCTGCCTTCTGTGGGCCTCTTTCTGGGCAAAGGACAGGATCTGCTCAGCGGCCCCCAGCAGAACGCCACGGTTGCCCAGAGGGTCGAAGGCGCCTGCTTTTATCAGGCTCTCCAGAGCCCTGCGGTTCAGCCCACGCGGGTCCGCCCGGCTACAGAACTCGTCTATGGACTTGAACGGACCCCC
The DNA here is from genome assembly GCA_964457285.1 of uncultured Dehalococcoidia bacterium. Classification (GTDB taxonomy): domain Bacteria; phylum Chloroflexota; class Dehalococcoidia; order Lucifugimonadales; family JAGWBF01; genus CAYWGG01. The sequence goes on from CAYWGG010000225.1 coordinate 1,088, forward strand.
TCCTTCTCTCTCCTCTACGATGGGACGGACAGCGCCCTCACCAACGTTTTTGATGGCCGCCAGCCCGAAACGCAGAGCAGGACTCCCTTTCTCATCCCTATCAATGGTGAAATAGACTCCGCTGCGGTTTATATCGGGCAGCAGGACTGCTATCCCCATGCGGAAGCATTCGCTGATGGCGCTGGCCATCCTGTCCGGATGGTCGAGGCGGGAGTTCAGCACCGAGGCCATATACTCCAGTGGGAAGTTGGCCTTGAAGTAGGCTGTCCAGTAAGAGATGAGGCCATAGCTTACGCTGTGGGCCTTGTTGAAGGCGTAGCCCGCAAAAGGCTCGATAAGGTTGAAGACCTCCTGGGCTAACTGCTTGGCAAAGCCCTTGCTTATCGCTCCCTCCACGAACCTCTCCCGCTCCTGGCGCATCATCTCGGGGATTTTCTTGCCCATAGCCTTCCTGACCGTATCCGCCTGGCCGAGAGAGTATCCAGCGAAGGCCTGAAGGATGAGGAGCACCTGGTCCTGGTAAACGATAACGCCGTGGGTCTCCTCCAGGATATCCTTAAAGCTGGGATGAGGGTACTTTATGGGTGCGCGGCCGTGCTTGGCATTGATGAAGGTCTCGATGTGCTCCATAGGGCCTGGCCGGTAGAGGGCGATCATGGCGGCTATGTCCCCGAGGGAGGAAGGCTTGAGTTCTTTAATGTAGCGCTGCATCCCGGCGCTCTCAAGCTGGAATATATCGGTGGTCTTTCCCGATGACAGTAGCTCGAAGGCTTTCTTATCATCCAGGGGCAGCCGGTGCAGGTCTATCTTCATCCCTCGGGTCTGCTCCACCATCTTCACCGCCCGATCGAGGATGGTCAGATTGGTGAGCCCCAGGAAGTCCATTTTTAGCAGTCCTAGCTTAGCCACCGGGTCCATGGCATACTGGGTCATGGAGACCTGGCTGCTCTCGTCGGCCCTCACAGGCCTCTGAAGAGGTACGTACTCCGTTAGGGGTTCACTGGATATGACCACTCCGGCAGCGTGGGTGCTCACGTGGTGGACCGTACCCTCCAGGCCCCTGGCCGTATCCACCAGCTTGTGGATGGACTCATCGGACTGGTAAATCTCCCTCAGCTCGGAGCTGACGGAGAGGGCGTCGTCCAGGGTGCGGCTCTTGAAGGGCACCAGGCGGGCCACCCTATCCACGTCAGCATAGCCCATCCCCAGACTGCGCCCTACGTCTCGCAGGGAAGCCTTGGCTCCCAGGGTGCCGAAGGTGATTATCTGGGCCACCCGTTCCCGGCCGTACTTGTGGGTGACGTAAGCCAGCACCTCATCCCGCCGGTCGTCCTGGAAGTCCATGTCTATATCCGGCATCTCCTTGCGCTCCAGGTTGAGGAAGCGCTCGAAGACCAGCCGGTACTCAAGGGGGTCAACCTCGGTGACGCCCAGGCAGTAGAGAACCAGGCTTGCAGCGGCGCTGCCTCTGACCCCGAAGAGGATGTTGTTCTGGCGGGCGAAGGAGATTATATCCCATACCACCAGGAAGTAGTTGGCGAAATTGGTAAGCCTTATGACCTCTAGCTCGTAGGCCAGGCGTTCCTCCGCCTGGCGCGACGGCTTGCGGTAGAGGCGTTTGAACCCCTCCCAGCATAGCTGCGCTAGATACTCTTCAGGGGTCTGGCCGTCGGGCACGGGATACCTTGGCAGGTGGAGCTCGCCCGTCGCCAGCTTAACATTGCACATCTCGGCGATCAGCTCTGTGGTCCTCAACGCCTCGGGGAAGTCCTGGAAAAGCTCCACCATCTCCTGAGAGGATTTAAGGTAGTAGGAGTCGTCCTCCATCCTCAGGCGCTTATCGTCGTAGATTGTGGTGTTGGTGTGGATGCAGATGAGCACGTCCTGCAAGGAGGAGTCCTCCTTGTGGACATAGTGGCAGTCGTTGGTAACCACGAGGGGTATATCCAGCTCCCGGCCTATCTCTACCAGGGCAGCGTTTATGGCGGGCAGCTCGGGCACGTGGGCATGGCGCTGCAACTCGAAGAAGAGGCTGTCTCTGCCCAGTAGCTCTTTATACCAGAGGGCAGTCTCCCTGGCTTCCTGTAGCCGGTTCTCCGAGATGAGCCGTGGGATTTCGGCGGTGGGGCAGCCGGAGAGGACAATCAGCCCTTCGTGGTATTGCTCCAGCAGCTCCTTGTCTATGCGGGGCCTGTAGTATTGCCCTTCCATGTGGGCCTGGGTGACCAGCTTGATCAGGTTCTGGTAGCCGCGGTTGTCCCTTGCCAGGACGGTCAGGTGGAAGGGGCTCCTCTCTGAGGGGCCCCTGTCGTGGCGGCTGCCCTGGGCTGCGTACACCTCGCAGCCGATGATGGGCTTTATGCCCGCCTCCCGGCACTCGGAGTAGAACTCCACCACGCCGTACAGGGAGCCGTGGTCGGTGATGGCCAGGGCATCCATGCCTAACTCCCTGGCCTGCCTGACCAGCCTGGGTATCCGGCTGACGCCGTCCAGGAGGCTGTACTCGGTATGTACATGAAGGTGGGTGAACATCTCTTCTCTCGCCTTTGAGGATACGATATTACAGGCCAGCCCAGAGGTCAAGGCAAGTGAGCATGGCCCAAGACGGAAATTCCCCCGCTTGCCTCATGCTATAATCGAAACGCAGTAGAGCGCCGGCCCTTTCCATCGGCTCCGCTCAGGACAGGCGACTCCGCTTAAGACAGGGGTGATAGCCATGCTGAAGAGCCTTGAGATAAAGAACTTCAAAGGGATAAAGGAGGGCACCATATCCGACCTGGCCCAGGTCAACGTCCTGGTGGGCCGCAACAACTCCGGCAAGTCAACAGTCCTGGACGCCCTGCTGCTGATGCGCTATGTCTTTGTTATCACCGATTATCTGGGCAACGATGGGCTAGAGTGGACAATTAAGCGAAGGGTCGAAAGAGGGAATGTCAACTATCGTGAACTGCACTACATGCTAAACACTCAAGAGCCTATATACCTTCAGGCTGCGTTCACTGATGGTGCTAAAGTGGTTCAACAGTGGGGTGTTGTAAGTCGCCAGCTAAATTTATCATCGGACGTAGGAGGTAACACAAAGGGCCATGGCACGGTGCAGATGGATCCCTCTTGGATAAGAACCCCAGAGAACTTCCGGAGTTCATCCCAATTCGAGAATGTAGCTAGCCACATCGGCTACGATAACGCCACACTCATTGCGCTGGGCCATCTCTTAGACCCCAGCACCATTCGATTTCCTTTCCTTGAAAGGTTCTGGGAGAAGATTGTCCTCGACAGACGTGACCGAGTATTACGAGACATGATTAACGGCATCCACAAGCTCAACATCGAGGGCTTCAGCCTCATGCCGTTCGCTGGGCATAACCGGCTGGTGGCGCTGCTGCCAGATCGTTCGGTGGCGGTGGACTGGCTGGGGGACGGGCTGCGGTACGCCCTCAACATACTGGCCCTGGGGATGCTGCTGGAGGGCACGATACTGATGGTAGAGGAGCCGGAGACGCACCAGCACCCAGAATCGCTCAAGCTCCTGACCCGGACCCTCTTTGAGCTTGCCAGGAGGCAGAACCTTCAGCTATTCCTCACCACCCACAGCTGGGAGC
>CAYWGG010000226.1:0-4664 GCA_964457285.1 uncultured Dehalococcoidia bacterium
ATGGCTAATTTTGAAGACTACGCCAGCAAGTACGAGACCGTCCGCATGGAGCGGCGCAACGGGATCCTTCAGATCACACTCCACACCCGTGGAGGAAGCCTCAAGTGGGGCGAGGCACCCCACCGGGAGCTGGGCTATGCCTTCGCTGACATAGGAAGCGACCCGGAGAACAGGGTCCTCATCATGACCGGCACGGGCAACGACTTCTGCGCCGACTTCGATGGCCCCAGGGCAACGCGCAGGACTCCCCGTGACTGGGACAAAATCTACTGGGAGGGGAAGAGGCTGCTGATGAACCTCCTGGATATAGAGGTGCCTATAATCTCTGCCGTCAACGGCCCGGCGCTGATTCATGCCGAAATTGCGGTGCTCTCCGACATCGTGCTTGCTTCGGAGAACGCCGCGTTCCAGGATGCACCCCACTTCCCGCGAGGCGTCGTTCCCGGAGATGGGGTGCATGTGGTGTGGCCCCTGGTGCTGGGCATAAACCGGGGCAGGTACTTCCTGCTGACGGGCCAGAGGCTCTCGGCCCACGATGCCTTCGAGCTTGGGGTGGTCAGCGAGGTCCTGCCAAGGGATAGGCTCCTGCCCAGGGCCTGGGAGCTGGCGGAGCAGTTGGCCGAACGGCCCCCCCTCACCGTGCGCTACAGCAGGGTCGCCCTCACCCTACAGCTCAAGCGCCTCATGCAGGACATGCTTGGCTATGGGCTGGCGGTGGAGGGCCTGGGAGCCGTGGACGTGTCGCTGACGAGCAGCTAGAGTCAGGTGCGAAGTGAACGAATACTACCCTACCGACTCCCTCAAATCGCCACGCTATAGCGGCATCCCCACCTTCATGAGGCTCCCCGTTGAAGATGACCCATCGAAGATAGATGTCGCCATCGTTGGCATCCCCTTCGACTCGGGCGTGACCTATAGACCGGGGGCCAGGATGGCGCCCAGGGACATAAGAGTGCAGTCGGCCCTCATCCGGCCCTACAACCCCGTGCTGAAGGTAGACCCGTTCAAGCTTCACAGGGTGGCTGATTTCGGCGACATAGTCGCCAATCCCTTCTCTATAGAAGATGCGCTCCAGGCTATACATCGTGCCATCTCGGAGCTTTTGCACAGCGGTGTGACTCCGGTGATAGTGGGAGGAGACCACACCATCACCCTGCCCACCCTGCGGGCTATGCATGAGGTCTATGGCCCCGTGGCGGTAGTCCACTTCGACGCCCATCTGGATACCTGGGACAGCTATTTCGGCTCCAGGTACACCCACGGCACCTGGTTCCGCAGGGCCGTGGACGAGGGCCTGGTGATGACCGACAGGAGCTACCAGATAGGGCTGCGGGGCCAGGTCTACTCCGAGGAAGATTTTGACTTCTCCTTGAGAAACGGTTTCCGCATGGTAACCATAGAGGAACTGAAGGAAAATAGGGGAGCTAAGGGCCTCGTGGAGCAATTCCAGGCCCTGGGCGATACCAGGGTCTACGTCTCTTTCGATATAGACTGCATTGACCCGGCCTTCGCCCCAGGCACGGGCACCCCCCAGATAGGCGGGATGGACAGCTTCGAGGCTGTACAGCTCATCAGGGGGCTCAAAGGGCTGGACATCGTAGGCGTGGACATGGTAGAGGTCAGTCCGTCTTACGACAGCGGCGGCATCACGTCCCTGCTGGCGGCCAACCTGCTGTACGAGTTCCTGTGCGTTTTACCAGCGAAAAAGTAGCTATGGGCACAGCATACTGTGCCCCTACACAATGGAAAGTGTGCGAGGGGGGCAGGGCGGGGAAAGGGTGGAGAGACACGCTGATGAGTCTTCAGTGGAGGTGGAACGGAAATGGCAACGACCTCTTTCAGGCAGCGGGAAATAGCGATTGTGGGGATTGCCGAATCTGACGAGATGGGGACCGTCCCTAACAAGTCATCGCTACAGCATCATGCCGAGGCCGCCCACAACGCTCTGGAGGACGCCGGTCTCTCCAAGAGGGAAGTCAACGGGCTTTTCACCGCTGGTTTCTCTACCCTGGCTACGGCCGAGTACCTGGGCATCCAGCCTGGCTTTACCGATAACACCTCCGTGGGCGGCTCATCTTTTGTTATCCATGTGGCCCATGCGGCCGCCGCTATAAGGGCGGGATACTGCGATGTGGCCCTCATCACTCACGGGCAGGCTGGCAGGTCAACCCGGGCGCGTGTACCCACGGACCCCAATCTGCCCCAGGCCCAGTACGAGGCCCCTTACGGGTTGATCGGGCCACCCGTCAACTACGCTATGGCCTGCACTCGCTACATGCACGACTACGGTGAAGACCGGACCCGCCAGGCTATGGCCGAGATAGCCGTCGCCACGCGCAAGTGGGCCAACCTCAATCCCAAAGCGGTCATGTACAAGACCCCGATGAGCTTTGACGACTACCATAGCTCCCGATGGGTCGCATGGCCCTTCCACCTGCCGGACTGCTGTTTGGTAACTGACTCCGGGGCCGCAGTAGTGGTAACCACCGCCGAGCGCGCGGCGGCTTGCCGCAAGAAGCCCGTATGGGTCCTGGGCGCCGCCGAGGGCCACGACCACAACATCATCAGCATGATGCCCTCCCTCACCTCTCTCATAGCCCGGGAGACTGGCCCCAGGGCGATGGCCAGGGCGGGCGTTACCCATAACGATATAGACCTGACCATGGTTTACGACTCCTTCACCTATACCGTGATGCTGACCCTGGAGGGCCTGGGCTTTTGTGGCCCTGGCGAGGCCCCCGACTTCGTAGCTAACCAGCGCACTGCACCCGGCGGCGACTTCCCGCTGAACACCAGCGGCGGCGGCCTCTCATATACCCATCCGGGCATGTACGGCATCTTTTTGCTGGTGGAGGCGGTGCGCCAGCTTCGAGGCGAGTGTGGAGACCGACAGGTGAAACATAAGAGAGACCCAGGCCAAAACGCAAAGCTCGCCCTGGTAAACGGCACCGGCGGGTCTCTGTCCTCCACGGGGACTGCCGTCCTGGCGGTGGACTAAAACCCAGTAGGGGCACAGCATTCTGTGCCTCTATCACACCTCCAAGACCCCACGTCGGAGCCTTGTGAAAAAGGAGCAAGAGATGACCCAACCGTCCCGTTCGGCAAGCTCAGGACAGGCGCAACAGACGCCGAGCATACCACCCCCGGTCCCCCAACCGGAATCGGACTTCTACTGGGAAAAGTGCAAAGCCCATGAGCTGTGGCTGCGGCACTGCAAAGCCTGCAACAAGACCTACTTCTACCCTCGTGACATCTGCCCGGATTGCTTCTCCCGGGACACTGACTGGGTCAAAAGCAGCGGCCGGGGCTCCCTCCACACTTTTGCCATCGTGCACCGTGCGCCGGCGCCGGCCTTCGCCAACAAGGTGCCCTACGTTGCCGCCATAGTGGAGTTGGAGGGCGGAGCGCGTATGCCCACCAACCTGGTGGGAGTAGAGCCCGACCCGTCCGCCATTAAATGTGGCATGGCCGTGGAGGTGGTGTTCGAGGACATGAACGAAAATATCAGTCTCCCCAAGTTCAGACCGGCATCGTAGGAGAAGAAACGACATGGACTTCAGTTTTAGCCCCCAGGAAGAACAGCTCAGGCTCAAGGTCCGCCATCTGTCCGAGGCAAAGCTGGCCCCCATAGCCGACGAAGTAGACGAGCTGGACCATGTATCCCCGGAGGTAGTACGCATTCTGTCCGAAGAAGGGCTGTTCCGTTATGTCATCCCGGAGGGCTACGGTGGATACGGCATCAGAGTGATTAATCTGTGCATCCTCAGGGAGGAGTTGGCGCGGATATGCGCTCAGGCCGATACCACCTTTATCATGCAAGGGCTGGGCACGTACCCCATCACCCTGGCAGGTACAGAAGAGCAAAAAAGGCGTTTCCTTCCTCCGGTTGCCAGCGGTGAGAGGCTTGCCAGCTTCGCCCTCACCGAGCCCAGGGGAGGCTCCGATGTATTAGGCATGGTCACCGCCGCAACGCTGGAGGGTGAGGAGTGGGTGCTAAATGGCGCCAAGAAATTCATAAGCCAGACCGGAGACGCCCACATCTACACCGTCTTCGCCAAGACCGACCCGGAGAAAGGCAGTCGCGGCATCTCAGCCTTCCTGGTGGAGAAGGGCACTCCGGGCTTTGACGATAGCCGTAAGCTCAAGCTCATGCTGGCCCACTCCATCGGCGAGCCTCACTTTGACAACTGCCGTGTGCCCTATACCAGCCTCATAGGGGAAAGGGGCCAGGGGATCAGGCTTGCCCTGGGCACTCTGAACACCTTCCGCACCACCGTCGGAGCCGCGGCGGTGGGTATGGGCCAGGCCGCCTTTGAAGAAGCCATGAAGTATGCCAGGGAGCGGACCGCCTTCGGCCAACGCCTGAGCGATTTCCAGGCCACGCAGTTCAAGCTGGCGGATATGGCAGTCTCTCTCGACGCTGCCCGGCTACTTACCTACCGCGCTGCCTGGCTGCGAGATACAGGCGCTCCCACGGTAATAAAGGAAGCCTCCTTCGCCAAGCTTTTTGCTACGGAGGCGGCATCTCGCATCATCAACGAGTCACTACAGATTCATGGAGGCGCAGGTCTGGAGAAGGGGTGCCGCATCGAGCGCCTGTACCGGGAGATCAGGGCGTGTACTATCTATGAGGGCACCTCGGAGATACAGCGGTTGACCATCGC
>CAYWGG010000227.1:0-4661 GCA_964457285.1 uncultured Dehalococcoidia bacterium
CGCCTGTGCCCTGATTGCCTTCCGTGCGGCGGGATTATTCGGATAGGCTCTTAGTAGGGTTATCCTGGACAGACCGCGGTTCAGAGGTGGACAACTGATTCTTGATATACCTCGAGACTAGCAAACCCCATCTACCCGGGTTCAATGATTATGCAAGACCAGCCTGAAGAGCCACCAGGACAGTTATCACCGACTCCACAGAACGGAGGAGGGGGGGTTCCCTCTCTGCCACCCATCTCACCAGTTTCTTTTGGGGGGCCTCCTCAACCACCCATCTCACAGATTTCAGCCCGGCGGGGACCCCCTTTGGATTATTTCCGTTTCGGGATAGCCATCATCCTGGTAGCAGCTTTTGTGCTCATGATCGCCTTTCCTGTTGGCATGTGGACCTGGACTGCGAGCACAGGCTCGTCATCTGGAGGAGAAAATTCAAACCCAAAGATAGATGATGTGGTGAAAATGGTCACTACTATCTCGGCCGCCCTGTCCGGCCTGGTTGGTGCAGTGGTAGGTTATTATTTTGGTCGCCTTGAGCGCGATCTAGAGCGTGATAGGGAAGGGTAGTTCACCGTCTCCTGCGCCTCAGCCTCCTCAGTAGCCGGGCGACCCTGGCCCTGAGATGGAATCTGCTCCGGAGGTTGGCTGCTACGAAGGGTGCAATCTGGTTATTGCCAGCGATCAGGGAAGCACTCCAGTTGCGAAGCTTCTTGAGGCTGGGCGGGCCGCTCTTCCAGGAAGGGCCTAGCGAGGTCAATGACTCCCACCGGCGCCCCCTTCTGCGCCTGACCAGCACTGTACCTCCCGCTTCCATCACTATCAGTGCACCCGCGGCTACGTCCCATATCCTTGGCCCGCCGAACACCACGTACTGGCAGATGCCACGGGTTGTCATCGCTAGCTCGTAGACGATGCTGCCGGTCATCCTGACCTCGCCCACTCGGTGGCGCAGTCCCTTACGGAGGCGGAACTGGGCTCCAAAGGAAGCCGGGAGGCCCGTGAGGCGGTTGGCCTGGGGGCCTTCGGTCTGGGGGATTGATAGGCGTTCCCCATCCAGCCAGGTGCCATTGCCTCTGCGGGCGTGGAGAACGCAGCCTCCCTTCTCGCCGGGCCAGGGTATGAAAAGGGCTGCGGCCAGGAGTGCGCCCCGGTGCAACACTCCGATGGATACCGCATAAATGGGGAGCCCGTTGAGGAAATTGGTGGTGCCGTCCAGTGGGTCCAGAACCCATAGGAAGTCTGCGGCAGGCGCTTCCATCTCATCGGGCGAGCTTTCCTCGCTGAGAATGCCGTGCTCTGGAAACTGCCGGGATATGGCCTCGCACAGATATGTATGGCTCTCTTTATCCACTGAGGTGACCGGGTCCTGTTTCTCTTTGTCCTTGTACTCCACCTCAAGGGGCCTGCCGAAGTGGGCCTGAAGTATCTCGCCTGCCCGCCTGGCCATCTCGGTAGCCCCGGCCTCTATCTCTGTAACCAGGACCTCGTTCAGAACACCTTCCATTTAGCCTCCTGATCTGTGAGGCAAGGCTGCGCCCTGCCCCTACGAGTCCAAATGGGCCTCGGCCTAAAACCCGGCCGATGGAAAGAACTTCTTCACCAGCACATCAATTATAGCAGCCTCTCTACGGGCGATTCAGGATAAACGCACTATTACGCTGTTCTCTCCCTATCCTCTGCAATCCGACCGTGATACACTGGTAGTTAGAAGGAGGTTTATAGTCCCTATGACCGAGCAGAAAGTAGACCCGCAACCAAAGACAGCTCGTGTTGGCCGGAGGGCTGACCAGGAGTCCCCCAAATACCTCTGGCGCTCAGGAGAGCTGGTGGAGTGGGAGGGGGCTACAATCCATGTCTCCATGCTGGGTTGGACAGCTATCTCCTCCGTCTTCGAGGGTATTCGCGCCTACTGGAACCCGGACCATCAAGAGCTCTACGTCTTCCATCTCGACGCCCACCTGAAGCGTCTATTCCAGTCCATGAAGATCATGCGTATGACCTCTCCCTACTCGAAGGAGGAGTTGGCCCAGGCAATCATCGCTCTGCTGCGGGCCAACGAGTACCGTTGTGACGTTTATGTGCAGCCCTTTGCGTATTTCGGAGAGGGTATCCCAGGGTATATGGCAGTGCTGGAGCAGCCTGGAGAGATGGTCATTACCGCTCGTCCGGCTCCCTCCAACCTGGGCGAGTCTAAGGTGGCCCACTGCAACGTGAGTAGCTGGACGCGCATTTCTGACAACGTGATGCCGCCGCGGGCCAAGGCCATCACCAACTACCAGAACAGCCGCTACGTTTCTACGGAGTCTCGCATCAATGGCTACGACTTCGGAATCATTCTCAACCAGCATGGCAAAGTGTCCGAGGCCAGCTATGCCTGCATTTACATCGTGCGAGACGGTGTGGCGATCACCCCACCTGTCAGCGCGGACATCCTGGAGAGCATCACCCGCACGTCGGTGAAACAACTGCTGGAGCACGAAATGGAGATACCTGTGGTGGAGCGGGATATGGATCGGACAGAGCTCTATGTCGCTGATGAAGCCTTCATATGCGGTACGGCTGTCGAGATCCAGCCCCTTGGGAGTGTGGACAGATATAACCTCGGCAATGGAGGGATAGGCCCCCTGGTCTCGCACCTCAAAGAGCTATTCCACAAGGTAGTCCGCGGAGTGGACACCCGGTACGCTGACTGGCGCACCCCCGTGTACGGGAGTTGAAATCAACCACAGAGACACTAAGGCACAGAGGGAACTTTTCGGTTTTTCTCTGTGCCTTTGTACTCTGTTGCAACGTTTGGTCGAGGCTAGTTGGGCGTCAACGCCAGCGCCCGTACCTCTCCGAACTCCTTCCTGAGCTTCTCCCACGACTCGCCACCATCCTCGCTGACGTATACATAGCCATAGAGGCTGGCTGCGGCTATCACGTTGGGGCACGATGGGTGAGTGGCAAACCAGTATATGACGGAGTTGGGCTCAACAGGCAGAGGCGCCATACCCCAGGTCCTTCCGCCGTCCCTGGAGCGCTGGATGGCCCCTGTCAGCCCTGGTATGGTGTCCCCGCTGCCCACGAAGATGACGTTGGGGTTGTCCGCCTTTAACACCATGCCCCGGCAGTAGGCAGAAGTCCTCGGGTCAGTCTCGTGGAACTTGGGGAACTCGTGGTACTCCCAGCTCTCCCCCTCATCCCTGCTGGTGGCGATCCCGAAGGGGCTGGTGGCATAGACCGCCGCCGCTCGGCCCGTCTTGAGCGCCATGCCGTGAATATCCCCGTGGAAGGGGTCGGGGCCAAGGTCAGGGAGATGGACCCAGGTATCTCCGCCGTCCAGGCTCTTGTAGACACCGTCAACCTCGATGCCCGCCCAGATGGCCCGATGGTCCCGGGGGTCAACTATTATGTTGGTCGTCCGGGGAGTGCCTATGGGGCACTGGAGGTTCACGCCCATGGACAGCTGTTCCCATGTCGAGCCCCCGTCCCTGGAGCGGAAACCCTCTGGTCGGGTGCCAACGAAGATAGTGTCCGGGTCTACCGGGTCTACGGCCAGAGACCAGACCTGGATGCCATCAATGGGAGATTCCAGCTTTTCCCAGGAGGCCCCGTTGTCCTCGCTGCGATAGACGCCTACATCGGAGCCAGCCAGGATGCGGTGAGGGTCATTAGGGTATACAGACAAGGTCCTCACGTTGCTTTCCGAAGGTATGGGGGTTCTGATTCGAGTCCATGTCTGCCCCCCGTCCGGGCTGATGGACAGCCCACCACCAACTGATCCTACAGCAATAGTGTAATCTTTAGCCAAGGCTACCTCCTCTCAGTAGAAAGTATGTACCATCATCCGCGTAGGTGGCTGAGAGTCGGTCGGGGAATGACTCCCGTCCCTTACCTCACGACCTCACATCAGAAGGTATGGCAATATAATAGCCCAAATCTCAAGAAATTGCTATAGGTAAACCGATTGCCGTGGTGGACACCACATCCGGTGGCTCCCTGTGCGCTTGCGGCTACTTTATGCTACACTCTGTCATCATCCATATCAGTAAGGAGGTGCAGGATGGTAGACCTCATAATCAGAGGCGGCCAGGTAGTAACTCCCTGGGGAGTAGGTGGATGGGACGTGGCAGTACAGGGCGATAAGATTGTAGCTGTGGCCGAGCAGGGCACTCTATCCGGCGACGTGGGGCGCGTCATTGATGCCACGGGCAAGATCGTGGTGCCAGGTGGTATCGAGCCTCACGCCCATATCGCAGCGCCCATCGCTGGACAGCCCGGAAAGGAGACAGCCCCGCCTGAGCAGGTCAGCCGGTCCGCCCTTTTCGGCGGCACCACCACCCTGACGGACTTCGCCATCCAGCAACGGGGCGTAGACATCTTTCAGGCTATAGCCGAGAGGACTTCCCGGTGGCGCGGCAACTCCTACTGCGACTACTCTCACCACGTTATGCTGCTGGGAGAAAGCCCCTCCAACATCGTGGCTCAGATGAGGGAGGCCATCCAGGAAGGCTTCCCCACCTTCAAAATCTTCACCACCAACATACGCCCTGTGGACCGGATACCGGTAAACGAGCGTCGCCTGGTGGGGATGGGCCACCTGTCAGGGCTGATGGAGCAGATAGCCGCCCACGGCGGCCTCATGTTCATCCACTCCGAGGACGATGACATCGTCCAGTACA
>CAYWGG010000228.1:0-4639 GCA_964457285.1 uncultured Dehalococcoidia bacterium
CAGCAGATACCCAGCACCAAGGGTACTATTCAGGGCTAGTATTAAAGCCTTCAGCAATCAGTCTTCAGCTTGATGCTGACCGCTGATTGCTGAAAGCTGACGGCTCATTTCATCTCCTCCAGCTCGAAGCGGAAGTCCTCAATGACCGGGTTCGAGAGCAGCTTGCGGCACATCTCACTGACTTGCTCCTCTGCCCGGCTGCGCTCCCCCTCCAGGACCTTCATCTCCAGGTACTTACCCACTCTTACGCTATCCACCGAGCCGAAGCCAAGTGTCCTGAGACCGCCAAGGACGGTCTGCCCTTGCGGGTCGTTGACGCTGGGCTTGAGGGTTATATAAATCCTTGCCAGGAACATCCGCTCGTCTACGCTCAAGAAAGTTTGTAACTACTCACCCCCTTGTCATTCTGAGGAGCGAAGCGACGAAGAATCTATTGTTCCAGGGTAAGACTCTTCGGCTCCGCCTCGCTACGCCTCAGAGTGACAGGTGAGTAGTTACGAAGGTCTTTTATCGAGTATCAGGTGCAGGGCGCAAACTCCGGGCCCTGTCCAAAGTGAGCGCCGTAAAACGCTTTTAAGCCATCTTCATTCACGCCCTGGAAACGCTGTATCCAGCCCCATGCAGCTATAGCTACTTCTCCTTCTTTTATCTTGGAGTAAGGCCGGAGGACGAGCCACCGACGCCGTTCAGGGAGGTCCCTTGCCACATTCTTTAGTTGCTCGACCTGTTGAGGGTCCTTCAGGTTGTGACTGAGGACGACGTGTCCATGCTCCAGGTTATGCGTAGTGGCCTCGTCGGGCAACTCTTTGTCATAGATGCCGCATCTGGTGGGGCCGTCTGGTTGGCCCCAGTGGGGCCCAGAGGTGGGCGGTATGGTGCTGTAATCGCTGAAAGTATCTCCTGGCGGCAGGTGGTTCTGTGCGCCAGCCATGAGGGACACCTGTTGGCCCACCTGTTCTCCACTGCCGGACGAGCTTGAGCCAAATCCGCCTGGGAATGACTGTAGGGCAAAGCTGAGGATGACAAGGAGCCCTACCACCGCAACTGCTCCGATGAAACCCCAGCGGCGTATCTTCCGCCATGTCCTGGGGCGGATTCCAAACCGTCTCCGTGTTGTGGGAGACGCGGCACTGGCCTCCCGGGTTCTGGCTGTCGTAGCCGTGCCGCTCCTTCTCGCCCGAGATGGCCTGCTCCCGCCTCTCCTCCGACTCCTTGACTCTGGCAACTGTGTACTCTCTCCTTTGGCTGCGCTCAGGATAGGCTTACTCAGGGTCTATCTCAAAAACCTCATTAGGATACAAGAAGCTCCTCACCAGTCAGACGGCGATAGGCCTCTATATACCGCTGGGAGGTCTTTTGCACTACATCCGCAGGCAGGGCCGGGGCGGGGGGCTCTCGGTCCCACCTCTGAGAGTCGAGCCAGTCCCTGACGTACTGTTTGTCGTAGTTGGGCAGTGAGCGCCCCGGCTCGTACCCGGCGGCATCCCAGAAGCGGCTGGAGTCGGGGGTGAGAAGCTCATCTATAAGGATCAGCTTTCCTTCCAGAATGCCAAACTCCATTTTGGTGTCGGCCAGTATGATGCCCCGCCGCCGGGCGTAGTCTCGGGCAAAGAGGTAGATAGCCAGGCTGCTCTCCTCTAGCTGCCGCGCCATACCCTCACCCACCATCTCCACCACCTCCTGGTGGGTCATATTCTGGTCGTGGCCCTGTTCCGCTTTGGTCGTGGGGGTAAACAATGGCTCCGGCAGGACCTCGCCCTCCTTGAGCCCCTGGGGCAACCTCTGGCCCCAGACGGTGCCGTGGCGTCTGTACTCGGCCCACGCTGAGCCCGCCAGGTATCCGCGAACGATGCACTCGATGTTTATGCGCTGGGCCTTCCGGACGATCATGGACTGCCGGGCTATTTCTGGAGTTAGCTGGGCCAGGGCACTGATACCTTTGTATTCCTCAGCGACGCCAGGACCGTCTGCCATCTCTATGAAGTGGTTATCCATTAAACTTGATGTAGCCTCAAACCAGAAGGCCGACATCCGGGCCAGCACCAGGCCCTTATATGGTATGCCGGTAGGCAGTACCACATCAAAGGCAGAGATACGGTCCGTAGCAACCATGAGAAGCAGGCCGTTGCCCAGGTTATAGGTGTCACGCACCTTGCCTCTGTGGAGGAGGTTGGATAAGTGGGTCTCGGTTATCATCAGACTACCCCTAAATAAAGATCATAGTACAGATGTAGTGTTCTAACCCTCAAGTTTTCACTTCTATTCCTGAGCTCTCGATCCTGGGTCAGAATCGGTAGAGATAACTCTCTTGCCGTTAGCACCAGGGAACTATCGGTAAAGCACAGAGACCAGGAGTTGGTATCGCCCTTGAACTTCAGAAGCCGGTCTTTCGGCATATACCACTCCTCTATAGCTGTCAGAACTGGACTGTAAAAGGTTAAGAGCTCCATTGTGGCGTCCCTGTCCAGCCCAGCCCTTACCTGAGATAGAGCCTGGAACTCTACCAGCACTTCGGGTGTTATAACCACCCTTCTTGCACTTTTGAGGACTCGCCCAAGAGAGTCAGCTACTCCCTGAAGGTCTTGTCCTGGTATGTCAGCAGCTACATCCGGTAAGAACCTTCCGCCCCTGAATGTAGAGAATGCATGTATTAATAGAGGCCCTGTATCTATTACAAGCCCTCGATGTAGGGGTAGTAGCTGTAATGTCATCTAAGGTCGTGGTGTCGGAGGAGCTATTTTTGAGACTTTAAGTATTTTACCATCGTCATCCACGTCTACTTGATAATATTCCTTGAACGAGACAAATCCTGGGAAATAGGAGCACTTGACTGTCCACTTATGCACATTGTCATCATAAGTCACCTCTTCAACAGCGAATCCCAGGACACTATATTGTCCTGACGTTTCGATGAAATAGTCCCGCGCACTCAGAGTTGCTTCCCGGCCATCTATTGACATAACAGGTCGCTCCGCTACTTCCCCAGCCTGTAGGTGAATTATACTGTACCAAGCCTATCCGTCGGAAGGTATCCTCCACGTACCCGGCTAAAGGAACTTCGCACCCACTGAGCCCAGGCGAGTGAATGTGATTTTAACGTGGTTTCCCTTGTTAACCTTTAGGGCGCTGGTGATTGAGCCTGAGATGATAATCTCTCCTGCCCGCAGAAAGTCGTTGAACTCGGCCAGCTTATTAGCAAGCCACACTACCGAATGGACGGGATTCCCCATGACCTCGGCCCCCGCTCCAGAGCCCACAAGCTCTCCATCGAGCTCCAGAGCAACTCCTTCATAGCGAAGGTCTACGGCCTGCACTGGGGTTAGCTGAGAGCCTAGAACTACGCCAGCGTTTAGCGCGTTGTATGCGATCAAGTCATTGGCTTTCAACCTGGGGCCTTGCAGAATCAGGTTCACCACTTCTATGGCAGGGAAAACTCCCTCGGTGGCTTTAAGCACCGAAAGGGGTGTTACATTTGGGCCTTGTAGATCATGCTTCAATAAAAATGCTACCTCGGCCTCCACAAACGGGTTCAAAAATCTCTCGAAGGGGATAGTGCTCCCGTTCAGATAAATACCTGGGTTCATAAGGTGACCAAATGCGGGTTCCCCGATTCCGAGTTGCAGTCTGGCTGCCCGGCTGGTTAGCGCTACCTTATGCCCTATGACCTTCTGGCCCTGGTTACGGAGTCTTTCTACTAAGCCGTATTGAATTTGATAGGCCTCTTCCTGAGTCATAGCCTCAAGGAGGCCGGAGAATGGCTCGATGGGTTTCTTCTCTCTATAGCTGAGCTCTACTCGTTTTATTGCCTCTTCAACCATCTCTCTTGGGATGGTCATGGCTATCTCCTTATCCTTGATTCCCTTGCTCCACTAACGCCTGACTCGACAGTATATCATACTACGCCAGCCCTACACGCTGGAAAGTATCCTCCACGTACCTCAAGTAGTAGCCGTAGTCGAATAGGCCGCTCAACTCATCCGTGGATAGGTACGAAGTCACGTCCCCATCGGATTTTAGCAGCTCACGGAAGTCCATCTCCTCGTCCCAGCTACGCATGGCGTTTCTCTGGACCAACTCGTAGGCTCTCTCTCGGGAGAGGCCCTTCTCTATCAGGGCCAGCAGCACCCTCTGGCTGAAAAGGAGGCCGCGGGTGCTCTCCATGTTCTGCCACATCCTCCCTGGATATACCCTGAGCCCCAACATTATTTGAGTGGACAGGCCCAATATATAGTCCAGGGCCAGGCAGGAGTCGGGGAGAATAAGGCGTTCGGCAGAGGAGTGGCTGATGTCTCGCTCATGCCACAGGGCTACGTTCTCCAGGGCGGTAACGCTGTGTCCCCTTATCAGCCGGGCCAGTCCACATACCCGCTCAGAAAGCTCCGGGTTGCGTTTGTGGGGCATGGAGGAGGAGCCGGTCTGGCCCTCACTAAAAGGCTCCTCTACCTCCCTTATCTCGGTCCGCTGCAGGGAGCGTATCTCCGTGGCGAACTTCTCCAGGGAGGCGGCGATGAGCGCCAGGGTGGTGACGAAATGAGCATGGCGGTCTCGCTGCACTATCTGGTTGGATACGGGGGCAGCCTTCAGGCCTAATCTATGGCACACCCGCTCCTCCACCTGTGGGGGAACGGTGGCATGGGTC
>CAYWGG010000229.1:0-4638 GCA_964457285.1 uncultured Dehalococcoidia bacterium
CATCAAGGGGGAAGGAAGACTCAGTCTGAACAGTTACCGTACATCAACCAGGTTGACAACCCTCTCTCCGAGGCTTAAAATCCCTACGCAACGATTAGATACTACATCAACGAGGCGATGAAGATATGCTGAGAATTCGTTTGAGGCGGGTAGGCAAGAGGAGCCGGCCATCCTACAGGATAGTAGTTGCCGACTCTGGAGCGCCAAGGGATGGGGCTTACCTGGAATGGATAGGCCAGTACGACCCCCTATATGACCCTCCCAGGGTCACCCTTAAAGAGGAGAGGGCCGTCGAATGGCTGAGGAGAGGTGCACAGCCCTCAGAGGCGGTGCAGAGGATCTTCAGGTGGAATGGAATCTTTGAAAAGGTAACAGAGCAATGAAGGAGCTTATCGAGTACATAGCTAAAAGCCTGGCCAGTAAGCCCGAGGCCGTAAAGGTTACCGAAGAGATTGAAGAGGATGGGCGGGTGGTCTTGCGGCTGGAGGTAGCTGATGAGGACAAGGGCAAGATAATAGGAAGGCAGGGACGCGTGGCCCAGGCGATGCGGGTGCTCCTCAGGGTGGCCGCGGTGAAGAAGGGCACCAGGGCTATTCTTGAGATAGTCTAGCTTTCGCACCCCTATGAGAGGTATCCTTAGTATCTGACCTGTTCTCTGCTTGCCTACGGTGAAGCGAGGTTTGGCCTATGGGTGAAGACGTTGCCTCTGGAAGGTTGGTTGTCGTGGGCAGGATACTGGCGCCCCGCGGATTGAGGGGAGAAGTTAGGGTAGAGGTTATCAGCGATTCCCTTGGCAGGTTCGCCGCAGGGGGAGCTTTATACCTGGACAGCCAGCCCCACAAAATACAGTACTCCTCTAGGCTTTCCGAAGGGATAGTGGCGCTGAAGCTGGAAGGCATCAATAGCCTTAGCGATGCTGAAAGACTGCGGGATGCCTTCCTGACTGTAACCGAAGATATGGTCCCTCCTCTAGAGGAGGGCCAGTACTACCACTTTCAGATTATAGACATGCAAGTCTATACCCAGGAGCGGGAATACCTGGGCCAGATAACCGAGATCCTCTCCACGGGAGCCAACGACGTGTATGTGGTGTCCCATAAAGGCCAGGTGCTTCTGATACCCGCCCTGGATGAAGTTATCAAGGAAATAGACCTGGACAAGGGTGTGATGATGGTTGACCTTCCCGAAGGGCTGGAGGCAACGCCGCAGCCAACCTCATGACAGTTTACGCATCGCCCTCTCCCGGAGGGCCAGAAGTGGCCGCCACGGGAAAGCTATTATTAAGGAGGTTAGCGTGTCTATTGAGCGGTTCTCCCAAGAGCTGGAGCGCATCGTTTCCCTGGAAGAGGGGGTGGAAGAGCTGGGCAGAGGTTACCTCGTCGCAGAAGGGCCAGTGTGGTGGAAGGAGGGGGGATACCTCCTCTTCAGCGACATTCGCAATAATCGGCGAATGAAGTGGTCGCCAGAGGAAGGTGTGTCTCTATTCCACCAGCCTACCAATAATGCCAACGGACTTACCCGAGACCGCCAGGGCAGGCTGATAGCCTGCGAACAAATCACTCACGGTGTGACTCGCCTCGAGCCCGACGGGAGTATCACCGTCATGGCAAACAGCTATCAAGGCAGGTGGTTGAACCGTCCCAATGACGTAGTGGTAAAGTCCGACGGGAGCATTTACTTTTCAGACCCCGGAGCACCAGACCCAGAGCTGGACCTGGACTTCGCGGGGGTGTATCGGATCTCTCCTGACCGGGGTACTGTTACGCTGCTAGTACGGGATTTAGTCACTCCCAACGGCCTGGCCTTTTCCCCAGACGAGAGTATCCTCTACATAGATGACTCCCGCAGGAGACACATAAGAGCCTTCGATGTGCTGCCCAACGGGATGTTGGCCCTTGCCACAGACCGTGTCTTCCGCGAGCTGAAGGGGGAGCGGCCTGGGGTCCCGGACGGCATGAAGGTGGATGTGGAGGGGAACGTGTATTGCACGGGGCCTGGAGGGGTGTGGATAATAGACCCCAAAGGCAGGCACCTGGGGACCATTCTTACTGGAGCAAATCAGACTACCAATTGCGCCTGGGGTGGCGAAGACTGGAAGACCCTGTTTATCACTACTATAGATAGCCTGGCCCGTGTTTCCCTGAAGATTCCGGGTATACCAGTCCCGTGATACGTGATAGATATATAGATATAAGGAGGTCATCATGCCTATCGAACAGGTTGCTCGAGAGTTGGAGCGCATCGTATCCCGATCTCAAAGGATAGAGGAGCAGGCCAGCGGTTTCGGCGGCGACTTCGGGCCTGCCGAGGGACCTGTGTGGTGGAAGGAAGGGGGATACCTCTTATTCAGCGACATTCATAACAACCGGAGGGTGAAGTGGACGCCCGGCGAGGGCGCAACCACCTTCCATGAGCCGACCAACTATGCCAATGGACTCACCCGAGACCGCCAGGGCAGGTTGGTAGCGTGTGAGCATGGTACTCGCCGTGTGACTCGCCTCGATCCCGACGGGAGCATCACCGTCGTGGCGAACAGCTATCACGGCCGGCGGTTGAACCGTCCCAATGACGTGGTGGTGAAGTCCGATGGGAGCATATACTTCACTGACCCGATTACATTGAATGTGGAATCGGAGCTTGACTTCGCTGGAGTGTATCGAGTTTCCCCAGACCTGGGCACCATTCACCTGCTAGTCCGGGATTTTGTTTTGCCCAACGGGCTGGCGTTTTCTCCCGATGAGAGCGTCCTTTACATAAATGACTCCCGCCGAAAGCAGATAAGGGCCTTCGACGTTGAACCCAGTGGGATGCTCGCCCTGGCCACCGACCGTGTCTTCTGCAATTTGAGCGGGGAGCGGCCTGGGATTCCCGATGGCATGAAGGTGGACGTGGAAGGGAACGTGTACTGCGGTGGGTCTGGAGGGATATGGGTCATGGACTCCTCAGGCAATCACCTGGGGACTATTGTGCATGGAGCACCCGCGACAACTAACATGGCCTGGGGTGATGAGGACTGGAAGACTCTGTATTTCACCACCCGCCATACCCTATGCAGCATCCAGCTGAAGATACCAGGCATACCCGTCCCCCGTTGAAAGCTGCCTGGTCTGATACCGAAAACCTGCTGCTTGAATAGAGTGGTCGCAGGGTTAGGTATAAATGGATAGCTCAGCCCTAGCCAGGGAGCACATAGTAGTCTACTGACTTGTCAGGAACCGTTCTACTGCGATGACAAATTCCTCGGCGTCTTTGAGCATTGTTTCGGCCTGCTCACGTGGGAATAGTTGACGGCCATAATCGGCCTCGTTCCTCTGATCAAAGGCGTTACTAAGGTCAGTGGCGAGGGTGTCGGGCAATAAGCCTGTGCGCACGAAGTATTCGTTGAAGGCGGCAATGACTCCGCTGTGTCTTGAGCGGGCAGTCCCCCTGGAAAGCAGCGCCGCTTCAGCGGCGTAGAACATGGCGTAGTAAGCACGGGAGGCAGCGATGTCGTAGTTTTCTCCCTCGAAAATGTCCCTGGCGACGCTAAGGTTCCTGCGAGCCCTATCTATCAGGTCATCTATCTCTGGCTGCATGTCTATCCTGTCCCCCGGAGCAAAGGAGATACCCTCTCGCTTGACATTGAGGAAGAAGGGCGACTTGCCACGCTGGTATTCCCCCTCTCGCACCAAAACGGGGGCTAAAAGAGTCCCATACTTAAGGCACTTATCGCTGAGCTTATGTCTTAGCTCAGATATGGCCCGTTCCTCATTGCGAAGGTCCATTTCATCATCCATAAGTACCAGCAGGTCTATATCCGAGCCCTCTTCGTGGTCCCCTCGAGCGCAGGAGCCATAAAGTACCAGACCCTTGAAGTGAGGGCCATAGCGCTTCCACAGCAGGGAACGAAGCCTCTCGACTATCTCCAGGACCTGTGGGAGACTGAGCCTGCGTAATTCCATCGAGACCTCAAATATTTGCCACTGCTTGGTGGCCCAACCCTACAGGCCTCAGCGCGCCTCGTAGGCCGCTATCTTGTCCTCGTGCTGCAAAGTAAGGCCGATGTCGTCCAGCCCATTGAGCAGGCAGTGGCGGCGGAAGGGGTCAACGTCAAAGGTGACCGAGGTTTCCTCGTTATCGTCCCAGATACGCTGCGCCTCCAGGTCAACGTTTAGCCGGTATCCGGGGCTGGCTTTGGCCTTGTCCATAATCTCCCGCAACACCTCTTCCGGCAGCGTCACCGGCAGGAGGCCGTTCTGGAAGCAGTTGTTGTAGAAGATGTCGGCGAAGCTGGGAGCAATAATACACCGGATACCATAGTCATGGAGCGCCCACGGGGCGTGCTCACGAGAAGAGCCGCAGCCGAAGTTGCGCCCGGCTACCAGAACGCTGGCGTTCTGGTAGCCAGAGACGTTCAGCACAAAGTCGAGGTTGGGGCTGCCGTCGGCATTGTAACGCCAAGGTGCGAAGAGGAAACCGCCGTATCCGGTACGCTCGATCCTCTTCAGGTACACGGCAGGGATAATCTGGTCCGTGTCCACGTTCATGCGGTTCAGGGGTGCGACGATGCCGTTTAGCTTAGTAAATGGTTCCATGTTTATCCTCCGAAAATCGCCTCCAGCTCTATAGCCAACCCCGCCAGCAACGGCGAGGTCAGGA
>CAYWGG010000230.1:0-4611 GCA_964457285.1 uncultured Dehalococcoidia bacterium
GTGCGATGCGCCACTGGTGGCGGTCTGCGTTTCTCCCGTGGCTGGTGGCCCCTTCCTCCACCGACTTCCAGTGGGCTCGGAGGTCTTTCGCCGGCAGGATGGAGCTACTCATAGGCATCCAGCCCCGCTCCCCGGCCAGGCGGATGGAATTGGAATCAGGCCCGGTGCCCGCCACGCCGATGGGCGGATGGGGTTTCTGGTAGGGCTGATAGTAGAACCTGCGCCCCAGCTCGATGGCGTTCTCTGGTGCGTGCACCTGATAGTACTTGCCCTCAAATCCGAAGCGCCCGTCCTCCGCAGCCCACAGCCCCAGGATGACCTCCAGCGCCTCCCGCCCCTGCTCCCGCACGGCGTTCATATCCCGGGACTGGACCCCATATAGCTCCAGGTCTGTGGGGATAGAACGTGTCCCTATGCCCCAGTAGAAACGCCCTCGCGCCATGTGGTCCAGCATGGCTATGCGGTGGGCCGTGTCAACGGGATGATGGAGGGGCAGAAGGGTGACGCCCGTGGCCATGATGATCCTGTCGGTGAGAGCCAGGGCTTTGGCGATGAGAAGCTCTGGTACCGGGGCGTTTTCCCATGTCTCCGTTATGTGCTCCCCTATCCACGCCTCGTGATAGTCGAGGCGGTCGGCCAGGACCAGGAGCTCTATATCCCGGTCGTAGGAGTCGGCATAGGACCTCCTGGGCGGATGCAAAGGCATCATGAACAGTCCGAATTGCATAGCTCTTTCCTCCGATTCTCGCCTGAAGCTGCCCAATGGTATTATCCCTTCACCAGCTCCCGCAGCGCCTCGGTGAAGGCGGGCAGCACCTTCCTCCAGTCGCCCACTACCCCATAGCGAGCCTCTTTGAAGATATTGGCCTCTGAGTCCTTGTTTATGGCCACGATCACCTTGGCGCTGGAGCAGCCGGCCATGTGCTGGCTGGCGCCAGAGATGCCGACGGTGATGTAAAGGTCCGGGGTGATGGTCTTTCCGGTGAGCCCTATCTGCCAGCCAGGGGGCACCCAGCCTGAGTCCACGGCGGCGCGGGAGGCGCCCACCCCTGCGCCTATCACCCTGGCAAGCTCCTCCAGGTCCTTGAAGGGCTCAGGCCCACCCAGTCCCCTCCCGCCAGCCACCACGATCCTGGCGTCTTCCAGCTTGACCCCTTCTGCCTCCTCTTTCACCACCTCTACCACCCTGGTCCTGGCTATGGATGCGTCAAGCTCTACGTTGAAGGGCACCACCTCTCCGCGCCGGGACTCATTGGGCTCCAGAGGCTCGTATATCTTGGGCCTTATGGCTGCCACCTGGGGGGTCTCGTTACAGGCCACGGTGGCCATAGCGTTCCCACCGTACACTGGACGGTTGGCCAGGAGCCTCCCGGTCACGGGGTCAACTCTCACCTCAAGGCAGTCCTGGGCCAGGCCCACCCCAAGTCGAAAGGCCAGCCTGGGAGCTACTTCCCTGCCGATGGGGGTGCGGCCCAGCAGCAGGACGTTGGGAGAAACGTCCCGGCACAGCCTGTCAAGGGCTGCAAGATGAAGGTCTACCTGGTAACCTTCGAGGAGAGGGCTGCTTACAGCATAGACTTTATCGGCGCCGAAGCTGAGGGCTTCTTTAGCCGGGCTATCAAGCCCCTTTCCTAGAAGTCCTATCGCCAGCTCCTGGCCCAGATCGTTTGCCAGCTTTCGGCCGGCGGCCAGTAGCTCTTTACTGGTAAGGCTCAGCTTGTCCTCTGCGATTTCACCTATAACCAGGACCCCCTTAGCATCCATCTGGTAAGACCTCCGTGGGTTTTGTAGCCCCCACCCCTGTCCCCTCTCCCAGAGGGAGAGGGGTAGCCGGAGGCCGGGGTGAGGGTTCAGATAAGTTTCGCCTCCCTCAGCCTCAGGGCCAGATTGCGGCCCATGTCTTCTTCGTTGTCACCCTCGATGAGTTCACAGCGTTTCTCAGTGGTGGGCACGAAGAGGTCCACCAGGCTAAGCCGGGGCCTCGTCTGAGAGAGGTCTATTCCCAGGTCTGGGGCGTTCCATATGGTAGGCTTCTTACGGGTGGCCGCCATTATGCCCCGCAGGGTGGGATAGCGAGGCTGGCCCAACTCGTTGGAGACGGTCACCAGGGCGGGTAGCGGCGCCTCTATTACCTCGTATCCCTCAGGTACGATGCGTTCTACGATCACCTTGCCGTCACCCACCTCGACCTTCTTCCCGATGGTAACGCAGGCAACGCCGAGAAGCTCAGCCACCCCCAGGGGCACCTGGGCATTGTCCCAGTCGGAAGCCTGCCGCCCACAAATAATGAGGTCGAAGGGGGGTAGCTTCTTTATTGCGGTAGCCAGGATATAGGCAGTGAAGAAAGTGTCCACAGTGTTCTCAAAAGCAGCGTCCTGGAGCAATACCAGCTCATCGGCGCCCATGGACAGGGGTTTCTTCATCACATCCATAGAGAAGCCCTTGCCCATGGATATGACCGTTATAGTGGCCCCCTGAGCGTCCTTGATTTGAAGGGCCGCTTCTACGGCGTTTTCGTCGAAGCCATTGACCACTGGAGGGATGTTGGAAGGGGTGACCACCTGCCTGTTATCCCTGTCAACCCGAAAGGCGGACATGGGCATCTCAGGGTCCATAACCTGCTTTGCCAGGACAATTATGCTAAGAGGCATACCACCTCCAAAAGCAGTCAGCTATCGGCAGTCAGCATACTGACCTTTCGTCATGCTGAAAGCTGACTGCTGAAAGCTTCATTTAAGGCGGCTCTTCAGCAAGGTGAAATATAGCACCAGCACCTTGGGCTGTCAAACTTCATTCCTGTCGGAAGTCTCTGCGCTGGTCCTGGGCCTTGCCGGAGGAGCCTGCCCCGAGTTTGCCAAAGGTGCGGCGCTGGACTACGTATACCACCAGGATGGCGGTGGGAATAGAGATCACGATCAGCCCAAGCACTATCACCACAAGCAACGGCCCGAGGCCAAAGATGGCGTCGAGCTGGTGTTTGATCCACTCAAGAAGCCTTGGGTCTCCCGACTCTGGATGATGGGCCAGTATGGACAGCAACATGGGATCACCTGGTTGCCACGGGCTTAGCCCTGGGGCTCGGCCCGAAGGGTCCCTGTGGGAGCGGCAAGACTCTGATACCTTCTAGAGTACTTCTTTTCCCGGATGGAGAAAGCGGACAGGGCTGCCGGAATCAGTAGAAATGCTGCGACAGCGAAAGGTATTGTGTATTCACCGGTGACGTCCCGCATAAACCCGGCGAACTGGATACTGGCAGCGCCCCCGACTTGATGGGCGAGAAAGGATACGCCGGTGAGGGTGCCCAGGGTTTTAAGGCCGTAGACATCGGCGGTGAGGGAGGTGGTCAAGGGCGCGGTGGCCCACCACGAGAAGCCCGTCACTACAACGAAACCCCAGAGGCCCCATGCACCTGGGGCCAGAAGGAGCGTGGCGTACGCGCACCCGCGGGCGACGTACACAAAGGCCAGCAGGTTCCTGGAGCCAAGCTTGTCGGAGAGGGCACCTATAACGATGACGCCTATCACGTTGAGGCCGCTCATGACGCCGAAGGCCGTGGCTGCCAGGGACGGGGAGAATCCTCGGTCTTGAGCGTAAGGGACGAAGTGGGCGGACATTATAGCCGTGGTGAAGCCACAGACGAAGTAAGCGCCAGACAGTTGCCAGATAGGGAAAGTGCGGAAGGATGCCCTCCATGAGTCCGCCTCCAGGGGCCCTCGAACGGCGCTGGCGGGACGCGACCCGCTGTCTGTGGCAGGTTCCGGGTCGCCATCAGGCCGCAGCCCCATATCTTTGGGGTCATCCTTCAGGAGGAAAAAGGTCACAGGCAGGGCAAGCACCAGGACTATAGCGCCAAGGGCCACCCACGTGATGCGCCAGCTGGTCGCCTGTATCAGGTACATGGCAAAGGGGACCAGGATCAGCCCTCCGATGGAAGCGCCAGCGGTGCTCATTGCAAGGGCGGTGGTGCGCTTCCGTTGAAACCAGCGAGAGAGGAGGGCGCTGGTAGTAGTCAGCGACCCACCGCTAAAAGCGATGGAGATGATAACGCCGAAGATGAGGATAAGGAACAGAATGTGGAAGGTGAGGCTGAGGAGGATAGTGCCAACACCAATGATGGCCAGGCTGACCAGGATTACCTTTCTCCCCCCGAACCTGTCATAAAGCCTGCCGAGGAAGGGTTGGCTAAGTCCGTTCAGCAAGAAGCCGATGGTGGCTGCCCAGGAGATGGTGGACCGGCTCCACCCAAAGTCCTCCTCCATTGGTACCACGAAGACGCCAAACCCACCGCGGGTGCCAACTGTCACCAGAGCGATGAAGAAGGTAACCGCAACGATGAACCACCCATAGAAGACTGGAGAGCGGGAGAGCGTCTTTTGCAAGATAACGAACCCCCTATAGATTCAGAAGCAACTTGGTAAAGATAAGGTAAGCGTTCAGGTCCCCCTTACGTGGGGGCACGCGGTTGCGCCAGCAGCGATGGTGCAGGTGCCCCTGACAAGGCCGCCCGACACACTTCCTCCAGGAAGGTCAAAAGCTGACGCTGCTGTTGTCGACAACTCCCTGCCACCGTCAGCAGCCGTTCCACAAAGCCACTGCCACCCTCACTCTGGC
>CAYWGG010000231.1:0-4601 GCA_964457285.1 uncultured Dehalococcoidia bacterium
CTTCGAGATAACGGAGAAGGGGCGGGAGGAGGAGGCCAGGGAAGTCTACAGCGAATACTATTCCGATGCCGATGGGAAGAACTACATGCGCAAGTTTGCTGAGCAAAAAGAATTAATAAGGTTTGTGAGAGACTTTGTCAAAAAAAGAATTGACTCCCTAGACGAGGATGTCCATCACTGTCTTCAAGAGCCATTTGCCCCGTTCCCAGCGTTGCTTTATTGCTTTTCTACCATTGATTTATTGGGTGCTCTTTGTGCGGGTGATGCCTCTAGGTATGCCCCTACAACACGTCAATCCGCGGGCTATATGCAGAGTTTTATGAACTACACTGAGGAACAAAGCCGTCTTCTCCAGAGCCTCTTTCGGCACGGGATTGTCCACTTAGCGCAACCAAAGGCAGTGGTCAGAGATAATTCTCGGCTTATCTGTTGGCGCTACCGGCACGAGGACCCAGAGTACCACCTGAAGCTGGTCAAGCTCCCATATGGCTCAAAAGTTGAGATTACATCGTCTTGGGAAATCCAGTGCGATTACGAATTTAATATCAGCATTTCACATTTGGTGAGAGACATTCGGGATTCTGTCGAAAGCCCTAATGGATATCTGGCAACCCTAGAGAAGACTCCAGACTTGCAAGATCGCTTTGAGAAAGCCTTCGCACAGATATATGGTCCCGATCCCACACGATAGTAGTTTTTGAAAGAAGCGTTTGGTGAATAGAATGCAAGGATAATTCATGCCCAGCACCGCATTCCGCACCCTCATTATCAAAGCAGGGGGTGGCCGCAAACGGCTACTGCCCCTTCGCCTTTGCTGGCTGACGAGGGCAGGGGTTACCAGGAGCGCCTGGGCCTGCCCGACAGGGCCAACCAGATATTTTAAGCCACTTGTCTGCCGATAAAGTTGACATAGTCAATCGAGATTTGGTACAATCTCTTTGAAGTCAATGGCAAAAATCTGGAGGCGAGTATGGCAGAGGAAATGGTCTCCGCCGAGGATGTACGGGAGGTACTGAAGAACGTCTACGACCCGGAGATACCCGTTAACGTGGTAGACCTGGGGCTCATCTACAACATACAGGTGGATGAGGGTAATGTCTATGTCCAGATGACCCTCACGGCGCCAGGCTGCGGCATGGGGCCCATGATCGCTCAACAGGCTGAGTGGGCTGTCTCCGAGCTGGATGGGGTAGAAGACGTGCAGGTGGAGATGACCTTTGACCCACCCTGGACCCCCGACCTGATAAGCGAAGACGGCAAGAAGCTCCTTGGCCTGGACTAGTATAGCTATCATTTTTCAGCTATCAGCCATCAGTGAATTGGCTGCTGGTAGCTGACCGCTGATAGCTGACTGCTGATAGAGGTATGAGGAATGACGACTCCACAGGAGCAGGCCAGACTTGAGGCCATCAAGCGATCCTGGCAGCAGAAGCGCCAGGTGACTCAACGCCTGGCTAGTATAAAGACCAAAGTGGGAGTGTATAGCGGCAAGGGGGGCGTGGGCAAGACCACTGTTGCGGTTAACCTCGCCGCTGCTCTGGCCCAGGAGAGGAAGCAGGTCGGCCTTCTGGACGTGGATATAGATTGCCCCAACGTTCCTAAGGCAATGGGTATATCGGACAAGCCTGTTTACGAAAACGGTGAGATCGTTCCCTCTCAGCGTTTCGGCGTGAAGGTGGTCTCGATGGCCTTCTTCCAGGAGAACGAGGAGGAAGCCATCATCTGGCGCGGGCCCATGATCCACAACGCCATCAACCAGTTCCTCCAGATGACTGCCTGGGGGGACCTGGACTACCTGGTGGTGGACCTTCCCCCCGGCACTTCCGATGCGCCCCTCACGGTGATGCAATCGCTGCCTCTGGACGGCTTCGTGGTGGTCACCACTCCCCAGCATCTCGCCAACCTGGATGCCAGACGGTGCATCAACATGATACGGAAGCTGAAGGTGAATGTGCTGGGGGTCGTGGAGAACTATACAGGCGAGATGTTCGGCCAGGGAGCTGGTGTCGAGCTGGCCAGGGAAATGGACATACCCTTCCTCGGCTCTATGGCCCTCAGGCCGGATTACCGGGACACCTCCAAGCCTACCGTCTTGTCCAGCCGTGAAGTGATGGAGGAGTACCGGGAAGTCGTCAAAAATATGAAGGCCAGCCTCAAAGCCCTGGGCAAAGAGACGAAGTAGATGGCCGAAGTGAATCTGGAAGCTATACCCTGACCCTGGACCCCGGAACAAGGTTCAACCTGATCCCTCCCACCACCTCGAAGCTGACCTGGTTACCAGTATGCAATACCGCATTGCGTACTTTGCACACCTCAAGCGCGTTTACTACCTTCGCCCCTATCTTCTCGGAACGCAGGCTCACACCTTCTTGTCACTGTAATCCCGATGGGGTAAACTAGAAGCCATCATCTGGACTATGCCAGGTAGGGTCTGTAGGTAGGATTACGAGTTGGACATCCATAGAGCCGCGTAAGCTCTGGAGGTGAGCGTGCAAGCGCCCGACGTAACCCAGTGGGGTGAGACAGACTGGGGAATCAAGGTCCCTCTGGCAGATGGGCAGGGCCTGCGCCTGGACAGAGCCCTCGTAGGCAGGTACGGTGAGGTCCTGGATGAGGCACCAGTGGGCCACGGGATGGCGCCTCGGGGGGCGGTGGCTGAGCCCAATACGCCGGACTTTGGCTTTCGCATAACTCGCAAGATTGACTGCTGGGCCGACGACGTGCCTGAGCTTTACGAGAGGGCCAAGGCCGAGCAGTGGGACGCCACCAGGGATATCCCCTGGCACAGGCTTCCCCAGCTCCCCGAAGAGATCGAGCGGGCGGTGTGCCAGATAATGACCTTCCTGGTGGAGAACGAGTACATCGCCCTCTACCTGCCCTCCAAGTTCATCTCGCGCATAGACCCTCACTACACCGAGGTGTCCCTCCTTCTGGCGACCCAGGTCAAGGATGAGGCCCGG
Organism: uncultured Dehalococcoidia bacterium; assembly: GCA_964457285.1. Lineage (GTDB taxonomy): Bacteria > Chloroflexota > Dehalococcoidia > Lucifugimonadales > JAGWBF01 > CAYWGG01. Next base: position 2,961 of record CAYWGG010000231.1, read on the forward strand.
CATATCGAGGTGTACACCAAACGAGCGCTGGCCAACGGGGGCGGCCTTCAGTACGTGTATGCCTCTACCCAGTGGGCCCTGAAGAGCCTCATGACCCAGGAGAGCTATGTCAAGGCGTCTTTCCTCCTCCACCTTTTAGGAGAGGGGACCTTCCTGGACATGCTCAAGTTCATCGAGGACATAGCGCCCGACCCGGTCACCAGGGAAATCCTGGTACGCACCCGACAGGACGAGGCCAGACACGTGGGCTACGGCGTCTCCCACGTCAGGTATCTGCTGCGGCAGGACCCCAGCCTCAGCAATGAGCTGCTGGAGGCCGCAGAGGAGCGTGCCTCTTTCCTGCGAGCGACTTCGGGGGCCAACCCATTCCTCCAGCGGTCCCTGGCTGTCCTCGCCGGAGGTGGTCCGGAGGAGGAAAAGGTGGAGCGCGGGGCGGAGAGGGTCAGGGAGTTCTACCGTAAGATGTACGAGACCCGGATTCACCGGCTGATGCTGGCCGGTCTGGATGGGGATAAGGCCCGGAAGATCGCAGACCTGCACGGCGTTGGTGGAAAAGCTTATATGTAGCAGCAGAGGAGGTTGGACATGGCACGGGTGAGGCTTAATGGGGTGGACATCGAGAAGATTCAGGCCCTCGTGAAGGATATGCAGGAGAACCCCCAGACATATCGGGAGATGGCCAGCTCTGCCTGGAACGCCCGGGTGCAGTGGGTAGGCGGCTTCCAGCACTCCGTCTTCGCACGCCAGCTATCCCCTACCACCTTTGACGAGCCCGCCGAGGTGGCCGGTGGCGATCGGGGCCTCAGCCCCCACGAAGCCATCATGAGCGCCGTGGGCGCTTGCGTGGCCACAGGCTTCGTGGCCCAGGCCACTGCGCGTGGCGTGAAGGTGGAGTCCCTGGAGGTGCAGGTAGATGGCAAGCTGAACCTGCCCGTCTTCTTCGGCCTGGCTGAGGGCAACCCGGGCTACGACGAGATGGACGTCACCGTCTATGCCACGACCGATGCTCCCGCCAACGTGCTCCAGGAGATATACGAGAAGGCGGTGGGTCTCTCACCAGTCCTCAATACAGTGCAGCGGCCTGTCAAGGTCAATACCAGGTTGCGCACGGTCCAGTAACAATCATCAGTTATTTAAGATGCGCTAAGGAGGAAACAGCTATGGCTCAGCGGAGGATGTCCAGCATTGTCGAGCTTTATGAAGCCGCATTCCAGGGATTCCGCAAGACCCTGGCCGGAGTTAAACTGGAGCAGTTGACCAATCCTACCCCCTGCACCAAGTGGAACGTGCAGAACCTGATTATTCACAATCTTAGAGTTCCGGGCTTTGTGCAGGGGGTATTTAATGGAGATCCGACCGACACCACGCAGGATGTCAGCGGCCCGACGCCCCCTGAAGGACCTGTGGCTGCCCTGGACGCTGGTGTGGCCAGTGTCCTGGAGATGGTAAAGGCCCCTGGTGCGCTGGCGAAGAATCTGAACACGCCTTTCGGACCCATGACCGGCGGCCAATTCCTCTTCTTTCCTTTCACGGATTTGCTGATACACACTTGGGACCTGGCCAGGGCCACCAGCCAGAGCGCTACGCTGGACAGCAAACTGGTGGAGGCATGCTACAACGGATTGTTGCCTTTAGGGGATT
>CAYWGG010000232.1:0-4579 GCA_964457285.1 uncultured Dehalococcoidia bacterium
ATTGACTATCCCGGCAATAGACGGAGGGATGCCTCAACGCCCCCTATCTCCTCTGCCTCACGAGGCAGGTGCCCATGCCCCTGGCGACGAGGATGCCCCGGTGATCCTTCACCTCCATATCTCCCACCACGATCCGGTTGCCACGGCTCACCACACGCCCTTCGCCGATCAGCTCCCCATCTCTGGCAGGAGAGATGAAGTTCACCTTTAGCTCTACCGTGACGCTGATCTCATCGGGTGAGAGGAGAGACCTGACAGCCAGATAAAGGACGTGGTCTGCGAGGGCGACGATGAGGCCACCCTGAACGACGCCAGCTTGTTGAAGGAAGTCCTGGCGCACAGGCATAACCGCCTTGCCCTTCCCCTCGCTAGATTCCAGTACCTGTATCCCCAAAAGCTGGGCGAAGGGGCCTTCCTTCCCTGGACCTTCTACGCGCTCCATCGTCTCACCGCCCTTTCATCCAGCTCCAATCCAAGGCCCGGCTTATCTGGCAGGACCATCTGCCCGTTCTCTACCCGGGGGGTTTCTTTGAACAGGGGCAGGGACCAGGGCATATACTCAACCGTGAGGCCGTTGGGCACGGCGGACACCAGATGGACGGCTATTTCGGGCAGGAGATGGCTGGCTACCTGTACGTTGAAGGCCTCGGCAATGGCCGCCACCTTGCGCCACTCGGTGATCCCTCCTACCCGCAGCAGGTCTATCATGGCGATGTCCACCGCTCCAGCGCTCAATAGCCGCAGGAAGGGCTCCTTGCCGTAGTGGTACTCGCCAGCGCACACAGGCATATCCAGGGCTGCTGCCACTTGAGCGCTCCCCTGAACATCCTGATGGTTGACAGGGTCTTCCAGCCAGAAGAACCGGTATGGCTCCAGGATGCGTCCCATACGGATAGCCTGGTGTGGAGTCCAGCCCTGGTTTATGTCTACCATCAGGTCCACGTCGTAACCGATGGCCTCTCTCATCACCCTGGCGCGGGCCTCCTCGCCTTCGGGCCTTTCACTACCCATCCTCATCTTCATAGCCCTGAAGCCTCTCTTGAGGATGTCGGGCCCCGCTTCCTCCAGCTCCTCCAGGCTGAAATCGCGCCACAGAGCGCCGCTGTAGTAGCAGTGGACGCGGTCCCGATAGCCGCCTAGAAGGCGATAGAGGGGTTGCCCGTAAGCCTTGCCCGCGATGTCCCAGAGGGCGAAGTCTATGGCGGCCATGGCCATGTTGATGATGCCCACGGGCCCTCCCCAGGAAAAAGCCCTCCGCAGCTTCCCCGCTATGCGCTCCGGCTCAAGGGGGTTCTCTCCTGTCAGCTCCTCTGACAGCTCGTCTATAGTAGCCTTGATTGGCTTGAAAGGGCGCTGCGATATGGAGAAGGCGTACCCCAGGCCCTCGATGCCATCATCGGTGTATACCTTCAGCAGTACAAAGGACACGCTCTCGGTCCTGTGCAAACCTCCTGCCAGGAACGGCCTCTCGAGAGGCACCACTACGGCGCGGGTCTCCACTTTAGCTATCTTCATAGCCCCCTCCTGAAATATTTCCTCGTATGTCCATTAGTATAGACCCAGTTGGGCCTCTTGTTGAGCCCATCTCATCGCCATGTATCTGTTTCAACCTGGCGGTCCGTAGCCGTGGGACAAGTCCTTCCTCCGGAGGTACAAGCCTGACGAGACTCAGGCTGCCAGCTAACTGAAACCAGATTCATGAGTGAAAATGGCTTGCATTTTGGCTACTATGCTAGTAGAATCGGCTAAAGGTTTGGGGATAGAGCCGTAGCAAAACAAGTTACGGCAATGACTTGTTGAGTGGTCAATAGACAAGAGCTTTCTTAGGGGGCTATGACAACTTGGCCGGAGAAGGCTGCCTCCAGTGAAAAGCTACCCTCAGTCCTTTAGGCTAGGCGGTCAGGAGCCACGGGTCAAGGAGGGCATAATGGGCGAATCGTCTAAGCGGGCACTAAGGAAGGACGTGAAGTTCCTGCTTTTGCCCGCCGCAATTGTTTTTTTGGTAGCGTTGGCTTTCACCCTACAGGCAGTCCAGGCACGACCTTCTAACCCCGAGGTAAAGCTGGTCGCTACCGGTAATCCCTCTCAAGACCTCTCTGTACAACCCCTTATTATCCCGAATGTAGGCAACACGGCAAGCATGGACCTCCTGGTGGAGCTACCAGAAACGGCGGATATATTCGCCGCGGAGTTTCACTTCAGCCTGGAGCCCAGAGGCATAGTGGCAGTGGTGGATGCCGAACCTGGGATGCCCGGCTTCAATCTAAAAATATCGGGGGATGGCCTGGCCCTGACCAGCAAGGAGCGGCTGAGGACGACCATCGTCGGTTTCCCCGATAATGGCGACGCTATCAGGTCTTGCGCCGCTGCGGACAATAGAATTACTCCACAATTCACGGCCACCATTAGCGGTGGCCAGGAGGTGCCTCCTAACGCCAGTCCAGCTAGAGGGTCAGGTATTTTTACCCTCAACCCTGCACAAACGGAGCTGGCGTTTTTCATCACCGTGGACATGGGCTCCTTGCTCGGCCCGATGGTAGCGTCTCATATTCACAACGCCCCACCAGGGGTGAACGGGCCGATTGTGCGCACCCTGACCTTCTCGGGTGACACGGCCAGTGGGGTATGGAAGAGTAGCGACCCTGAGCCTCTGACGCCGGCCCTGGTGAACCGACTGCTGGCAGGTAACCTGTACGTCAATGTACACACGACAGTCTTTCCTGGTGGGGAGGTCCGAGGGCAGATCCTCAACCTCGATTCCATCTACACCTTCATCAAGGGCGCTACTGGCGACGACACCAACATTCAGTTACAACTCCTGAGCCAGACGCAGAGGCCCCAATGGGGCGACAGCTGGTGCGGCCCCACGGCGGCGGGCATCAGCCTGGCCTGGTTCGCCGAGACCAATCCCAATATCTATGGGAGCCTGGTCCCCGACCCGGGTAATAACGGGATAGACACGGGAGACAAGTACAACGTCATAAATACCCTGGGCGCGATGATGAAGACCATGAGCGGCGACGGCACCACCGATAGTAATCTCGTTGACGGAATCGAGAAGTACATCAGCTCGGTGGGCCTGACCGGCGATTTTGCCATCAAAGTCTTCAACCACCCGTTCCCCTTTGAGTATTTCAACGAGCTTCAGACAGGCGACGAGGACGTGCTGGTAGGCATAAGGTCTGGAGATGGAAACGGCCACTGGCTGGTGGGGAGGTCCTTCTCCAGCGTGGTGAACGACAACGGCACCACCGCCGACCCTACCGATGACTATTTCTTTGTCAGCTTCGTTGACCCTGGCACGGCCAGCGTGTACCACACAAAGATGCAGCGAGGGCCCAGCCCGGGTATATGGTACAAAGGGGCCTGGGTCGAGTTCGACATCATGGTCTCTGTTTCTCCAACTCCCCCTGGTGGGGAGCCGAATGAGGGCACGGCCCAGTACTTCGTGGCCCAGAACGAGTTTTTCACCCTCCGTGAAGCCAGGAGTTGGACTGGCGATTTCACCTTTACCCTCCTGGGAGACCCCAACCCGGCCAACACGGCAGACTTCAGGACCTTGCCCCTTGTCGGGGACGCCCAGGGCCGACTGTTCCTGGCGCGTCTAACCGTGAGAGCCGTGAACCAGGGAACGGCCACCATCCGCTTTGCTGGCCCCGGAGGGATGGGAGCCCCCGTTAAGCTGGTCATGATAAATAATGCGGGTGATCCCGTTCTCCTGCCTGTCAGCTTCAGCACACCTGCCGCCACTATCCAGGTGAGTCAGGCGATTAAGGTGATGGTAAAGCTTCAGGGACCGGGAAGGCCCGATCCCCGTGGGTGGGAGATGCCCCTTGATATAAAGCTCTTTAGCCCTGGCATCGGAGACAACGTGCTCACCGACACGCCGGTGGCTACGTATGTATGTGCAAAGATGGCCAGGGGCACAGGTGATGATGGGACACCACGAGGGGTGTGCACAGTAACAGCCGACCAGATTGGCACCTTCGACATCGCCGTTAAGAGCGCCAGGACTCTCCTTCATGTGGAGAGAGCCGTCGTGGTGCCGGGTACAGTTGATTTCGATGGTCCGGCCCACGATCCCGAGGAGGAAAGGGGCCTCCACGAAGGCGACATGGATGGAGATGGCTTCATTACCCTCCAGGACGTCACCTTGTGGGTGGATACCTGGAGAGCACAGTGCGCCGTTGATCCTCCTGCGAACATCAACGGCTATCCGACAGGCGACTTTGACAAGAACTGTAGTGTGAACTTGCAAGACTTCACCATCCTTCTGGCCAACTGGAGAGAGGTATCACCTCAGGAAGACTAGTGTGCTGGTAGTGGCACAGGCAAGAGCTAAGGAATGATATGCTAAACAGAAGCCGAGCTATGAGACTCGTCAGGCGCTTGCTACCCCTGTTGGCGCTGCTGGCATTGGCGTCGTCCATACTCCTGGGAATCGCCCTGGTACAGGCGAGCGACGGAGACCGGGTGGTGGAAGTCGTGATGGCTCCTTCTACCACACAAGTGGCCCCGAAGCTCATGGCGCCAGGCAGCACAGCCGACTTCACCGTACAGGTGCTCACCCCAGGCGTGG
>CAYWGG010000233.1:0-4554 GCA_964457285.1 uncultured Dehalococcoidia bacterium
TAACCTCCTTTCTTAACTATTTAGCTTAGTTGAGGTCATCCAGCGCCAAGGGGTTAGAACGTATTGGACCGGTAACCTAACTTATGCCAATCTCATTATACAATACCGAGTCAGAATTGCAATAGGCAGATAACCCTGGACACCTATTCCCATGTCCCCCCTGGACTCCAGGAGGCAGCCAGAGATGAACAAAGGGTATATGGGAGATGAAAGAGGATGTCGGCGAAAATCTGGGCCAAAAGAATCGGGGAGCATGAAGCTCCCCGATTCTTTATCTGAAAACTGGTGCCGAAGGTCGGAGTCGAACCGACACGGGGTTGCCCCCAGCGGTTTTTGAGACCGCCGCGTCTACCATTCCGCCACTTCGGCCCACGCCAGAGGAAAGTTAGCCGTACCTTTAGTTCCCTCCACCGATGGCGGGTACGAAGTGCACCTCGCTGCCATCACCGACCTTCTCCAGCAGCCCCATACGAGTGATCTCACCATCTATAGCTACGGAGATGTTGGGCCTGATTCCCCCCTCTTCTACCAACCTCTCCTTCATGCCTGGGTATAGCTTTTCCAGCCCATCAACGACTTGCCGAACGTTGGTCGCATGGAGCTGGACCTGCTTGACGCCACCAGTCAGGGATTGGAGCATGGTTGGTATGAATACAATGACCATGCTACTACTTTCCTTCTTTTTCCCAGAGGGCCTCCAGTATCTTGCTGGGGCTCATGGGAAGCTTGCGCAGCCGGATGCCAACGGCGTCGTAGATGGCGTTGGCGATGGCAGCCATAGGCGGCACAATGGGCACCTCACCCACGCCGCGAGCGCCATAAGGATGGCCTGGGTTAGCTACCTCAACGATCACCGTGTCTATCATGGGGAGGTCAAGGCTGGTGGGCATCCGATAGTCGAGGAGGCTGGAGTTCATCATCTGGCCACGGTCGTTGAAGAAATACTCTTCGTTCAGGGCCCACCCGATTCCCTGGGCCACGCCTCCTTGTATCTGGCCCTCCACATAGCTAGGATGGATGGCTTTGCCAGCATCCTGGGTGGCTGTATAGCGCAGTATATCCACCTTGCCCGTATCGGGGTCCACCTCTATATCCACGATGTGGACGGCAAAGGCGTTGCCTACGCCCGTCGGGTTGACGCTGGAGCTCCCGGTGATGGCGCCTCCTGTGGACATGGCGGTTTTTTGCTGGCTCGCCAGCTCCTTGAAGGTGAACCTCAACTGAGGGTCCGAGCGGTGGGAGATAACGCCCTCGCTATAGTCCACGTTTTCCACCGGTGTATCCCAGATTTTAGCCGCCCGCTCCCTCATCAGCCGTTTCACATCCTCTGCGGCTTCGATGGCGGCCCAACCGGTGGCAAAAGCGGTCCGGCTGCCGCCGGTAACTGCGGTAAAACCAATGGAGTCAGTGTCCACCACGGTAGGCTTGACGTTCTCGTAGGGGATGCCAAGCACTTCCGCAGCCTGCATGGCGATAGCCGCCCGGGTCCCGCCGATGTCCACCGAACCCTCGATGAGGCTCACCGTGCCGTCAGAGTTGACAGTGATGGCGCAACTGGACTGGAATCCTGCGTTAAACCAGAAACCAGAGGCCACCCCACGGCCCCGGTACTTTCCCCGAAGGGGGGTCTTGTTGTGCTCATGGTCTCTGACCGCCTCCAGGCACTCTACGTTGCCAACGCGCCTGAATACAGGGCCTTCGACGCGGCGTGTCCCCTCCTTGGAGGCGTTGAGCAAGCGAAACTCGATGGGGTCCATGCCTAGCTTCTCGCAAATCTCATCTACCACCTGTTCCACGGCAAAGGCAGCCTGGGGGGAGCCGGGGGCGCGATAGGCAGCGGTCTTGGGCTTGTTCACCACCACGTCGTAGCCATCAACCCGGCCATTGGGATAGTCATAGCAGGCGAAGATACACGTGGCTCCCGCGCCGACGGGGGAGCCAGGATAGGCCCCAGCCTCATAAGCCAGAGTGGTCTGGCAAGCGGTGAGCCTGCCCTCTTTGGTAGCGCCCATCTTGACCTTCATCCAGGTCCCGGGCGCAGGCCCACTACTCTCAAATACCTCGGCCCGGCTCATCACCAGCCTGACTGGCAGCCCGGTTTTCCTGGAGAGTAGCGCCGCTAGAGGCTCCAGATAGATGTTGATTTTGCCCCCAAAGCCGCCACCGATTTCCGAGGGGGTGACTCTGACCTTTGAGACGGGATGTCGCAGGACGTCGGCGACGCTGTCTCGCACCATGAACGGGGCCTGAGTGCAGCACCAGACGTTCAACTGCCCGTCCATGTTCCAGAGTGCGGCGGCAGCGTGAGGTTCTATATAGCCCTGGTGCACTGAGGCAGTCTCGTACTCGTGCTCCACTATCACGTCAGCCTCGGCAAACCCCTTCTCCACATCCCCCATCTCGAACTTGATATGGCTCGCGATGTTGCTATGCTTATCGGTGGCCTGGCCCAGCTCGGTGGTGACCAGGTCCTGATGGAGCAGAGGGGCGTCCGGCTTCATAGCATCCACTACGTTCATCACAGGAGGCAGCTCTTCATACTCCACTTTAATCAGGTTCACCGCCTCCTCTGCGATGTGGGAGTCAGTGGCAGCCACAGCAGCCACCGGGTGGCCCTTATAGAGCACCTTGTCACTGGCCAGGATATTATCGCTCAGGAACTTGAGCCTCAGGTATCCTGCAGCGCCCAGTTGCTCTTGAGACAAGGACGAAAAGGGCATGTCCTTGCCCGTTACCACTGCCCTGACGCCTGGATAGGCCTCGGCCCGGCTGGTGTCTATAGATTTGATTCGGGCGTGGGCGTGGGGGCTGCGCAAGACCTTGCCGTGAAGCAGGCCCGTGAGCTTTATGTCCGCGCCATACTGAGCGCGCCCGGTGACTTTATCAACTCCATCGGGTCGGATGGGCCGCGTCCCGACCACATTGTACTCAACCTGGGACAGGACTATGTTAGAAGCCATGAGCTTTTCACCTCCACCAGTGTGTGATGTCTAGCACTGTGAGTACGGTCTTAGAGGGTGTGTAGAAGATGCCCCACCCTTCAGGGTGCGGTATATTCCTACATATGCTCTTAATGACACGTACAGCGCCACAGAATGCCTATCAGGAGTATAACTTCCTGACGTTGAAATTATAACACCTTAGGCAACGGCTTGTCACAGGCTCATCGTAAAGGCCCTGATGAAGTATAATGTAGCTATGTTGGTCCAGAGACAGCCTGCCTCTCAAAGGACTACCAGATACCCTGGGTAAAAACGACTGCTTATCGTAGAAAGCCTGCGCTGGCAGAGGAGGAATCATGCAGTTTGGAGTCGTGTTGCCTAACCTGGGCAGTATCGCCCGGCCCGATGTCCTATGCCGCCTGGCCCTGCGGGTAGAGGAGTTGGGGTTTGACTCCCTGTGGGTCAGCGACCATGTAGTCCTGCCTGTACACCTGGAGTCACGCTACCCTTACAGCTCCAGGGGCGGGTTCGCCGTCCGGCCCGAGGAGGACTTGCTGGAGCCCCTCACCACCCTCACTTTCCTGGCTGGAATGACCCAAAGGGTGCGCCTGGGCATCAGTGTACTTATCCTCCCCTACCGCCATCCCGTGCTCAATGCCAAGATGCTGACAACCCTGGACATCCTATCGGGTGGGAGGATCATCGCTGGGGTAGGAGTCGGGTGGATGAAAGAGGAGTTCCAAGCCCTCGATGCCGACTACGAGCACCGTGGGGAGGTCACCGACGAGCACATCGAAATCTTCAAGGCCCTATGCACCCAGGAAGAGCCTGCCTTTGATGGCAAGCATTACCAGGTGAAAGGGATAAAGTTTTTCCCTAAGCCGATTCAAAAGCCATACCCACCCATATGGGTAGGCGGCACCACCCACAGGGCTATACGCAGGGCCGCTACGCTGGGCGACGGATGGCATGTGGTCAGGATGAGGCCACCGGAGCTTGCCCAGGGGCGAGAAGAGGTGCTTCGGCTGCGACACCAGCATGGCTTGAGTGGAGATGGCTTCCAGGTGTCTATCAGGACCACTCTGGAGGTGACCGATACACCCCTGGGGGAGGGGCGGACGCCTCTGACGGGGACTGTCCAGCAAGTACTGAAGGATTTGGGCCAGTATCAGGAAGCTGGAGCGGACTACATTGTCCTGGGCCCACGAGGGCGCAGCTTTGAACAGGTGGTACAGTCAGTAGAGAGATTCGCGGGTGAAGTGGTCCCGAAGCTGTGATGGCGCATCCGAGCTTTGTGTGGACTCATCCCAAAAGCCAATCTCTACCCCCGCCTGATGCACTTTAACAACTTGAAGTGATGTTTTTAACCCCCATCTGAAGGCGGGGGCAGAGATGCCACAGCCTTATGCTCTTTAATAACTTAAATGGACATTTCTGATATTCCCCCTCATCCTAACCTTCTCCCGCAAGGGGAGGAGGCATTATTTCCTCTCCCTTGATGGGAGAGGATTAAGGTGAGGGTGAAAAGCATTTTGTCCAATCAAGTTGTTAAAGTGTATCAGGCTGTGGTACACCAAAAAGTAGCTTTAAGTTGTTAATCTTCATCAGGCTG
>CAYWGG010000234.1:0-4550 GCA_964457285.1 uncultured Dehalococcoidia bacterium
GCGTATTGCGGCCAGGGTGCAAGACCAGAAGCTAAGGGAACAGATGAGAGAAGTAGGTCAGCAGGAGAAGATAGTCAACTACGACCTTGATGAGCTTTTTGATAGCGTGGATGCCCAGGGCCTTCGTATAGCTCTGCTCCTGGACGAGTTTCAAAATGTGGCTAACAATGGTAACTTCGGACTCGATTTCTTATATGGCCTGCGTTCCCTGGCTACTCACCATGGCCTCGCTCTCATCACCTCAAACCGTGTTAGTCTAGAGGAGACAGGTCCTTCCGAGACGATGCATAGTTCGCCCTGGTTTAACATCTTCTCTACCACTATCCTTCTGCCTTTTTCGCGGAGCGACGTAGAAGACATGCTGCAAAAGTACCTGCAAGGGACGGGCGTCTCCTTCACGGATACCGAGGTGAGATATGTCCTATCCCTGGCAGGGATGATGCCTTTCCCGTTGCAGGCGGCGTTCGGTTTTCTGTTCGAGGCACATCAGGTGGAGCGTGACGAGGACCATATGCTCGCATTTGTGAAAGAGAGATTCGAGCAGGTGGCATCTCCCTATTTCGAGTCCTGCTGGCACAATTCCTCGGAGAGAGAGAAGGCCGCCCTGGCGCTCCTGACCCTGCTGGCAAGCCAGCACAACGGGCAACCGAGCTACTGGAAGAGTGCACAGCTGGAGTCCTGGTACATGAACGCCGGTGGCGCTCTGAATAGGCTGGCGGATAGAGGACTTCTCATCCGGGGCCACGACCGCTATGCCCTTGCCTCTACCTCTCTCTATCGTTGGATCGCCGAGGAGCTTACCAGTCCCGCGAGAGAGGCGGACAGGGAGGAGGAACGACGCTACGAAAGTCAGATAAAGGCCTCCCTTCCTCAACAAGATGTGGCCCGCATTGTACAGTGGCTGCGAGGGGTGGATACGAAATATAGGTCCCTCTTTGCCAGATGGGCGTGCGACCCACGGACATCGGAAAAGGCCTTCGATCTCTTTACCTCGTCGAAGCTGCCCTTCGAGGCGTCAGGAATGCGAAGAGGAGATGTGGAGTCTGGGTCTACTGAAATGAGGGCTTCGGAAGCGGAGCTACAGATCGAGGCGGATGCGGAACAGCGCACAGACCTCCCTGGAACGGAATGGGAGCAGCCTCAGTTGCTGCAAGCGGAGGATGGTCTGTTAAGTATCCTGTTTACTGACCTGGAGGGCTCAACCGAGCTGCTTAACCGCCTGGGAAACGAAGCGAACCAGGAGTTGTTGCACGTCCATAACGATATAGTCCGGGAGCGGGTGTCCCAATATGGTGGCACCGAGGTGAAAAGCATGGGGGACGGGTTCATGGTCGTCTTCGCCAGCCCGAGAGCCGCAGCTGACTGCGCTGTAGTCATACAACGCCGCCTTGAACAGCATAACCTGGAGCACCAGGACCGTCAATTGAAGGTGCGCATGGGAATCAATGCCGGAGAGGTTATCCAGGAGGATAAGGACTTCTTCGGCAATGCCGTCGTCCTCGCTGCAAGGGTAATGGCTCAGGCCTCTGGAGGGCAGATATTCGTCTCTGAGCTATTCCAGAAACTGCTGGGCAGCGCTGGTAGCTTTCACCTCACAGACCGTGGCTGGAAGCGGCTCAGGGGTTTTGACTTGCGGCAGCACATTTATGAAATCACCTGGAGGACCACCAGCACGTAGCGGCAACATTTACCTCAGCACCCTCTCATCCCCTATGCGGCGAGTGATGTGCTGCTGGTCAAGGTACTCCAGCAGGGGGAGGATGTACTTGCGGCTGGTATTGAACAGGTCCCTACCCTCGGCCACGGTGACCTTCCCACTCTTCCTGGTGTGAGCCACTATCTTATCAACCATCTCGTTGTAGGCCGAAGCAGCAAAGACCACCGTTTCATTGACCTTTATCACTTTCCCCTCTTCAATCAGCAGGGCCAGCAGCTCCGGGTCCAGGGAGCGGTCGGTGGGTGGGGAGTAGGGCTCGGACTCCAGGTACTCTATGTAGCTGTCTATATCTCTCTGCTGGGCCGGGTTCAAGGCCACCCGGTGCTGGGGTAGGCGCGCCCAGGTCCCTTCCTCATCTAGGACGCCCTCCCCTGCCAGGCGCTCCAGCACCCAGAGAAATGCTTGCTGAGGAAGGCCCAGTCGGCTTCTAAGCTCCTCTCTGGGGATGCCCCTGCGCAGCGGATATTGCTGATGGTATGACTGCAAAGTTGTAGAGGCCGTCCTTTTTAAAGAGTCCCAGGCGGGGGCGGAGTATACCAGGGAGCCCGCCCTGAGAGCGGCAGAAGGGCCTGTCCCAAGCGAAGTCGAAGGGGTAGCCACATCTCCCAGGAGCACCACCTGCCCGCTCTGGGCTAGCTCCCTGATCCTGGAGAGCGCATCCTCCAGGGAGAGGTTGGCTCGCTGGGACAGAGTGTTGAGGTCACACGGCCCCCAGTGCTCCACAGCGTTGATAAGGGCCTCTTCGCCGGTGCCCTCCTCCATCTCCATAAGGCGCTCGACCACTGGAAGGAGGAAGCGGCGGTGTCGGCGGCTGGGATAAGGGTCTACCACCTTCCCACCGCCCAGGGTAGCGTCAGAGGAGCGCACTACGAACAAGTCCCCTTTTACCGCAGGTATGGGGTTTTCAAAGTGTATCTGACCCCAGCCTTCCTCTCCTGGCCCAAGCTCGTCCCTGTCCAGCAAGCGCACTCTGGCCAGGGTCTCACTGGTGAAGAGGTGAAAGGTGACGATCTCGTTATGCTTCAGGGGCCGGGGGGCATCGCGAACGAGCTTTAGCTGGGCATCCAGCCTGGCAGTAGGCCGTAGCCATCCCGAGGTGGTAATCACCTCTCCACGCTGGATGTCGTCGCGGGAAATCCCGGAAAGGTTCACCGCCAGCCGCCTTCCTGGGTCGGCCAGGTCCAGCTTTTTCCTGTGGCTCTGGAGGCCTCGGACACGGCCCCGCTCTCCGGAAAGGACCAGCTGGACCTCATGGCCGACGGATAGGGTGCCGTCAATGAGGGTTCCCGTGACCACCGTGCCAAACCCGGCTACGGTGAAGCATCGGTCCACGGGCAACCGGGGCCGTCCCAGGTCCTTGCGGGCCTCGGTAGAGTCCAGCATAACATCAATGACGCCCTGAAGCTCATCAAGGCCCTGGCCAGTGTAGGCGGATACTGCTACCATAGGAGAGCCTTCAAAAGTGGTCCCCTTGAGGGTGTCTTCAACCTCCGCCTTTACCAGCTCCACCAGCTCCTCGTCTACCAGGTCGCTCTTGGTTATAACCACCAGGCCTCGCTTGACACGGAGGATGTCCAGTATCGCCAGGTGCTCCCTGGTCTGGGGCATGACGCTCTCGTCGGCGGCCACCACCAGGAGCGCAAGGTCAATCCCCCCCACGCCCGCCAGCATGTTCTTGATAAACCTCTCGTGGCCGGGCACGTCCACGATGCTGACCTCGCGGCCGCTGGGGAGGGTAAGCCAGGCGAAGCCCAGGTCTATGGTCATCTCCCGTTCCTTCTCTTCAGGCAGGCGGTCTGGGTCTATGCTGGTAAGGGCCTTTACCAGGGTAGACTTGCCGTGGTCAACGTGTCCTGCGGTGCCGATGACGTACATGGTTCGCCCCCTTCGCTTCCTGTAGTTAGAATAGCATTAAAGGGGGTGGGAGGCAATTTGGCCTTTTGGGATTCACCAAGTAGCAGGCTTTGTGATAGTCCCATGCGCATCTGTTAGGGTTGGGGGAAACTGGCTGGCCCTAAGAACACTTTTTCGGATGGGTTTATAGAAGTTAGCTACCTTGTAAAGTTCCCTGCTTGGTTTTCTATGAGGATTCAGAATTCCTATACTGAGTCCTAATTGGTGGCGAACAAAGCTTGCAGGCAATGCAAGGTCTGAGTCATTCGAGACTATAACTGCGACATCGTAGTCTTTAGTGATACCTTCGACAATCAAATATGTTGCCAAGTTGACATCTGAGCCCTTCTCCTGGGTTACGAGGACTTCTACCGTTCGAGGGCCATTGGGTGGTGGATTGGCCAGGGGCAGTCGTTTCTTGTTTGAAAGGAAGCTACCATAGTGTACTGATAGGTTTGGTATAGTCTCCAAAGCACGGATATATGTTTGCTGTCGCTGTAGCTGCTGAGGGTCATTAGGTCTAGGCGTAATACGGGCAGTGAAATACCTAATGCGGTTAACCTTGTGCCTAGGGAGCAACAACTGACACAATTTCCCTAGGTCAAGCCATTTATATGGTGTATCCTTCACAGCGCCATAGTAGAGGTTGAACCCATCCACATAAACGTTGGTTCGCATATCTAATCTCACAAAAAAGCAGAGGCCACCTTTCAGTGGCCTCGCGCCCTGCCACCAAAGTGACAGGGGGGATCATATGTTGAGATTACCACAACATCGTTACATTGTCAACATTGTTTACAGCCGTTACATCGTTAACATCGTTTGAATATACTCACTTGAAAGTATTCAGCAAACTCTGGATCTTCACGGATAGCCTTATTAATTTCTTCCTTGTGGTCATAGTAGTACGATAAAGCAGCGTGCACTTGCGCCAGGGTTA
>CAYWGG010000235.1:0-4548 GCA_964457285.1 uncultured Dehalococcoidia bacterium
GCGGCCCCGGGCCCGGTGCTAGTCACCAACACCCCCGGCCTGCCGCTGGCCCTGGCGTAGCCGTCGGCCATGTAGCCACAGCCCAGCTCCAGCCGCCCTCCGATGTACCTGATGTTGTCCTGGTCGTCGTAGAGAGCGTCATAAAGGTCCAGGTTGTGGACCGATATGATTCCGAAGAGCAGGTCTACCCCCTGGGCCTTCAGGGACTCCAGCACAGCGCGTCCACCCGTCATCCTCGCCATAGGTCACCTCCTGACGTTATCTATTACCCCTTAACCTACACGATACATTTCACCGGATTCGAGCACAATGGGATCACTGACGAGTAGCTCACTGAGGGACTGACGGTAGGTTGCCTCATCAAGCACACCGTCTTTTACCTCATATAAGCCTGCCAGGACTTCAGAAACAAGCTCCAGATCGTCGTCAGAAGCATTTTCTGTTAGAGTCTGGAAGCGCAGCAAAAGCTGGTTATACCAATCGTCCAGGCTCACTTGCCTCTGGATATACTGGTCTAGTAACCTTTGGTGCTAGTTCACCAGATACGACTTTAGGTGCCTGAGCCACCTGGCTGTAACTCTTGAAAACGATTAATGGACAATATTTGGCAAATCAAAGCGAGATACGTAACAGATTTGAATCTAATACACTGTTTACCTCATACAAAACTAGCACCACTAGTTAGTAGCGTTACAAATTCAGAGGTCTTAAACGCCATGACTTACCTCCAGCAACCTCGTCGTATTGTAGAACTCCCGGTAGAAGAGATGAAGCAACTTTTTAACGCTCTGGAAATTGCCAAAAAGGGCAGAGAAGGTGTATTACAAAGAAAACCGGAGTGGACTGGACAACGTCGTCCGCGACACCTTCGTGTAGGCTCACGCAGCAAAACCTGGTCATACACTGTACCTCACAACGGTTGGAAACTGGCAATTGCACACATCTATCTGGAGCGAGGAATCCCTCGTGGAGCGCCTGATCCCAAAGTGATGTGGATAGACGAGGTCATCTTCAAACTTGCCGATTAAAGCAGCAGGCTCACCGGCTGCTCCAGGTATCGCTTCACCTCCAACAGGAACCGGGCGGCCTCGGCACCGTCGGCGACCCGGTGGTCTACGGAGATGGTGACTTTCATTATCTGGGCGATGGCGATCTGGCCGTCCCGCACCACCGGCTGCTCCTTGACCGTTCCCACCGCCAGCACCGCCGCATTGGGCGGGAATATGATGGCGGCAAAGCTGTCCACGTCGAACATGCCCAGGTTGCTTATACTGAAGGTGCCCCCGGTGTACTCCTCGGCTCGCAGGGTTCCCCCCTGGGCCCGCTGGACGAGGTCGCTGCTAGCCTTTGCGATTTCTACCAGGGACTTGCTCTGACAGCCGGGGATGGCTGGAACAATAAGGCCCTGCTCCAGGGCTATGGCGATCCCTATATTGATGTCAGAGTGAAGCTGTAGATGGTCCTCCTGGAAAGAGGCGTTGAAGCTGGGGAACGTCGCTAAGGCCCTGGCCGCCGCTTTGACTAGCATGTCATTGACGCTCACCCGTGTGCCCTCCTGGAGAGCTTCGTTAAGCTGCCTGCGGAGGGACATGGCCGGGGTCATATCTATCTCGGAGGTAACGTAAAAGTGGGGTGCTTCCCGCTTGCTCTGGGCGGTGACCCTGGCG
The DNA here is from genome assembly GCA_964457285.1 of uncultured Dehalococcoidia bacterium. Classification (GTDB taxonomy): domain Bacteria; phylum Chloroflexota; class Dehalococcoidia; order Lucifugimonadales; family JAGWBF01; genus CAYWGG01. Next base: position 1,668 of record CAYWGG010000235.1, read on the forward strand.
ATGGCCCGGCGCATTCGGGTGAGCTCGACTCTATCGGCAGGAACGCCTACGGGGGCTGCTGGAGGTGATGGGGCAGCCTTCATCCTCTCCTCATGGGCCAGTACATCGTCCTCGGTGATGCGTCCGCCGGGGCCTGTGCCATTGAGCTGGGCCAGGTCAATGCCCTTCTCCCGGGCCAGCCTCCGAGCGATGGGGCTGGCTCTCACCTCGCCTGGTGGGGCGACCACAGCTTGAGCTACTGCTTCGGGAATCCCCTCTTGCCCCCCCTTAGCAAAGGGGGGTTGGGAGGATTTGGGAAAGGGGGAAGGAGGTGAGGGGGCGGCGGCTTTGCCCGTCAAATCTGCCAGAGAAGGGACGGCCTCACCAGGCTGGGTTATGACGGCGATAAGCTCCCCCACTGGCACCGCCCTCCCTTCCTCCGCCACGATCCTGCCCAGCACCCCCGTGGAGTAGGCCTCCATCTCCACCGTCGCCTTGTCCGTCTCGATCTCGGCGATTACCTCGCCACGAGATATGGCCTCTCCCTCTTTTTTTCGCCAGCGGACTACGGTCCCCTCCCTCATATCGTAACCCATCTGGGGCATGACGATTCTAGTAGCCAAAGTCGCCTCCTTCCGCCACAGAGATGCCAAGGGGCAAAGCAAACTACCAGCCATAGTCCGTCAGCTTGCTGAACGCTGGCTCATAAAAGCCTTCGGCCCTTCGGCTGCGCTCAGGGTAGGCTCTGAGGGCCTCAAGTCCGAAGGCTCAGGCCGAGGGCTGGTCAAAATCACATCATCCTTTTGATGATCCTCTCAGCTTGCTCCTGGCTCAGACCCAGGGGCCTATGGGCCAGGGGGCCGCTCTCGTCGAGAACAGGCTCCCGCTCCCCGAGAGTCGGTGCCTCTTTCTGGAAGAAGAGCCCGGTGTAGATGGTATCGCCCCACATCATGGCTTTTTCGCAGGCGGCTTTCCAGTCGCTGGGGTCATGGCCTTCGTCCTCAAGCTTCTTGACGCGCTCTTTAAAAAATGCATGACTATTATCGTCATTGAAGGTGACACAGGGGCTGAAGACGTCAACGAGAGCGAAGCCCTTGTGCTGGATCGCCTGCTTCATCAGCATCGTCAGATGCCTGATGTCGCCGCTGTAGCCACGGGAGACAAAGGTAGCCCCGTTCATGATCGCCGCCGTGATCGGATTGACCGGCATTTCCACGCTGCCAAAGGGCGTGCTCTTGGTCTTCATTCCTATGGAGCTGGTGGGAGAGACCTGGCCTGTGGTCAGGCCGTAAATCTGGTTGTTCATAACGATGTAGGTCAGGTCCACGTTTCGGCGTGCTATGTGGGCGAAATGGTTCCCACCAATGCCGTAGCCATCACCATCGCCGCCAGTCACAATGACGGTCAGCTCGTGGTTCGCCAGTTTGGCGCCCGTAGCCACGGCCAGCGCCCGGCCATGAAGGGTGTGCATCCCGTAAGCATTGAAGTACCCAGGTAAGTTAGAGGAACAGCCGATTCCGCTGACGGTGAGGATTTCGTGGGGCCTGAGTCCCAGGTCTGCGCAGGCCGCCTGAAGGCTCCTCAAAACTCCGAAGTCGCCACAGCCTGCGCACCAGTCGGGCTCAACCAGCCCCTTGAAATCCCTGGCCGTCAACTGAACAACCGGCTTGCCTTCGGCTATATCTGTGGTAGTCGCCATGCTATCACCTCTTTAAGAGTCTCTGACTTAACTCACCACAAAGACACTAAGGACACGAAGAGATTCTATTTATTTTTACCTTTGTGCTCTTCGTGTCTTTGTGGTTTTGTTAGTCGCTCTAAGTCATGACTTCCTGGAAGGGTACGTAGCGGTCCGTCTTTCCGGTGAGCAACTCCAGCACACCATCAACAATGTGATGGGGCATGAACGGCTCCCCGTCGTACTTGCGGATATGCCCGTCGGCGGAGAGCCCGGTCTCACTTCGCAGGTATCTGGCGAACTGGCCGGAATAGTTGTTCTCAACAATGATAGTCCGCTTCGAGCGGGAGAGGATGTCAACCACCGCCTCCCCGTGGAAGGGAACGATCCATTTGATGGAAAGGTGGTTGGCCGTAACTCCCTTGAGCTTCAATTGCTCCACGGCTTCTCTGATCACGCCATAAGTAGAGCCCCACCCGATGAGGGTGACCTCGGCATCCTCGGGGCCTTCCAGTTGGGGGGGAGCAATCTCATTGCTGATGCCTATAAGCTTGCGGGCTCGTTTCTCGACCATCTTTCGGCGTTTGTGAGGATTGGTGAACTCGTCGCTTATCAACATCCCATCCTCGTCGTGCTCGTCGGTGGCGACGACGTGCACATAGCCCTCCAGGCCCGGCAAGGCTCTCGGGGAGACCCCACTTTCGGTGTCCTTGTAGCGCATGTAGCCGTTGGTCGCCGCAGGTTGGGTGATCAATGCTCCACGATCTATCTTGGGATGCATGTTGATGTCGTCGGGGTCAACGCTGAACCTGCCTTCCGAGACCAGCAGGTCCGAGATGACGAGGCCAGGGCACTGGCATTTGTCCACCAGGTTGAACAGCTCAGGGATGGTATTGAAAGCATCAAGGGCATCCCGCGGGGCCACGATGAAGCGCTCGTAGTCCCCCTGGCTGGCGCCCAGCACCTGCCACAGGTCCCCCTGCTCGGTCTTGGTGGGCACACCTGTGGAGGGGCCAGCTCTCTGGACGTTGATGAAGACGGTAGGAATCTCCATCATACCCGCACTGCCTATGGCTTCACTCATCAGCGCGAACCCGCCGCCTGAGGTAGCGCACATGGCCCGGCAGCCCGCGTGAGCCGCCCCGATAACCATATTGGCCACCCCGATTTCGTCCTCGACCTGGCGAACCATGATTCCCAGGTTGCGGGCATTCTGGGCCATCC
>CAYWGG010000236.1:0-4526 GCA_964457285.1 uncultured Dehalococcoidia bacterium
GCCGTCGGCGGTAAGGCCCCTGTCTGGCTTGGCGGCAATCTTGAAGTGAGAGTTGATATGATCAAGTTCGGCGTCATGGCTATGCCACAGCATCCTACCTCCGACTCGCCGGTCAAGAGGTTCCGTGAGGCTGTTCATCTGACCCGCCTGGCCCGCGATGCGGGCTTCGACTCCATCGCCTGCGGGCAGCACTTCCTCTCACCTCCTTACCAGAACCTCCAGGGAATGCCCCTCCTGGCCCGCCTGGCGGCCGATAGCGGCCATATGCGCCTCGTCCTCTCCATCGTCCTTCTGCCCCTCTACAGCCCCGTCCAGGTGGCGGAGGAAGTGGCTACCCTGGACGTCATCAGCGAGGGCAGGGTGGTGTTCGGCGTCGGCCTGGGCTACCGGGACATCGAGTACGAGGCCTTTAACGTGGCCCGCAGCGAGCGGGTATCCCGTTTCCTTGAGGCCCTGGAGCTGATCAAGGCTCTGTGGTCAGAGGGCGAGGTCACCTTTGAAGGCAAGCACTTTCGGCTGAGGGGCGGCGTGTGCACCATACGCCCCGTCCAGAAGCCCCATCCCCCGATCTGGGTCGCCGCCAACAATGACGTCGCCATCCGGCGCGCGGGCCGCCTGGGCTATCCCTGGCTGGTCAATCCCCATGCCACCCTCACTACCCTTGAGCGCCAGATGGAGCTGTACAGAGAAGCCCTATCTTCTGCCGGAAAGCCTATCCCTGACGAGCTTCCCCTCATCAAGGAGATGCACGTGGCCTTGACGCGAGAGGAGGCCATCAGGGTTGCTCAGCCCTACCTGGAGGGCAAGTACCAGGCATACGCCGACTGGGGCCAGGACAAAGCCCTCCCCGGACAGGAGTCCTTCCGTGTGCCCTTCGAGGAGCTGGCGCGGGACCGCTTCATCCTTGGCAGCGTGGAGGACGTGGTCCAGCAGATAGATGAACACCACCGCCGCCTGGGGGCCAATCATTTCATCTTCCGCATCTGGTGGCCCGGTATGGAGGCCTATCACGCCTACCGGGCGGTGGAGCTTATGGGTGAGCACATTATCCCTTATTTCAAGTAGGGGCAGGTTTGAAACCTGCCCCTACAGCTATCCCGGCTTCTTTGCCCTTCTCTGAGGCCCCGTCATCCACAATCTGCCAGCTCAACCCTTTATCTGGATGCGGTAGGGGCGGGTTTGAAACCCGCCCCTACTTTGGCGTATTACACTACCATCGCCTTTGCTGCCTGACAGTGAGAAGGTCGGTGTAGTATGATTGGGCTGAAACAGGCTTTACCCTGGCGGGAGGAGGTACTTCAACGATGGACTACGAGACTATTAAGCTGGTCATAGACAGCCCCGTGGCGACCCTTACCCTCAACCGCCCCGACGCTCTCAACGCCTTGAGCCCCCAGATGGTTGAGGAGCTTACCCATGCGACAGACGAGGTAGAGAAACGGGCGGGGGTGAAGGCCCTGGTCATACGTGGCGAGGGGCGCGCCTTTTGCGCCGGCGCGGACCTGAAATACATGGAGCAGGCTTTCGACGATCACTCCTTGCTCAGTAGCTACCTGAAGGCTGTCAACGCTTTCCTGTTTAGACTGGAGGAGCTTCCTCTTCCGGTAATCGGCGTGGTACACGGCTTTGCCCTGGCGGGAGGGCTGGAGTTACTGCTGGCCTGCGACATGGTCATCGCAGCCGAGGACGCTCACATCGGCGACCAGCACGCCAACTACGGCCTCATGCCCGGCGGCGGCTCCACCCAACGCCTTCCCCGCAAGCTGGGGCCACAGAAAGCTATGGAGCTTCTGCTTACGGGCCGATGGCTCTCAGGGAAAGAGGCGGAGGAGTGGGGCCTGGTGCTGCGGGCGGTGCCTGCCGATAAGCTAGAAGAGGAGCTGGAGAAGCTCCTTTCCACTCTGCGGGATAAGAGCAGGCCGGGCCTGGGCTGGATCAAGCAGGCGGCTCTGCGCGGCCAGAACATGTCCTTGCGGGACGGGGTCGCCTTCGAGATACACTCCTTCGCCCAGTACGTCGCCACCTCATCACACCCTAAAGAGGGAATACAGGCCTTTAAGGAACGCAGGCAGCCCAGGTTTTAGGGCTGACTCTTGTATCAGTCACTTACCGTATGTGAGGTTCTACGATGAAGAGGATCACAGTGGCTCTGGATGACGAGGAGCTGTACCAGGCTCTGAAGATGTATGCTGCACAAGAGGGCCGCACTCTGCGAGAAGTGATCAACGAGGCCCTGGAGCTTTGGGTTGAGGCGAAAGAGGACGCAGAGGACGCCGCCTTTGCTGAGGCAGCCATGCAGGAGCAGGGTGAGAGTATTCCCTGGGAAGATGCCAAACCTGCACTGAGCCGAGTCGAAGGGAAGGAGATGTGGGACTATATTCACTAAGCCGGGAGGTGCCCTATGGAGCTTGGGCTTAAGGGTAAAAGCGTTATCGTTACTGGCGGGGGCTCCAACATCGGCAGGGCAATTGTCCACGCCTTCGCTGCCGAAGGCTCCAACATCGCCATTGCCGAGATTGACCTGCCCCAGGGGAAGAAAGTGGCCGGAGAGGTAGCCGAGATGGGCTCGGGTGCCAGGGCCATCGTCCTCAGGACCGATGTCTCCGACCACCAGCAAGTAGAGGCGACGGTGGCCCGTACCATCCAGGAGTTCGGTGGAGTGGACGTGCTGGTGAACAACGTGGGATGGACGGTGGACAGGCTGTTCATGCAGAAGACATGGGATGAGTGGGAGAGGGAGGTCAAATTGAACCTGTGGCCCCCCATAAACTGCATCCGCGCCGTGTTGCCCCACATGATTGAAAAGCAGGCGGGCTCTATAGTGAGCATAAGCTCCGACGCCGGCCGCATGGGAGAGTTCCGTGAGGCGGTCTACTCGGCCTGCAAGGCGGGTGTCATCGCCCTGAGCAAGGCGGTGTCCAGAGAGGTGGGCCGCTACGGCATCCGGCTCAACGTAGTCTGCCCCGGCCTCACCGTGCCCCAGTCGGAGGAGGAGATGGGCCAGGAGAGCATGTGGCTCCAGATGCGGGACATCTTCACCGATGAGGTGCTGGAGCGGGTGAAGCGGAGCTACGTGCTGCGCCGCCTTGGGACTGCCGACGAGGTAGCAAAGGCGGTGGTCTTCCTGGCCTCCGACGCCTCCAGCTTCATCACAGGCCAGACCCTCAGCGTCAGCGGCGGGTATACCATGATGTAGGGAGTCCCATTTGAACATTCGGTTCTACATTGACCAGGAAACAGGTATACCTCACATCTACAGACATGGAGTCAATGAGAGCGAGGTTGAGGACGTACTGAGAAGACCGGGCGAGGACCGCAGAGGACGTGAAGGCTCCCGTGTTGCGATTGGCCAAACACAGGCAGGACGATATTTGCGGGTTATCTATGTTCCCGACCCAAATGGTGTCTTCGTTATCACGGCGTATGAACTGAGAGGCAAGCCGATAATCGCGTATCGAAGGCGCCGACGCAGGAGGCAAAGATGAGGCAGAGCAAGTTTCCACCAGGGTGGGATGAAGAGAGGGTCCGAAGGGTTATCGCTCACTACGAGGAGCAGACGGAAGAAGAGGCGGTAGCTGAGGACGAAGCGGTGTTTGAGGACCAGACTCAAACCGTTATGGAGATTCCCAACGAGCTGGTGCCCACTGTCAGAGGGCTTATTGCCAGGCATCAGAGGTAAGCCTATTTATGAAGCCTGAAAATGCACGAGCGTTGCTGCAATCAACTCAGCCGCCGCCAGCTTCATCACCGGCCAGACCCTCAGGCGTCAGCGGCGGGTATACTATGATGTAGGGGGGATTCTTGTGAAACCCCGGCAGGCGAAAAGGAGAGGATAATGAGTGAATCCATGTCACTGGCCGAAATCCAGGCCCAGTTCCCGTCAGAGTGGGTCTTTCTAGAAGACCCGGAGACCACCGAGTCCCTGGAAGTGAAGAGTGGTAAAGTCCTGTGGCACAGCAAGGATAGAGACGAGGTCTACCGCAAGGCAAGGGAACTGCATCCCAGACATTCGGCCATTTTGTATACCGGGACACTGCCTGAGGATATGGCTGTTGTACTATGAGCCTTCCTTTTAATCCCAGAGCGGGTTTAATAGTTGTTCCCACGAAGCTATGGGGGCCCACTGGTGATATAGTGGTGCAGCTTGCGCTAGATACAGGCGCAAATATGTCCATGGTGAACTGGGATATAGTAGTCCTTCTAGGATATGACCCGGCTATAGTGCCAGAACGTGTACAAGTGACCACTGCAAGTGGGGTAGAATTCGTCCCTCGGATTGCGATTGAGAGGGTTGAGGCCCTTGGACAGGAGCGGCCAAACTTCCCTGTTATCTGCCATACCCTGCCACCCAGTGCTACAGTGGATGGAGTCCTTGGGCTAGACTTCTTCCGAGGTCAGCGACTGGTTTTGGATTTTCGCATAGGGCTTGCGACTATTGAATGATAGGGTGATATCCACGTACCAATCTGTGTAACAAAGAGGTTCTGATGAAACAGTTCATAGATGATGACAAGGGCTATTTGCAG
>CAYWGG010000237.1:0-1261 GCA_964457285.1 uncultured Dehalococcoidia bacterium
GGGCACTCAGCTCCTCCTCCATGTCATAGAGCTTGAAGAAACTGGGGGTATGGCCTAGCTCGAACTCAACCAGCACGTCTATATCGCTATGGGGGCCAAAATCCTCCCGCAGCACCGACCCAAACAGGGCCAGCTTCCGAATCCGGTGACGCTGGCAGAAATTGGCAAGGGCTTCACTATGGATTTCAACCTTCCGTTCAGGCATGGACGCGCTCCTGTGCTCTGAGGAAGGCCCGGATGAGGTTCTGGGCGTTCCAGGGGTCCTGAATCTCCAGGAAGGCCCAGCGGCCAAAGCCTCCGTGGTTGTTGACCGCGGGCACCCACAGGTCCCTGGCCGTGCCCACTTTGGCCTCCTTGTCCTTCTTCCGTTCCCCCGTCACCTCTATGATAAGGGTTAGCTCCTCACCTGTGGCATCCCGGATGCGGGCCAAGAAGTCGGGGACGTAGTTGCTCTCCTGGCCATTGATGGTGTAGGGGATGGCGAAGCCAAGGCCCTGGTTCTTGACGTAGCCGACCACCTCGTCCATGGCTTCCAGGGTCTGGGCCAGCTTCTGTTCCCAGGAGCCGGTGTCGGCCACCACATGGCTTACGTGGCACTTGTCCGGCCTGGTGATATAGGTGGGCTTGATGGTGTCGAAGTCCACGTAGCGGGTGGAGCCCACCGGGTCATAGGGGCGCAGGATGGGCTTGAGGGCCTGGGTGCCATCGGTAGACTGGACGATGGCCCGGTAGATGCGGTCGGCGGCGTTGTGGGCGAACTCGATAAGGAGCAGGAGTTGCGGGAAGGTGTTGTCCTTGCAGGTGACACAGGTGTTGAGCCACTCTCTGGTGATGTCAAGGACCTGGGGGAACAGCCAGGGCTTCAGGTTGCCCTGGTCGTCCCTGAAATACTTCTCCAGCACCAGCTTGGACAGCAGGAAGACCACCTCCTGGGGACGGCGGCGTTTCAGGTCGTCCAGGGTATGGATGCTGGACTCGCCGACAATGGGGGCGTTCTCGGTTTTCGTAGGTATATCGGCGGTGGATAGGGAAAGCTTTGCGTCTTCGGTGAAGGAAGCAGTCAGCTTCTCCCCTGAGGTTTCATAACGATACCCCGTCAGACGGGGATAGGTTATCTCCAGGGCGATACGTTCCTGGAGGGCACGGACGCGGGTCGGCGTCGGCCCTGGTTTGGGATCGGTGGTCGATCCAGAACATGGGATAAAGGAGAAGGGCACACCGTAGACCTCGGCATACTCAGGTGTGAACATGCCCTGGTCAT
>CAYWGG010000237.1:1271-4523 GCA_964457285.1 uncultured Dehalococcoidia bacterium
GGGCTCGTAGTTGATACGACGTAGGCCCCGCCCCACTACCTGCTCACACAGGAGCTGGGTGCCGAAAGCCCGTACACCGAGGATGTGGGTCACTGTGTTGGCATCCCATCCCTCGGAGAGCATAGAGACGCTGACCACGCACTTGATATTCTCCCCCAGCTTGCCACGCTTGCCAACGGTGTTCATCACCTCTCGTAGCAGGTCCTCATCCGTCAGGGCTTCAGCATCCCTGCCAGGGAACCTCGCTCGATATTCGGCCTTGAACTCATCAATCTCTCTGGAGGCGATCCTCTTGAACTCTGGGCTCATGCCCTCGCCACTCTCCAACTGCTCACTGTCTATGAGGAGAGTGTTGGGGCGAGCCCGCCACTTGCCGCTCTCTTCGTTGCTGAAGATAGGTAACGCGCCAGGTACAACCACTGTGCTGCCACCAGGCAAAGGTTTCTCCCAGCCGGAGATGTAGTCGTAGACCAGCTTGGAGACGTTGGTGTTATTGCAGACCACGATGAAGACCGGCGGCGTGCCCTGTCTTTTGGCCTCCCACTGCCTGTAGTACTTCTCGTAGTTGCTGTAGAGGCTATGCAGCGCCCCCTGTAGCTCCACGGGAAGCTTCGGCTCGCCACTGACGGCCTCGGTTCCCCGACCTTTTCTGGGCAGGTCATCCCGGATGCGTACCCACAGGTCACGGTAGGTGGGTGACTCTCCCACCATACTATCATCGGCTATCGGCACCCGGGGCACCTTCACGATGCCGCACTCAATGGCATCAATCAGGGAGAAGTCGGACACCACCCAGGGGAAGAGGGTCCCTTCGAGATAGCCAGAGCCCCGAAGGAAGAAGGGCGTCGCCGACAAATCGTAGGCGATTTTGACGCCGATCTTGGACTTGATAGCCTCCAGGCCAGAAATCCAGACACGCGCCTCCTCCTCTCGCTTCTCTGCCTCCCGCCGCTCATCGCCTGTGAGCTTGACCTCTTCTCCTCCCACCCTGCGACGGTAGCAGTGGTGGGCTTCGTCGTTGATGACAATGATGTTCCGCTTGTTGCCCAGCTCCCGGCACACGCGACGGACCATCTCGTCAGGGGTCTCTCTAAATCCACCAGTGTCCTGTCCAGCCGTGGCCAGGGCCTTGGTCAGCCGTGCCCCCTCAAAGCGTTCCCTTAGCTTGAAGGCATGGAAGTTGGTGATGATGATTCTGGCCTTGCCCAGCTCCTGGATAAGCTCGGCGGGGATGATGTCCCGCTGGCGGTAGTAGTTGTCGGGGTCGTTGGGCAGGAGGACCCGCAGACGGTCCCGGATGGTGATACCAGGGGTGACGATGAGGAATGTGTCGGAGAAGCGAGCGTCCTGGGGGTTAGCCATCTTGTTGAGGGCCTGCCATGCCATCAGCATAGCCATGACCACCGTCTTGCCGCTGCCTGTGGCCATCTTGAAGGCGATACGGTAGAGTAGCGGGTTGGCATCGGCGTTAAACTGTCGGAGGCTGTTCTCGACCCAGGCATCGCCGTACTTGCTGGCTACCTCGGTGATGTATATGGCCGTTTCCAGGGCTTCGACCTGGCAGAAGAAGAGCCTCCGCTCCCGCTCAGGATTGCGCCAGTATTCCAGGAGGCGGCGAGTCGTCTTCGTGACCCCTTGATAACTGCCTCGCCGCCAGATAGACACCCTGGCACGAATCTGGTTGATAAAGGTATTCTCCTCAATACGGTCCTGAGTCCACTCGGTATCAAAGGTAAGCTGTCTTCCCCTCTTCTTTGGCCTGGGGATGGGGATGAAGTAGGCGCTGATCCGCCGTGCGCTGACAATCTCGTCGGTGATCCCCTCGTCGGAGAATTTGAAGTGACTGGAGGGCTCCTTGAAAGGTGAGTTGAGGATTGGATTCTCAATCACCACTTGAGCCATCATCGCCCTCCAATTCTACTGGGCTGAACCAGCAATCGCCAGGCTTACGCAGACCGAAGCCGATTTAACAGAAAGGATTCATAAGCTTGATTCACACATACAGGCTCAGAAGGAAGTCCTTCTGGTGCCCCTGATTTTACCTGCCTGGTGGCTACCCTGTATAGTAAGCTCTTAATGGAGCGCCGAACCTGGGCAGGCCTCGGCAGGTCGAATGTGCTCTCCTCTCCAGGACACTTCCTATGGAGCGTTCCTGTACTCTCTATGGAGAGTTGACATTCTTCCCTGCACCTGAGACGCTTCTCGTAGGGATAATTCCTGGAAAGTAAACTGTCCACGTATATATCAGTTGGTTAGTATATATCAAACAGTGGGTTGATATATTTATAATTACATACGTACTCGTATATATATAAGCCCACTATCCACTGGATATGGATAGTATAGGAGAGTAAACCATGCTTGGCAATGGCATCATGCAGGAAATCAGGACCCTACTATCCCAAGGCAAGTCCAGTGGAGAGGTCATCGCCCTGGGCTACAAGCCCCCCACGGTCTACAAGGTGCAGCGCCAGTTGAAACGGAAAGGCCAGGATAACAGGGGAGCGCCAGTCCAGCGAATTGCCCAGGGTCTGGTCGCCAATGCGGATACCGAGGCACTGGCAGACTTAGAAGCAGAGAACTGGGAGCTGCGCCGCCGGGCAGAGATGTTGGAGGCCCAGCTATCTGAGGCTAACTCCCTTCGCTTTCAGGTTGACCAGGCCCAGGCCCGCATTGAGGAACTGGAGTCAGAAGCTCAGCAAGCAGAAGCTCTCAGAGCACAGCTAATCGCCCTCCGGGGTGAGGTACAGGACTGGCAGCGCAAGACTGCGGAGATGAAGAAAGCCCTGGAGCAGGCAGAGCAACATGTCAGAGAGGCGCAGAGAGTCAATCAGGCTCTCATGCCCCTGATGGTCTGGGCAGGGCATCCCTGTTACGTCTGCGGGAGGCCTACCGATGGCGTGGTGGATCGGGAGACGGCGGCGCATCTACTGGAGTTTACAGGTCACAAAGAGTGCCTGATAAAAGCTGGGCTGATACAGGGCAATCTCTTCTTGGTGCTCGCAGAGGGTAGGCAGTCCGGGCGTGCTACGGTTTTGTCTGACCGACACCGGAATGGACTGCTGATTGTGAGCTAGCGTTAGGCTGCTACCTCGAATTGTCCACTATGATAGTATCAATGGAATCAGTAAACTGTGGACACCAATCCTGGGGGTGGGAGCCGGACCCGGCGTAGCTGACTGTGACACCTCGGTCAGGCAGGGTCTTTCGGTTGTCATTGCGAGAACCCCATACCGCTGGGCGGTATGCTTG
>CAYWGG010000238.1:0-2261 GCA_964457285.1 uncultured Dehalococcoidia bacterium
TGCGCGGCCTGTTGGGGGGCGCGGCCGGGGCGCCGCCCGCCGCCGCGTCCCAGCCAGGGCTGCTGGCCCCCTTCCTGCTGTTCTGTGCAACAAGCGCGAGGTGAGCCCTGATGAAATGGATACTCCGCCCCATCCAGACGGTGCTGGTAGCAGGGCTCGTGCTGCTCGTGGGCCCGCTGGCACCCTGGGCGGGGGCGCAGGGCAAAAAGACCTTCGTCGCCTACTCGATGCCCGTGGCCCAGACGCGAGTCGAAGACGCGATGCGCAAGGGGGAGGACTTCCGTAGGACCCAGCCCGACTTGTTCTACCTGGGCGGCATCACCAAGCCCTGGGCGGTGGTGCTGGACACGCAGACGGGGGACTGGATCCTGGTGGGCGAACGCGACCCAAAGGCCGCCGTGCTGACCTTGGACGACTGGGTAGTCGCACTGCGGACCCGGTTTATTCACGTCCAGCAGGACCCCGGAGTGACGATTGACCCCATCCCCAGCACGGCGTGCCTGCAAGCGGGCCGTCAGGGGGCGTGCGCTGACGCCACCCAGCAGGCGGTGCGCTTTTTTGGCGGTATTGAGGACACCCACTTTGGCCAGGTGTGCTTTGCGGCAGACTGGCTGCTGAAACGGATCAGCTTGGGGCTGGAGAAGGGACCTGGACAGCCCCTGCGGACGGCCTACGACCTGGCGGTAGCACAGAGACGCCGGGAGGGGGGGACGCCCAGCCGGGTCGCCTCGCGCTTCTGGTTTTATCCCATCGTCAGCCGTGTGAACGTGCTCGGGGACGTTGTGCTGTTGGAGCAGTTGCAGATGGGAGTATTCACCGAAGTGCTGTATGCCGAGGTCAACGGCACGCCGGTGGCGGACGTGTCCACCTTTGAGCACTACCCCACAGAGGGCTTCGCGCGATTGTTTAGCGAGCACTACGACGCCGCGGCTGAGGTGTGGGAGGTGTTTGAGACGCTGCGGGGCTTAACGCGCCTCGCCGCCCTGGCACAGGGGCTCACGCAGGTGGCAGCGCAACCGCCGATGGATTTCTACCTGACGCGCTATCTGGTCCAGCCCGTGCAGACGCCGCGGGCAGTGGACGTGCTGCGGGTAGAGAATCGGGAGGTGGGCTTGCAGTTCTCCGGTGGGGCACAGCTGATGGCATTGGTGATGCGCCTGCAGGGTGGTGATGTGGGGGCCCTGCGGGAGTTAGTCCTCGGTGTGCGCCCGACGGCGAAGGCGTTGCGGTGGGAGTTTGAGGGCGAGATACGGGCCGGCCAACTAGCAGGTATTCGCCTCCCCACGGGTCTCGGCGATCCTAGCGATATTGGTCCCCTGTTCCAGCACGCTGTGTTCCTGCATCAGAAGGGACGCTACAAGGCCGCCATGGAGGGCTACGACCAGGTGCTGCAGCGGAACCCCACCGTGGCTGAAGCCTACCACGGGCGGGGGGATATCTCGGTTCTCAGAGGCCACTATGACCAGGCCATAGCGGACTACACTCAGGCCCTGAGGATCAACTCCAGGTTGGCTACAGCCTACAACAATCGCGGCGTCGCCTACGCCAACAGAGGCCACCATGACCAGGCCATAGCGGACTACACTCAGGCTCTGGGGATCAACCCCAGATTGGCTACAGCCTACAACAATCGCGGCGTCGCCTACCGCCTCAAGGGCCACCATGACCAAGCTCTAGCAGACTATACCCAGGCCCTGGGGATCACCCCCACGTTCGCCAAAGCTCACGTCAATCGAGCGGAGGTATATCTGGATAAAGGCCAGTATGACTACGCCATTGCCGACCTCACCCAAGCCTTGGAGTTCCATCCCGGGTTGGCCGTAGCCTACACCAATCGGGGGATTGCCTATAGACGCAAAGGCCACTATGACCAGGCCCTGGCGGATTTGAACAAGGCGCTAGCGATAGACGCGCGGGTTGCTCAAGACTATCTAGCCGAGAGACGCAGTAAGATGTTTGTCACTGATATTTTTACAAGCTTCCATAGAAGACCCTAAGGGAGCATAGGTGCTACGCATAGCTAAGGATAGCCGTTATGTCGTATGCACGCCAAGTGGTCTGGGTATTCGTCCTACTCGCCCTGTGGGCAGGGTGTACGAGTGCGGGGCGCCCCGGCACGGCAGCCACCACGGCACGGGACGCAGCACGGCCCAGCGAGACATTGGCTGCTGCGGTGCAGCGAGGGGATCTCGCGGCTGTAAGAGACCTGTTGGCGCGGGGCGCGGAGGTCAACGCTAAGGACAACGATGGCCTCACCCCCT
>CAYWGG010000238.1:2361-4510 GCA_964457285.1 uncultured Dehalococcoidia bacterium
CAACGCTAAGGACAACGATGGCCTCACCCCCTTACATCTCGCGGCCAAGGTAGGGCACCCGGCCATTGTCCGCTTGCTCCTGGACCAGGGCACCGCGGTCAACGCGAGGACCGTCACGGGCGCCACGCCTTTGCACCAGGCTGCTGAGCAGGCCATCGATCCTGAGAGTGCCCGGATGTCCAAGCTGTTCAGCCTGCGCCAGTCCGCTGAGAGCGACGTTGTTGTTGACCTGCTGTTGGCGCGGGGCGCGGAGGTCAACGCTAAGGACAACGATGGCCTCACCCCCTTACATCTCGCGGCCAAGGTAGGGTACCCGGCCATTGTCCGCTTGCTCCTGGACCAGGGCGCCGCGGTCAACGCGAGGACCGTCACGGGTGCCACGCCTTTGCACCAGGCTGCTGAGAGGCCTACACAGATAGAGAGCCATCGTATTGTCGTCCTCCTCCTGGACCGGGGCGCGGAGGTCAACGCTAAGGACAACGATGGCCTCACCCCCTTACATCTCGCGGCCAAGGCAGGGCAGCCGGCCTTGGCCCGCTTGCTCCTGGACCGGGGCGCCGAGATCAATGCCCAGACTGTCTCGGGCGCCACGCCCCTAGAGCTGGCCGCCGAGCGAGGCCATCACGCCGTGACGGCCCTGTTGAGCCCAGCAGTACTGGCCTGGCGCCAGGCCACGACGCACAATACGGTGGAGGGCTATGAGAATTTCGCTCGGCAGTATCCGAATCACCCTCTGGCGAGGGCGGCGAAGGCGAAAGTCACGGAGACGCTGGAAGGGGAAATCATCAAAGCTATCCGAGCTAAAGGGACTCGTGGGCGCTTTGTCCTAGGCGATATACTAACGCCAGAGGAAAAGGCCACCAGTGTTTTTACGTCCGATGCAACCCTCAGGAACGTCCTCATTTTTAAGGAAGGCCAGCTTGTTGCTTGGAACATGGCCCTCATAGACCCTGGGCGTAGCATCATGGGCATGGAAGCACGATCGCCCAACATAAACGAGCTAACAGATGGGGATATAATACGTTTCGTAGGGGGAACTGCGTATAGAGGCTATAGGTTCTTTGGGGAGGCTGCAGAGCCACTCAGTTTTGTGCAGTTGAACCAACATGGATGGGTTTACCTGAGCGGCCAAGGAAGAGTGATCGTACAAAACGGTGCTATAGTCGTCTTACCACGTTGAAGCCCCCCACGATGGTGGGGCAGGCGCAGCAAAAGCTCTCAGATACGGCGGTGGAGGGGGCCAAGATGGCCCTACAGGAGAGACGCAGCGATACGACCTCATTTACTCCACATCGCCCCGGAAAGCGTCGCATCGCTGCTTCATAGGCGTCCGCCACATCCGCCAACGCCAACGCCCGATAGACCCCCAGACGCTGCTCCACCGTATGCCCACTGAGCAGCTGAAGCTTGGGACTGAGGATGCCCTGCTTCGTCAGGCTACCGGCCTTGCGGCCATGCACGCCTTCTATGCGCTACGCTGCGTAGCGCATAGCGCGCTCTTCCCAGGCTTCTCGGAGGGCCTCGGGCACCTCCCTCCCCTCGAGCCCCGCGCCCGCCGCTGCCCCGCGCTTCCGGTGCAAAAACGCGACCCGTAGAGTTTTTGCCGTCGCCGGGGCATCCAGCCTCACGGCTCTTTTCCTGGTGTCTGGAGCCCTGCCCACGCCAGGCACTCCGCCTCAGCGTGCGGCAGGCCCCCGTCTGCCACCATGATCGCTACCCGCTCGTCCCAGGTCTCCTGGAGATCTTCAGGCACCTGAAGCCTCGTGGAGCCCTCACCTGCTGAGGCTGGCCAGTCTCCCACAATCAGCTCCCCAGCCATCCACGCCTCGTTCACGTCCTTATGCCCCCCGTACGCCGCCGCCGGCAGCGCCGCCACGCGCTTGCCCCGCAGCGCCGCTTGCCGCGCCAGTGCACGCCACTGCTGCTGCCCAGCGGCATCGGCGTCCAGCGCGAAGACCAGCTCGCGGATGACCCTAGCCCAGTCCCAGCGCCAGCCCTGCACACCGAAGATCGCCACCACGCGGGGCACGCCGGCGGCCAGCAAGGCCAGAGCATCAAAGGCCCCCTCACAGACCCACAGTGGTCCCTCGCCTACCTGCAGAGCCGCCGCGTTGAAGCAGCCCTTGTCTCCTGGTAAGTGATCATGGCG
>CAYWGG010000239.1:0-4494 GCA_964457285.1 uncultured Dehalococcoidia bacterium
GCTATCTAACGGTGCGCCCGTTCAGTTCGGGCTCTTCGACTGGATCGAGTGGGACGAGCGCTCGCCCAGCGACATCTTCGAGCAGCGGCTCAAGATGCTGGAATACGCCGACAGAGCAGGGTTTTTCTGCTACCACCTGGCCGAGCACCACATCACTCCCTTGAGCCTTGCTCCTTCCCCAGGAATCTTCCTGTCGGCAGCCGCCCAGCGCACGAAGCGCCTTCGCTTCGGGCCGCTGGTTTATCTCTTGCCCTTCTACAATCCTCTCAGACTGATCCACGAGATCTGTATGATAGACCATTTGAGCAAAGGACGACTGGAGCTTGGTGTGGGGCGAGGCATTGTACCAATGGAGGCGGAAAAGTACAACCTCAAAGTTGAGGAGCTGTGGAGCATCTTCAATGAAAGCCTGGACATTCTACTTACAGCCTTTACCCATGATACCCTCAACTACGAAGGGAAGTATTACAACTATAAGGACGTCCAGCTCTGGATTCACCCGTTCCAGAAGCCTTACCCACCGCTCTGGTACGCAAGCAACAACATCGAGACCGTCCCCTGGATGGCACAGCACGGCTTCAACACGGCCGATGTCTTTGACACTGCTACTGTCACTAAAGCCCATTTTGATCTCTACAGGCAGCACTGGCAGGAGCATAGAGATGACCCTAACCGTCTGAACGGCCACGTCGAGACGCCGAAGCTCGGCCTTGTCCGCCACCTGTATGTGGCCCCCACAGACCAACAGGCAGAGAAGGAGTGCAGGGAGGCCTTTGCGACCTGGTATCACAATATCAGCTTCCTCTTTACAAAGGCAGGCATAGCCCTACCAATTGACATCTCCAATTTCGATGAGCTTGTGGGCAAAGAGGTGGTCATTGTGGGGACGCCCCAGAGGGTTAGGGAGCAGGTGAAGCGGGCCATCGAAGAGAGCGGCATCAACTACTTCTGCCCTATCTTTGCCTTTGGCGACCTCACCCACGAGCAGGTGATGGGGTCCATGCGCCTGTTCGTTCAGAAGGTAATGCCCACGTTTGTGAGTGGCCCTAAGTGACCTGCTCTCTGGCTATATAGTGTCCTGCAAACAGATGATAGGGAGGTATTTCCGATATGGCGATGACATTGGGCAGCGGGAATATGACGTTCGAGCCCGTGGAGCGATGGGAGAAGCTACCACGAGGGTGGTCTTTCCTGGAGTGTCCTGGTGTGGCTGTGGACTCCCAGGACAACGTGTACGCCCTCACCCGTGGCGAGCATCCGGTCATAGTCTTTGACCGAAGTGGCAACTTCCTCCGCTCCTTCGGCGAGGGTCTCTTTAGCAACCGGACTCACGGTATCTATATAGGCTACGACGATTCGATTTGGGTTGCCGATGACGGAATCCATACCGTCCAGAAATTTAATGCCAGGGGTGAGAAGCTGATGGAGATTGGGGAACGGGACCATCCTGCCCCCAAATGGAGCGGCCATCCCTTCAACCGTCCCACCTCGGCAGCGGTCAGGCCGAGTAACGGTGACATCTACATTTCCGACGGTTACGGCAACTCGCGCATCCATGTGTACTCCCCCGAGGGTGAATACAAGCTCTCCTGGGGTAGCCCCGGCATTGACGCTGGACAGTTCATCCGCCCTCACAACATTGCCATTGACAGTGAAGATAGGGTCTACGTGGTGGACCGTGAGTGCCACAGGATTCAGGTCTTCGACGCCGAGGGCAGATTCATCACCATGTGGAACAACATCCACCGGCCCGACGCTATGGTGCTCTGGCAAGACCACATTTACGTAGGCGAGCTCAATGGCATGGGGGGAGTTGATGACGCGCCTGGCCTGGGCCATCGGGTGAGTATATATGACCTGAAGGGGGACCTGGTGTGCCGCTTTGGCGCTCCCGAAGAAGGGGAAGGGCCTGGGCAGTTCATCGCACCTCACGGGATCGCCGTTGACTCTCACGGAGACCTTTACGTATCCGAGGTGGCCTACACCATCCGTGGCCGGCACATGACCCCCCCTAAAGAGTTGAAGAGCCTCAAAAAGTTTGCCAAGAAGTAATGTCGCGGCATAAAATACAGGGAGCAGGGTATGTATCGTAGCCCTGCTCCCCGTACTTTATCTTTCAGGAAAAGTACCTCACCCTAAACGGTGAAGTATATGCTACGCCTTTCAGGGCGCAGTACGGTTTCGAAACACGTGCTTAGAAGATCGCCAGGGGGTTCACGGGTGAGCCAGTGGCATTCTTGAACCTCAGGGGTGCCACCATGAACATGAACTCCCATCGGTTCAACTGCCTACATACCTGGACCAGCTCCTCGCAGTTGGCGGCATCTATGAGCCAGAGACCCATAGCCACAATCCCGACTCGGTGTATAGGTAGCCCTATCCTGGAGTAGCCACTGGGGTCCATGTCCTGGGAGGCGTCGGCAACGATGATGGAGACGCCCCTCTCGCGTAACCAGGGCAGGGTTTCAGCGTGCAGCCCGGGCCGGCCGGGGTGGCTTTGGCTTGGCCCTAGCTGTTGTCGCTTCTTGTACCAGCCCAGACGGAGCACCAGAGCATCCCCTTCCTCC
This sequence comes from uncultured Dehalococcoidia bacterium, assembly GCA_964457285.1. Taxonomy (GTDB): domain Bacteria; phylum Chloroflexota; class Dehalococcoidia; order Lucifugimonadales; family JAGWBF01; genus CAYWGG01. The sequence continues at coordinate 2,568 of CAYWGG010000239.1, forward strand.
ACGTGGACTCCTTGCGACTCTTCGGCCGCCTCCAGGTCGTCGGTAAAGACCCCCTCCCCTGCCTCCAGCCACTCCTTGCCCCGTACCTGGGTAATGTCCAGAAGTACGCCCCGGGTGACCACGCCATCCTGTGCTTTGTCTATGGCCCCGACCGTGGCCTTCTGCTGGACGTTTACCAGAGACGCAGGCTTCCCGTTGTACATCTTCCCATCCCAGAACTGATGGCAGAGACTATCCAGGTGGGTGATGGTAAGCCCGTGAAATGACAGCCCAATAAAGTCCGACGAGCCTCCAGGGCCTCTGCTTGGGGCTGACTCGCCGGTGTTAATCATGTAGTGCAGGGGTGGGATAGAGGTCACATCTGGAGCGATCTCGGGAACGATGAGCCTGGAACACGTGACGCTGATCCCCTCCCTGACCAGGGCCGCTGCCTGGGCCCGTTTTTGGGGCGTGATGAGGTTAAGAGTCCCCAACTCGTCGTCAGGACCCCATCTCCCCCAGTTGCTCAGGGAGGTCATGTAGCCCAGGACTTCCTCCTCAGTTGGTATCCGCTTCGTTGTCATAGCTACCTCCTTTTCTCCTCATATGCTCAGTCTCGCTCACTCACGTGCATTAACCTCGCAGGGGTCTGAAAAAGTCGCGGATATTCTGAGCCATCAGTTGCGGCTCCTCAGCGGCGGCGAAGTGGCCGCCCCTGGGCATCTGAGTCCAGTGCTGCAGGTTGTAGAAACGCTCGGCCCACTCCCTTGGTGGGCGAGTTATTTCTCTGGGAAAGACGGCCACTGCACAGGGCACATCTATCCGCTGCCCAGGGCCGATAATCCAGGGGTTGTGCTGGTTCTCGTAGTAGAGGCGGGTGGAGGAGTTGATGGTCTGGGTCGCCCAGTAGATGGTGATGGTGGTGAGAAGCTCATCTTTGGTGAAACGACTCTCCACGTCGCCACCGCAGTCGCTCCAGGTGCGCCACTTCTCCACGATCCAGGAGGCCAGACCTGCGGGAGAGTCATTTAGCCCGTAGGATAGCGTCTGGGGCTTGGTCCCCTGGATATGGGAGTACCCGGCCTCCTCATGTAGCCAATGCGCTCGTACCTCGAGCATGGCCCGCTCCGCTGCCGACAGCTCGCGCATACCCTGCTGCCAGCCTGTGGGAACACCGGACACCGAGGTCACGTGAATTCCTATCACCTGGCTAGGATAGGAGAAGCCGAGCTTGGCCGTCACGCCAGCCCCCCAGTCCCCACCATGAGCGCCATAGCGTCGGTAGCTCAGCCCATCCGTCATGAGCTGCGCCCAGAGGTCCGCGATCCTGGCGACGTTCACCCCACGCTGTGTCGTGTGGTCCGAGAACCCATAGCCCGGCATTGAGGGCGCTACCACGTCGAAGGAGTCCGCCGGGTCTCCGTCGTAGCTGGCGGGGTCGGTAAGCATGGGTATAATCTTCAACATCTCGAAGAAGGTGCTAGGCCATCCGTGGGTAATGATGAGTGGCATGGGGTTGGGGCCCCTGCCCCGCTCGTGGATAAAGTGGATGCCCAGCCCATCTACATTGGCACGGAAATGGGCGAAGCTGTTGATGGCCTCCTCCTGGGCTCGCCAGTCGAACCGAGTCCGCCAGTACTCTACCAGCTCCTTGAGGTAGGCCAGGTTTGAGCCATAGTCCCACCCTGAGTCCGGTATCTCTGTTGGCCAGCGGGTGTGGGCCAGGCGCTCTCTCAAATCCCTAAGGGTCGCTTCCGGGACCTGTATTTTGAAGGGTTTCACGTCCATCTTGGGGGCCTCCTGTGGCGATGTTATCTGTCCTCATGTATGCCAGTAGTTTAGCATATAACTAGACTTTTGTATCCAGTAAAATTATTATGCCAATGAGAACTTCCCTTTGTACACCTCATTGACACCCCAGAGAGTAGCTGTTAGCATTAAACCGAAG
>CAYWGG010000240.1:0-4462 GCA_964457285.1 uncultured Dehalococcoidia bacterium
TACCTTCTGCGTTCCCGGCGAACAACCCCGCCGCAGTCAGGTCACTGCTGCGCTTTGCCAGCAGCGCCACGTCACGGGCGTCCTTGGCCCAGGCCCAGACCTGGTTGGCGGAGTCTATGACCTCCTTGCTGTACTTCTGAATCACGGGGTCGTTGGGAGCAAGGGAGGCAGCCAGACTTGCGTGGAGGGCTGCATCTTTGGCGTAGCTCAACACTCCGAACCCGTCTCCAACGCCAGGGCAACTGGCGTCGAAGTTCTGCCCCTTGCCATCGCCCGTGCCCTCAATGATGTTGACCACGTGGCAGGCGTGGAGTTGCCTTGTCGCCAGACTGGTAGATTGGGCAGAGAGGCGAGCGTGGACCAGGGCGATCCAGGTCTGCTCCCTCAGCCCTACCGCTATGCCCTTGGGAGTGCCCTGGTGGAAACCCGCCGTATAAGCTGGGTTGCCCGCCAGGGAGAAGAGGAGGTGGCGGATGTGGGCTATCCCGCCCGCAGGGATGGTGTGGATGAGGGCTATGTCTTTGGAAGGCCCTGGGTCGGGGTCTGGCACGGGCTCTACCGTCACCACGAACTTGTCGAAGGCGGCGAACAGGTTCTCGCCGGTGGGCACTGCTGGCACTTGCAGGAAGCCCAGCGGGCCCAGGCAGGCCAGGGCGATGGGATTAGGAACTCCAAGAGGATTGGGGAGGGGCGCTTGCAGCGTTACCGATTTGTCTACCACCAGGAAGTGCACCTGATACGCTGGCGCTGGCTTGACGTCGGGGAGAGATTTCACTATGTTTATGGAACCAGCGCCATTAGAGTCGGTGCGAAGGGCAAATTCAGCGGCGGTAGCTTTCCCTGCCAGGTCCACCGCCTGCATCACTACTGTGTAGTCAAAGTTGGGCTTGAGGCCCTCCACTTTCAGGGTCCCATCGAATCGGTTGTTTTGTCCCTTATATGTCACCGAACCAGACCCACCTGTGAAGCCTGGAGCCCAGCCTAAGTTAAACATAGTGGCACTGTCACCCAGAAGCGTGAGGGCTGGAGCACCGGCCACCTCCAGTTGCAGAAAACCTAGAGGGAAGGAACACGCCAGGGCGATGGGATGGGAGATGTCAAAGGGGTTAGGCAAGGGCTTCTGCAAGGTTATGGCCTCGTCCACTACCAGCAGGTGGACCTGGAAAGCGGGGAGAGGGGCACCCTGGGCTACGTCAAGGGTCTTGGACACGCTCACAGTAGCAGCTCCCTGAGCATCGGCGGTGAAGGGGAAGCTGGTGGTGTCGAGAGATTGAGCCCCCGTTATATCTCCCGCGAAGACGTAGAGCTTATATGCCCTGGAAGGTTTCAGGCCTTTCACTGCTACATTAGCCGTGAAGGACCCGCTGGCTTGCCTGTAGGTCACGGCTCCAGAGGCGCCTTTAGTATCGGGGTCCCAGCCAAGGTCCTGGAAGGCTACAGTGTTTGTTAGTACCCCGCTTGGGGCACCTGCTACTGGGCTCACTGCTCTGGGAGGGACGACGCCGGTCAGCCAGAATGTCTGGTTCACGTTGCCGCTGGCGTCCACCTTCAGGATGCCGGTGCTCTCCTTGCGCTTGCCGTCGTCGGAGACCAGCCAGCCTTCAAGGGCTGCGGTGGGCGGCGGCTGTGGTACGCCCGTGATGCTGATGGTAGCCTTGTCGCTGAGCTTCTCCTGGTAGCTGGCCTTCTCGGCGTCATCGCTGTCCCGCATCCACACTGTCCCCGCGCCGCCAGTGGCCTTGGCCGTGAAAGCCGCCCGTTCAGCGGCAAGGGCCGCCTGGATCCGCCTGAACGACTCTTCGGTGGTCTGAGTAGTGAAGGACTTAATCTTACCACCCTGAACGATCATCTCACCCTTGGCTTCTACCGGGGGGAGACCCAGCCGGCGTGTGGTGTTATTGGTGTTCTTCACGGTAAAAGTCGCTTTGTCCCCTGAGACCGTTATGGCTCCCAGCTCAAATTTAGGGTTGGTCTGCACAGTCTGGGTGTGGCGCTCTCGTATCTCCTGCTTCCCTCTGTGGACTGTAGGAGCGGGGCCGGGGATCGCAGGCAATATTGTGCGTACCCCGTCATCGGCCCATAGTTCGTCTGCAGCATCCACGTTACCGGCGTTTAGAGCAGCATGAAGGTCTTCTACCACCGACTTGGGGTCCGTCCCGTGGTTGGCCAAAGCAACGGGGACCAGCAGGGCTACCAGACCCAGGGCTAGAAGGACTGCGAAGAGTTTGGACAATGACATAGCGCCTCCTTTACTGTAAAGCTACCTGCAAATCGCTTATTCACGCATCTCTCCGACAATGGTTGCTGTGAGTAAAAACTGTGAGTCGGTCACATAGTATAAGCACTTTTCTCGCTCCTGGCAAGGCCCTTTTTGTTGGCCCAGACAGTTTGAGATAAAGAAGCTCCACCCGACCCCAGAGCCCTTGTCAAACACTCGTATGGCTCCTAAGATGGTTAGGACGAAGAAGCCTACTTTGAGCGCAGCAAAAGGAGGGGAAGCTAGAAAATGCAGCAGAGCGCGGTTGCTTTCAGAAGTGGAGAGCTAAGGTTGGAGGGCGTTGTGGGCTGCCCCGATGGAGCCTCCGGGCCTCTCCCCGGTGTGGTGGTATGCCACCCCCACCCCCTGAGGGGTGGAAATATGAACAACAACCTCGTCTTGGCGGTGTACTTCGCCCTTATCGAAGAAGGATTCGTAGTCCTGCGCTTCAACTTCCGGGGCGTGGGAAGCAGCCAGGGCGAACATGCCGAGGGAGAGAAGGAGCCAGAGGATGCGGAGGCTGCTCTGAATGTGCTGAAGGAACGGCCCGATGTAGACCCAGACCGGCTGGGATTGGCGGGCTACTCCTTCGGGACTGGAGTGATCCTGAGGGACCTTTCCAGGTATAAGAATGCCAGAGCCTTCGCCCTCTTCTCCTCGCCAGTCCGATACCTGGACCACCCCGGCATCGAGGAAGACAGAAGGCCCAAGCTCTTCGTTTGCGGCGACAGGGACCACGGCGTGCCCATCGCTGCCCTTAAGGAGAAGGTGTCGTCCCTTCAGCAGCCCGCAGAGTGCCGGGTCGTGCCCGGCGCTGACCATTTCTGGGTGGGCTATGAGGAGGAGGCGGCCCTACACGCAGTACGGTTCTTTGCTGAGAACCTCAAGAAGTAAGGGGGGTGTGAGAAATGCGTCACCCTGAATCGAGGAGGAGATGTGGCCGACATTATCATATTTGCTCGTCGCTCCTCCGAACTAGTTAAGCTACCCTCTTGGTGTCCAAGTCCCTTCCTGAATAATCAAGAAAGGAGGGCCTATACATGGGAATCCTGACTGAAGATATGAAGCGCGTGGTGCAGGAGCAGCGACTTGGCTTTATCGCCACCGTGTGCCCTGATGGAACGCCGAATCTATCGCCCAAGGGGACGACAACTGTCTGGGACGATGACCACCTGGTCTTCGCGGACTTGCGATCGCCAGTGACGATGGCAAACCTGCATAGTAACCCGGCGCTTGAGATCAACGTCGTGGATACCTTTCTGCGCAAAGGGTATCGCTTCAAGGGCACCGCCACTATTCTCACCGAGGGGCAGATTTACGACGAGGTTATCGCACGCTACCGGTCAAGGAGAATCAACAACCCTGTCCGCGCCATCGTCCTGGTGAAGGTCGAGCGGGCCTTGCCACTAATCTCTCCGGCGTACGACCTCGGCTCGACAGAAGATGAGATTGGGCGCGAGTGGGACCAGTACTGGGCATCCCTCAGACAGGGCAAGGCCGGCGTGCCAGTGGGAGAATGACTCACCGCAAAATAGGGGCGAGACGAATTGCTAATTCCGAAGCGAGGGTACGAAGATGCCAGCACAGGCCAAAAGCGAGCTTGAGCGATACCTTGAGCTGACCCCCAGGTCACGGAGCATCTGGGAGGAAGCCAAGCGTTATCTACCCGGAGGCGATACCCGCAACAGCATCTTCTGGGAGCCCTATCCCATATACGTGACCCACGGCCAGGGCTGCCACACCGTGGATGTGGATGGTGTGGACAGGCTGGACTTCATTGGCAACATGACCAGCATGATACTGGGCAATGCCTTCCCGCCCGTGGTACGGGCGGTGCAGGAGCAGGCGGCCCGCGGGCTGGTGTACAACGCCCCCAACCAGTACCAGGCGAGACTGGCGCGGCTTCTCTGCGAAAGGGTGCCCTCGGTGGAAATGGTCCGGTTTACCAACTCGGGTACGGAGGCGACTCTTAACGCCATCCGGGCGGCCCGGGCCCTTACAGGGCGGTCCAGGATCGCCAAATGCGAGGGTGGCTACCACGGCACTCACGATGTGGTCAGCATTAGCGTGCGTAATGACCCTACCACTCTGGGGCCGGCCCGCCGCCCTGTCGCGGTGGCCAGCGTTGGTGGCCTACCCAAACAGGTGTTGGAGCAGGTGGTGGTGGTCCCCTACAACGACGTGGCAGCGGCCAGGGCTATCCTT
>CAYWGG010000241.1:0-4461 GCA_964457285.1 uncultured Dehalococcoidia bacterium
TGGAGACCAACGTCCCCGTCCCCATGAGGGACGGCACCATACTGTACGCTGACATCTACCGCCCCGATGGGCCGGGGCCTTTCCCAGTGCTTCTTACAAGGACGCCCTACGACAAGACCATGCCCTTGTCTATGACCATGCTGGACCCTCTCAAATCCGCCAAGCATGGCTACGCCGCGGTCATTCAGGACACCAGGGGCCGCTACACATCTGGGGGCGAGTTCTATTGCTTCAGGGACGACATTAACGACGGGTACGATACCGTGGAGTGGGCCGCCTCCCAACCCTGGTCAACGGGCAAGGTGGGGATGTACGGGGCCTCCTACGTGGGCGCTACCCAGTGGCTGGCTGCGCTATCCCGACCCCCTCATCTCACCACTATCATACCCAACGTCACCGCCTCCAACTACCACGAGGGATGGACCTATCAGGGCGGGGCCTTCGAGCTGGGCTTCAACGTCTCCTGGACTCTTGGGGCCCTAACCCTGGCCAACTTCAAGACCCACTCTGCCGTGAAGAACATACCCCAGGACCGGAGGCACAAGCTCATCCAGGCTGCGGACTCCATGGAGGCCGCTTTCAGCTTCCTCCCCCTCAAGGAGTTGCCTCACCTGAAAGGCGGCCTGGCTAGCTATTTTTACGACTGGCTGGCCCATCCCGACTATGATGACTACTGGAGGCGGATATGCATAGAGGACCACCACCTACAAATCGGCGTTCCAGCCCTTAACATCGGCGGATGGTATGACATCTTCCTGGGCGGCACCATCCGCAACTACCTGGGTATGCGGAAGCACGGCGCCACCGAGGACGCCCAAAGGGGTCAGAAGCTACTCATCGGCCCCTGGCAGCATTCCTCTCGAGGCACCAGCCTTGTGGGCGACCACTACTTTGGCCTGGCATCGGACTCCCTGGCCATAGACCTGGATGGCATACATCTGCGGTGGTTCGATTACTGGCTCAAGGGCATAGACAACGGTGTGATGGGCGAGGCGCCGGTGAAGATTTTCGTCATGGGGGACAACGTATGGCGGGACGAGCAGGAATGGCCCCTGGCCAGGGCTCAGTCCGTCAGCTATTACTTCCACAGCCACGGCAAGGCCAACTCCGTCGACGGAGACGGCTTCCTGAGCCATCAGCCCCCTGGAGAGGAGTCCCACGACGCATTCCTATACAACCCCGCAAACCCGGTCCCCACCAGGGGCGGCCCTCTCTGCTGCAACCCGTATTTTATGTCAAATGGAGCCTTCGACCAGCAGGAGATAGAGAGGCGAGAGGACGTGCTGGTGTACTCGACGCCGCCACTGGAGCGGGATGTGGAGGTCACGGGGCCTATCACCGTGACCCTCTGGGCCGCCACCTCAGCGACCGATACGGACTTCACGGCCAAGCTGGTGGACGTGTGCGAGCGCGGCTGCGCCCGCAACATCACCGATGGCATCATCCGCGCCCGATACCGAAACTCCAGGTCCGTCCCAAGCCTGGTGGAGCCAGACAGGGCCTATCGCTACGCCATAGACCTGTGGGCCACCAGCAACGTGTTCAAGGCGGGCCACCGGATAAGGGTGGAAATCTCCAGTAGCAACTTCCCCCGCTTCGACCGCAACACCAACACAGGTATGCTCGTCGCTGCTGGTGACGCCGAACTCAAGCCAGCATTACAGACCATTTTCCATGACTCACAGCGCCCTTCCCATATCACGCTGCCCATAGTGCCCAGGTAACTCATATACTTACTAGGGGCGCACGGCCGTGCGCCCCTACATTTCACCCTTACCCCTTCGACGGGTTGAGGGCGGGCTTCGGTCATCTCACACCGACCAGGATGGGACCTGGTTGCGTGTACTCAGCATAGGACACTGGGACCGACGCCACGATCGTGGTGCCCACACCTGGTGCGCTCCGCACCTCAAGGGTGCCGCCCAACGCCGCCACATAGTCATCCATAGATAGAAGCCCCTGCCCCGGGGATATCGCCGACGGGTCAAAGCCGAGGCCGTTGTCCTGTATTACCAGCATCACTTCGCCAGAGGCCCTGCCCTCTATGGCTGAGGAGAGGCTCAAGCTTATCCTGGCCTCCTCGGCCTGGGAATACTTCGCCACGTTGCTGAGGGCCTCCTCTGCAACCCTGTAGAGGGTCAGTCGCACCGATTCATGGAGGCTGGGTCTCAGTGGGCTTTCCAGCTCGGCTACATCTTTGTGTATGTCCAGTTCCACATTAAAGATGCTGCGAAACCTGTCTGCCAGCGAGTTGAGGGCGCTGGGCAGTCCGGCGTGAATGATGGAGGGATAGAGCTGGCGGGTAATGGAGCGCAACTCCTGGTCCCTTATCTCCTGCAAGAGCTTGCTGGCGTTTTCCAGCTTTTCTACCATCTCCCTGGGCCCATCCCCCAGATCAGGGACAGACTTCAAGTGCTCCTGGCAATCATTTAGCCAGTGGCCCAGCACTACCATCCGGCTCTGTACCCGGCCATGAAGCACCCCAGCTATCTCTTTCCGGGTCTGCTCGTGCACCAACATAATGCGATGGCGAGATTCCCTCAACTCGTCCATTCCTTTCTCGTACTCTCGTCTGCGCTCCACCACCGCCGACAGGTGATTGGAGAAGGCGCCTATAAGCAACCAGAGGACAGGGCTTCCTCCAGCAATAGTCCATTTCCAGGGGTCTGCCATGCCGTCATACCCGAAGGGAAGGAGCTTCCCAAGCCACAGGGCCACTCCCATACCCGTTGCAGCCCCAAGCACATAGGGCGAGTATGACGACAGGATGGCTACTAGGGTGAAGGCAGAGGCGAAGGTCCTTAGCGGGAGGACCACGGACAAAAATATGGTGGTTACAAGGGCGATTGGCAGAGAGGCCATTACCAGAAGAAACCATTTCAGCGTGATGGAAGGGTCTCCAGAAATCTGGGCGGAGGCGAGGCCCGTCAGCAGGCCCACGAAAAGGGTCCCGGTAACGGCTACTGAGGAGAAGATGACAAGGGATGGAGGTCTGGGCATAAATACAGCCTTAACCCAGGTAGAGAACCCTGGGCTGCGTAGCAACCGGGCTTTTACCCGCAGCGCCACTAGAGATATGTGGTTGAGGCCACCTCTCCCCTTCGGCGTTTCTTTCAGGTAGAGCGGAGGCGCGCCTTCCGTGGGAGGTGCTCCAGACCCCAGAGGTAGCTCGTACCTTACAGCCTTATCCATACGCTCCTTGCTCCGGGCCAATAGGTGATTTCAGGCGACGTCAGTATCTGGTGATTCGATTGAGGAGATTCGGATAAATACTCAACTCCGGCTCAGGAAACACACTAAGGGTAGCCTGTTTTGGGGTATGGAGGTAGGGTGTTGACACCCTAAGGGGACTGGGGATATACCACAATCGGAGGAGAATTTTAGCGGCGATAGATACCGACCTACCCATGAATGTGAGTTCAGCGAGTACACACCCTTTGACTTTTCTCAGGGAGATAGGTAAAATCCTGACTAGAGGAGGTGGACTTATGGAACCAGTGAAAGTGACAGCCTATTATGACTTCCGTTGACCCTATGTGTACAACGCAGCCATGTGGTTTGCGAAGGTGAAAGAGGCCTACGGGGACAATCTCCAGATAGACTGGAGGCCCTTCTTCCTGGCCCAGATCAACAGCAAAGAGGGGCCTGAGTGGAAGGCGTGGGAGCAACCAGAGGACTCACCCCAGTTGGGCCTTCTCGCTATGAGAGCAGGGGAAGCGGCCCGCAGGCAGGGCAGCAAGGCTTTTGAAGCCTTCCAGTTGACCCTGTTGAAAGCACGCCACGAGGACCGCAAGGACCTGGCCAACCCTGAGGTCGTCATGGAGGCGGCTCGGGCCAGTGGCCTGGACATGGCCCAGTTCCGGGAGGACCTGGCTGATAAGGACATCCTTAAGGACCTGGGCGAGAGCCATACCAGCGCTGTGCAAGAGTACGGCGTGTTCGGTGTACCCACCCTCATCTTCCCCAATGGTGCCTCGGCCTTCCTCAAGGCATACCAGCCGCCCGCAGACGAGGCCGTTGAGATGTTTGAGGCGCTCTTCAACGTGATGGGCAAGTGGAAGCTGGTAGGTGAGATGAAGCGGCCCCAGCCACCCTGGCCCAAGGGAGTATTTACTTAAGCCTGCCCTTGAGCGAAGCAAAGGGGGCTGAGCCTTGAAGCAGACCGCGCTGGAGCGAAAGTTAGGACTCCACTTCAAGCACCGTGGGTTCCTGGACCAGGCGTTGGTACATCCTTCCTATCTCAACGAGCTTCGGTCTGGCCAGGAACCCACGGACTCCTACGAGCGCCTGGAGTTCCTTGGTGACGCTATGCTAGGCGCGGTCATAACCCTGGAGCTGTTCAGGAGATGCCCCGATCTCCCCGAAGGCCAGCTAACTAAGCTCAGGTCCGCTCTGGTTAAGGGAAGTGTTCTGGCTACGGTAGCCAGAAGGCTGGAGTTGCCACAACATCTTAAAATGGGG
>CAYWGG010000242.1:0-4451 GCA_964457285.1 uncultured Dehalococcoidia bacterium
GTCCCACCAACAACCGCCACACCGCCCAGACCTTGCACCTTTCCACCGAAGCTTCCACGCGCTTCGAGAAGAGCCTCCGGCTGGAGTTGGCCCCTATAGCCCTGCGCCGAGCTACGCAGCTTATACAGGAGGTAGCAGGAGGCTCAGCGGCGAAGGGCATCCTGGACATCTTTCCGGCCAGGGATCGGTATGCCACCCCTGTCGTCATCCTCACTATGGAGCGCTTGCACAAGGTGCTGGGTATCAGCCTGCCTCTTGAGCGGGTGGAGCGGGTGCTCACTTCCCTGGGGTTCCTCTGTGAGAAGCATAACAGTAGCACTCTGAGCGTCACTGTGCCTTACTGGCGCAGCGATATCGCCATAGAAGATGACCTGGTGGAGGAGGTGGCCCGTATCGTAGGGTACGAAGAGGTTCCCACAACCATGCTCTCCACTCCCATACCTCAGTACCAGCCCCAGCCCCTGCGAGGGCTGAGAGAGCGAGTGAAGGACCTTCTGGTGGCTTATGGGATACAGGAGGTCATCACTTACTCTGTAACCAGCCTAGAGGACTTAGGCAAGGTGAAGGCCCTGGACACAGGAGCTAAGCCCCTTAAGCTGGCAAACCCGATGAGCGCCCAACAGGAGCACCTGCGTACTACCCTTCGCAGCAGTCTCCTGTCTACTGTGGCCAACAACCTGCCCCATGAAAGCGGCCCCATAGCCATCTTCGAGGCAGGGCGCATCTACCTGCCCCGCGAGGATGACCTGCCCGAGGAGCGAGAAGTAGTGGCCGGGGTGCTCTCCGGGCCCCGATGGGACCCCCACTGGCTGGCCAGTGCAGGAGAGCTAGGATTCTATGATGTTAAGGGTGTCGTGGAAAATCTGATGGAGGAGCTGGGGATCGTAGCGACCTACGAACCCGCCCAGGACCTTGCCCTGCACCCGGCCCGGTGTGCTCGCGTTATCGCTCAAAATATCCCTCTGGGTATAATGGGAGAGGTACATCCGGCTGTGGTAGAAAGTTTCGGGATCGAAAGAGGGCCGGTGACCATCTTCGAGCTGGACATGGAGAGTCTGCTTAAAGCGCTGTCCCATGAGGGCCGCCGCTACAGGCCCCTGGGCCGCTTCCCCAGCGCCATACGTGACTTATCTATCCTGGTGGACCAGAATGTACCCGCTGTCAGAGTCCAGGAGACTATTACGAAACAGCGTCTGGTGGTCAGAGCCCAGCTTTTCGATGTATATACTGGACAGAATGTTCCATCGGGCAAGCGCTCCCTGGCCTACCGTATCTACTTCCAGTCCCCCGACAGAACACTCACGGCGGAGGAGGTGAACCAGGCGTTCCAGGCTGTCCTCAGCTCCCTGGAGCGTGAGGTTGGGGCCGAGCTGAGGGGATAAACAAAAAGCCGGCATATGGCTACCTCATCTCAAATTGACCAGATAGTGAAGGACTTGCTTCCCTATGGTCCGGAAAGGATTATCCTCTTTGGGTCTGCGGCCCGTGGCGACGCCGATGAGTACAGTGACATAGATATAATAGTCATTAAAAGAACAGATACCCGTTTTGTCCTGCGTCTGGTGGAGGCCGGATCATATATATCCTTATCCCTCCGTGTTGATGTATTCGTCTATACGCCCGAGGAATTCCAGGCTATGATAGAGGAGGAGAATCCTTTCATTGAGAATGTGCTCCGGGATGGGATAGTAATCTATGAAAAGGCCCCGTGAGCAGTTTCAGCGCTGGCTGAGTCAGGCAGAGCACCAGCTTGAAGTCACTCATAGCCTATCTGAGTTGGGCTTCTGGTCTGACGTATGTTTCAACGCGGAGCAAACGGCGCAGATGGCCCTCAAGGCGTTCTTGTACGGAAAGGGGAGACGCTATGTACTCATCCACTCCATACAGGAGTTGGCCCGCCAGTGTGCTGAGATAGACGGGACTTTCGCTGAGGCTATAGAATGGGGAAGAATCCTGGACAGATACTATATCACAACCCGATACCCCGACGCCCTGGCCCCACCAGCAGTGCCCTTCAGGTCATTCACTGAGGGCGATGCCCGACAGGCGTACCAGTACGCTGCAAACATCGTACATCTTGTTAAGTCACGCTCGGAGGGGTAAAGTTAACGGTGGAGGGATGCAGAGATGACGGTTTCTCATCATGAATACAGGCACCCAGGTGAGGGGAAGGAGAGTCACCACCATGCTACCCAGCACGACCCCACATCTCACGGGCATGGGCACAGACACGCCGATATGCTCAGCGTCGAAGAGGCCTATGAGAGGATTATGGCCCACTTCGGCCCCTTGGACGCCGAGGAAAAGTCCATCCTCCAGGCGCTGGGTCAGGTCCTGGCCCAGGATGTGACTTCGCCCTTCCGATTGCCTCCCCTGGACAACTCGGCTATGGATGGCTACGCCCTCCGCCATCAAGACATTGTGGGCGCGAGCGCCAGCTCTCCAAAGCTGCTCAAGGTGATTAGCCAGGTGGCGGCGGGCCAGATGCCCACAAAGGAAGTGGGAGAGGGGACTGCTATAAGGATTATGACCGGCGCCCCTGTGCCTTCTGGAGCCGACACTGTCGTGCCCTTCGAGGAGACCGATGAGGTGGAGAGGAAAGGGAGAGGCCTGAGCCTGGGCGAAATTGGAGTCCGCACAGAGCTACCCCAGGGAGCCAACGTCCGCCCTGCGGGCGAGGACGTGCAGAGAGGGGAGCTAGTGCTAAAGGCGGGCACTGTACTGCGTCCTTCGGAGATGGGCGTCCTGGCGTCCCTGGGAATGGAGAAAGTCAGGGTCATTCGCCGTCCAATAGTGGCCATCCTGGCCACGGGCGATGAGCTTCTCAACGTGGGGGAGCCGGTAGAGCCGGCTAAAATCTATGACAGCAACAGCTATAGCCTGGCAGCTTCGGTCCTCAAGTACGGCGGTATCCCCAAAGTCCTGGGCATAGCCAGAGACAACCTGGAAGACATGCATCAAAAGCTATCCCAGGGGACCACCTCTGACCTCCTCATTACCTCAGCTGGCGTTTCCAGAGGTGACTACGATATAGTTAAGGACGTCCTGATGGAGCGTGGGGAAATAAGTTTCTGGTCCGTGCGCATGCGCCCGGCCAAGCCTCTAGCCTTCGGAATAATCCATGGCCCAGAAGGGAAGCCTGTCCCGCACCTGGGCCTGCCAGGCAATCCGGTAAGCGCTATGGTCGCCTTTGAAGAGTTCGCACGCCCCGCAATACTGAGTATGCTGGGCAAGACGCTGTTAGCCAAGCCCATGATCGAAGCGGTCCTGGAGGGCCCCATCTACAACGTGGACGAGAGGCGAGTCTTTGCTAGAGTAGAGGTGACTAAAAGAGACGGTGCTTACTATGCCAACCCCACTGGCCCCCAGGGCTCCAATATCTTGACCTCTATGTCCAAGGCCAACGGCCTGGCGATATGCCCTGAGGATGTCCCTGTGATGGGGGCGGGACAGACTGTAAAAGTTAAAATGCTGGACTGGAACGAAGAGGTTTTTCTGCCCTGGATATAGAGTTGGTATCTGGACGACCAGGTCTGCAACAAGACCAGAGTTAATGGCCGGGGTGAAAATATGACCACAGCCGAAAATACGGGGGCCCAGGAACCTGTCCCTGCTACTCAGGAGGCCCCCCACTACATAATTGATCCATCAAGGGCCAGAGAGCTGAATCGCTCTCTGCCCATGATACTTCTAAGTCGCCGCTGTCCCTCCTGCAAGGCCCGCCTGCAAGACAGGCTAGAGGCACCTCCGGAAGAGGAGCAAATGAGGGAGATCGCTGAGTGCTGTGCTAACCAGGAAGGGTTCATCAGGCCAGAGATGCCTATGCAGGAGATACTGTTCCGGGCGCTCCTATCTGAGGGGAACAAACCTGTAAGCCTTGAACGGCTTCACTACCTGGTGACGGAACGCTGGCATACCCCCGCCAACCCGAGGAGCATCAGCCTGAATGGCCTCAAACGAGTGCTGGACAGTGACATATACTATGGGTTTAGGGAGGTCTCCAGGATCCCAGCCTGACGTGGTGTCCTGGAGAATTTTGGGGTACCTACTTTCATTCCTGTTCCAGGCCCAGGGCAGTAAACACCTCCAGGAACTGGGACGCATTGCCCGGCTGGTACCAGGGAATGTGGTGGGCTATTGTGCCATCGGTATCTACAACGAAAACCGCTCGGTGACTTCGTCTGCCTGCATCGTCAGCCACGCCATAAAGCTGTGCCACCTCAAGGTTGATGTCGGCGGCCAGCGAGAAGGGCAGTCCTCCCAGGCGTCTCTCCAGTTCTCGGTGAGACTCCAGGCTGTCGGCGCTGATAGCCACTACCTGGGCTCCTAGCTCCCGCAAAGTTCGGTACTCTTCCTTAAAGCTGATCAGCTCCTGGTTGCAGGTGGGGGTATTGTCCTCAGTATAAAATACCAGAATAAGCCTGCCCTCCTTCAGCGTTTCCTCTAGCTGG
>CAYWGG010000243.1:0-4451 GCA_964457285.1 uncultured Dehalococcoidia bacterium
CAACGCCCGTACCGTACACGTGACCACCACGCAGTCGGGACGCAGGCCCGACTGCCTTGCAATAATGTCCATAAACTTCTCAAAGCCACAGTCGGCGCCAAATCCTGATTCCGTAACCACATAGTCGGCCAGCTTGAGTGCAATCCTGTCAGCCAGGACGGAGTTGTTCCCCTGGGCGATGTTGGCGAATGGCCCAGCGTGTATAAGGAAGGGCTGGCCTTCCAGGGTCTGGGCCAGGTTAGGCTTGATGGCCTCCTTGAGGAGCACCGCCATCGCTCCGGCCGCTTTCAAGTCCTCCGCAGTCACTGGCTGCCCCTGGCTGGTGTAGCCAACCACAATGCGGCCCAGCCGCTCCCTCAGGTCCCTCAGGCTTGTGGTCAGCCCCAGGATAGCCATGACCTCCGAGGCCGCGGTGATGTCGAAGCCGGCCTCGCGAGGGCAGCCGTTGGCCTTGCCACCGAGCCCCACGATGATATTGCGCAGGGCGCGGTCGTTCACGTCCAGGACTCGGGGCCAGCTCACCGAGAAGGGGTCTATGTTCAGGGAGTTCCCATGCATGATGGAGGCATCTATCATGGCGGCCAGCAGGTTGTGAGCGGCCCCAACGGCGTGGATGTCGCCGGTGAAGTGGAGGTTTATCTCCTCCATAGGCATCACCTGGGAGTAGCCCCCTCCTGTGCCCCCTCCTTTGATCCCAAAAACCGGCCCCATAGATGGCTCTCGAAGGCACCCCAAGACCCTTTCTCCCAGCTTTCCCAGGCCCTGGGTCAGCCCGATGGTGGTCACCGTCTTGCCCTCTCCCAGGGGTGTGGGGTTAATGCCCGTCACCACCACAAGCCTACCGGATGGGTTGTCTTTCAGACGCTCAAGGGCATCGAGGGACACCTTGGCCTTGTACCGGCCATAGGACTCCACCTCGTCGGGAAGTAGACCTGCCTCCTCCGCCACCTGCAAGATGGGCTTCATACGATGAGACTGGGCGATCTCCAGGTCGCTTTTCATTTGCACCATCGCTGGTCTCTCCTTTTACCTTCCCGTATGTCTCGTGTCACTGGTTAGCACGAGCCCTTTCCAATATCTGGACTGTTACCTGGACGCCTCCCGGCCCTATTAGCCCTCGGTCGGCGGCGTGGAGGAGCTCTAAACTCACAGGGTCTCCATCCTCTCCGTAGCTAAGGATTACTCCACCTGTCTCTTCGACGGCATCCGCAGGCGGAAGCTCCCTGAAGACTACAAGCAACACGTCTGCCTCCGGGTCATAGCTGATCCTCACCTTCCTCCTCCTTCCAGTACCGCGGAACTTCTTCGTGATAGACTTTCCTCTCACAATTCCAGGCTGGAGGGGATTTTCCTTGGCCCTACGGTCTTCAGGTAGCCTTTGTAGTTGCGGCGGGTCTCCTCGATGTGGTCGCCACCGAACTTCTCCATGAAGGCGTCGGCCAGCACCAGGCCGACCACTGCCTCGCCGATGACGCCTGCTGGGGGGACCTGGCAGATGTCGGAGCGTTCGTAGTGGGCCTGCACCAGGTCTCCAGTATCCAGGTCAACGGAGGGTAGAGGGTTAATAAGAGTGGATATGGGCTTGACAGCGAAGCGGGCCACCAGGGGCATGCCGTTGGTCATGCCTCCCTCGGTGCCGCCGGAGCGGTTGGTGCGCCGTTGCCAGGGCATGTCCTGGGAAATCCCCCCTAACCCCCCTTTGCCCAAATCCCCCCTAACCCCCCTTTCGTAAAGGGGGGACTGGGGGGATTTTTCGGAGACTGGCTCGATGACGTCATGGACCTGGGAGCCCCGGAGATTGACCGACTCCCATCCCTGGCCGATGGATACAGCTTTGACAGCATTGATGGACATGAGAGCCTGGGCTATGCGCCCATCCAGCTTGCGGTCCCAGTGGACGTGGGAGCCCAGGCCGATGGGTACGTCAGTAGCCACCACCTCTACGACTCCTCCCACTGTGTCGCCAGCTTCTTTAGCCGCATCTATAGCGGCCATCATTTGCTGTGCTGCCTCCGGGTCGGCGCAGCGCACGGGGGACTCCTCCACCTGCTGCCAGTCTACAGGGCCGTCAACATTGGCCCACTGTCCGCCGATACATATCACGTGGCTATGGAGCCCTACGCCGAACTCCTCCAAGAGCCTCATAGCTATAGCCCCTGCGGCAACTCTGGCCGCCGTCTCACGGGCGCTGGCGCGCTCCAGGACGTTGCGTACATCGTGAAAGCCGTATTTCATAGCGCCTGGCAGGTCGGCGTGGCCTGGGCGCAGGCGGGTCACTCGCTTGACCTCTGCCTCTACTGGCTCCACGCTCATGGCTTCCTGCCAGTTGACCCAGTCCTTGTTCTCGATGGTCATGCCTAGAGGACTTCCCAGGGTAAGGCCGTGGCGCACGCCGGAGATGATATGGGCCCTATCCTGCTCGATGAGCATTCTGCCGCCGCGCCCGTAGCCTCGCTGTCGGCGTGCGAGATGGGCCCCTATGTAATCCTCGGAGAGAGGCAGGCCCGCAGGAATGCCCTCCACGATGATCACAAGCCCCTGCCCGTGGGACTCTCCTGCCGTTAAAAAGCGAACCATATCATCCTCCTATGCCAGGGCCGCCTCCGCCGCTTTCATCATCACCTCTACCGGCGCTCTCTTGCCAGTCCATAGCTCAAAGGAGGCCGCACCCTGGTACACCAGCATGGGCAGGCCACCCAGGATGGTTGCGCCAGCTCTGGCCGCCTCCCGCAGCAAAGGCGTCTCAGGTGGATTATACACCAGGTCGTAGACCAGGGCATGGGATGGGATGTATTCGGCGGGTAGCGGGCTGCTGTCCTCGTCAGGGCCGTGTACCATCCCCAGGGTCGTGCAGTTGACCACTAGGTCAGACGTGGCTGCGGCCTGGACTAGGGCCTCTCCAGAGGGAATGAGAGATATTGCCTCAACCCTTATATCACCCAGGAGAGAGCCATGCCCTTCTAGTAGCTCAGCAAGCCGCTGGGCCCGATGGAGAGTGCGGTTAGCTATGGTTATGGACGCCACACCCCGACGGGCCAGAGCGAGAGCCACGGCTTTGGCAGAGCCCCCAGCGCCGATGATAAGCACGCGGCGACCCTCCGGCGAGAAGTGCCCGTGCTCTTCCAGGGCTCTCAAGAAACCGGGACCGTCGGTGTTGTGTCCGGTGAGCTTCCCGTCCTCGTTGACGATGGTGTTGACTGCCCCGGCCATCCTGGCCCAGTCATCAACCTGGTCCAGATGGGGCATCACTGCCTCCTTGTGGGGCACGGTGACGTTGCTGCCCAGGGTATCTGGTGAGCGCAGCCCGGCTACGAATTCGGGCAGTGACGAAGGCTCTACCTCCCACGCCTGGTAGGTGGCGTCCAGGGAGTAGTAGTCCAGCGCTGCCTGCTGGAAAATGGGGGAGATGGAGTGCCGTATGGGGTAGCCGATGATGCCCAGGCGCTTGCTCATGATTCCTCACCTTCAAGTGCCCTGAAATACTCTATGAACTGAGCTGGAGTCATAATAGAAAGTCCGGAGAAACGGGCCACCTCGGGGTTGTCTACGAAATGGCGTGTGTTGCCTGTCACCAGGAAGTCTGGCCTTGCCAGCATAGCGGCCGCCAGTATTGGGGCATCCTGCATATTTATGACCCCGCTTGATTGATCAACAGCTTCCCTGGAAGGGTCAGACACGACTTCTGGTGGGTTGTTAGTGAGGAGTATACCTAGTGCTGGCAAAGCTCGTGGCAGCTTTTCTCTTACGTTTCGTACCAGTTCCTCCAGGACCTGCTGTGATACTACGACAATGATCTCTCCTTGAGAATGCAGCCCTAGAATCTCTCCAGGGGGACCTTCCTCAGAGTAGAGCCCAGAGAATAGGACGTTACTGTCCAGAAACACTCTGGGCCTAACTTTTCTGGCCATAGCGTGACCGACTTAGTTGCTTTCTAATCTCTCGCCCAGACTCTTGGAGTTCTTCTTCAGTAATCCCCGATTCCTGAAAGAGTCGCCTGATCTCCTGGAGAGCTTCCAGGGCGACATTTCGTGCAGGGCGAGCTACTAGTCGGTCTCCTTCTACGGTGATACTGAGCCTATCGCCTATCTTGAGTCCTAGCTGCTCACAGATGTCCCTGGGCAGGGTAAGTTGGCGTCGTGGCCTAAGTTTGAGTAATTTGGAGTTCTCATCAGGTTTTTTCATAGTAACAACCCTTGATATTGTCTGATGTCAGACATCTTACAAGAGCCTGTAGTAACTGTCAACCAGGGTCCCCACTACAAACTCCCCTATCCGGCACGTCTCATTCATGGCACTTATTTTGTCCTCACCTTTTTCTGTGAGATTGACTCGGCTCATGAATTCCAATCCGGTGGCTGGTCTGATTCACTGCCTGCCACCCAGATTACGTTTGGGCATACCCTCATCCGCTTTGGATCAGGCTTGCCACTGGCTCCCAGGGAGCCGTCAGG
>CAYWGG010000244.1:0-4445 GCA_964457285.1 uncultured Dehalococcoidia bacterium
GGAGGCAAGTATGGCACTGTTACCAAACATGGAAATCTATCCCAGGACCATCATGTTGCGAGATGGCACCAGAGTGATAGTGAGACCCCTGGAAGAAGGGGACAAGGTTCGATTGCTCCGCTTCTTTCAACAGGTCCCGGAGGAGGAGCGGTACTATCTTAAGGAGAACGTCACCTCCCCGGAGGTCATCCACGACTGGGCCGCCAATATAGACTTCGATCGGGTCATCCCTATTGTAGCCCTGATAGACGATCAAATAGTGGCCGATGCCACCCTCCACAGGAGCCGGTCAATGGCACGCCGCCACATTGGTGAGCTGAGAATAGTTGTGGACCCCAGTTGCAGGGGAGCGGGGCTGGGTACGAGGCTCATCCGAGAGCTACTGGATATTGCCGCAGAGCTGGGGCTTCATAAGGCGATGTTCGAGCTGGTAGTTAACCGGGAGGAAGCTGCCATCGAGGCTGCCGAAAACGTGGGGTTCAAACAAGTGGCTGTTCTCAAAGAACGGATTAAAGACTACTGGGGCAATCTCCAGGACCTGGTGATACTGGAAATGCCCCTCAAAGACCACACGACATGGTGGAGGTTTTGATGTAGAACCTCAGCCAACCAGAAGATTTAATCCACGGTGTGGGATGCATCTTGCAGCTTCCCTATGCTGCCCATGTGTATCCGGGCAATCCGTGCCCACAGTTCCAGTTCCGGGAGACAAGGCTAGCCCTGCGGTAAAGCCTGTCCTGAGCGAAACGAACGGAAAGGAGTGAGCTATCATGTACAAACGCATTCTTGTCCCCCTGGATGGGTCAAAGCTGGCTGAACAGGTGATACCTTATGTACTCTTCTTGGGGAAGGACCTCAAAGCACAAGTCCAGATCCTGCGTGTCTTCGATCCCGTGCCTCCTGACGTGACCGATCCTTTTCGGGGGATATATTCTCATGAGGTCGCAGCCACCAGGCAGCGGCATGCTCAAGATTACCTGGATGGAGTTAAAGCAGCCCTGCTGGGCAATGGATTGACAGTGGCGACGGCAGTCGAGGAAGGGAGCCCGGCAGATCAAATTGTGGCTGAGGCAGAGAAGGAGCCGGACACCCTCATTGCCATGTCTACCCACGGGCGGTCAGGGATGAGCCGGTGGGTCCTGGGCAGTGTGACGGACAAGGTGCTTCATGCCACTCCCAACCCCCTATTGATTATCCGGTCTCACGAGCCAGCAGGCCCAACGCAAGAGGTGAAACTCGATACAGTTATCGTCCCCCTGGATGGGTCTGAGCTATCGGAGATGGTGCTGCCTCATGTGGTCGCTCTGGCCAGCCCAAGGCGATGGAAGGTGGTCCTGGCCAGGGTCACGCCCTCGGCGGGGGAATACTACCGCTACATGAGCGTCCAGACAATGGATAGCGCATCCAAACTCTACTACGGCCCCTATGAAGAGTTCTCTAAAGAAGCGGATGCCCTGGCGATGGAGTACCTTCACAGGGTCAGGGAGAATCTGATGAAGGAGCGAGTTGCGTCGGTAGAAGAGCGGCTACTACAAGGCCATCCTGCTGAAGCCCTTGTGGACCTCGCCTGTGATACTCCAGACTGCCTGATAGCCATGACCACCCACGGACGCTCTGGCGTGGGGCGCTGGATGCTTGGAAGCGTCGCTGACCGAGTGGTGCGCTACTCTATGAGCCCAGTTCTGGTCATACGGCCACCCGGAGAAAACCTCGAAAGGGAGTGACGGATTCTTAGCAAACGAGGCCATAGCCCATCACCTGGACAATTCGGCCAGTGAACGGCAAAAGGGGCTAACGGATGCAAGCACGTGATCTAAAGTAGGGGCAAGGCTAGTCTTACCACTACTCAGCCCGCGGCCTCGATACTGACTCCCCGCTGGTTTGCCAGGTAAGAGGCGAACATGGTGACTGCCAGGACTCCTGCGACAGCAACCAGAGATATGGCCGTGGGCACTGCATAGAAGTCGCTGATGAGCATCTTGACTCCAAAAATTCGACCCAGAGCCATACAGTAAAGGACACGGCCATAGTGTCTATCTACTTCTCTATTGCCTTATTTCGACATCTTGGGATGTCTCTGGCAATGGCATATTGCTCTCCATAGGAGGTGTCCATAGGAAGTGCTACTGCTGTGAGGGTTTCTCAAGCCGCCAATTTGTGGGCTCTGGTCTCGCCACCTGCACCGGCTACCACAAGCTCTGCCGAAGCTGCCACTTCAGAGCGTCCCACAGGCTGGCGACTGGATACGTACCGTAGCACCACTTCCTCTGCCTCGGTCAGGTAATGGCCACACTGGAGGCAGGCAATATAGCTACCGTATACGTCCTTATCCGTGTACAGGTCCCCTCCGCATCTGGGACAGGATTTTAGCCACATCATGGTTCATACCTCCTTTGCAGACAGCAGCTCCTCCAGCATCCTGACCAGCTCCCAGGGATCGAAGGGCTTGGCCAGGAAGTGACTTCCCAGAGGGCCGTACCGCCTGGTCGCCTCCTCCAGGTCCAGGGCTGATATGACTACCCAGGCAGGAGAGCTGCTGTTCATCTGCTGGTGTTGATGAAGCCAGTCCAGGACTGCTCCTTCCCGGCCATCGGGAAGGCCAAGGTCCAGGACAACGGCCTCTGTAGGTTGGTCATCCAGAAAACGGAGGGCGTCTCCACCTGTAGCTACCTCGACAACCTCGAACCCTGCCCTGCGTAAGGAAAAGCGAAGCATCCTGACCACGCTCTGGTCATCCTCGACCACAATGACCCTGCGGTTGCGCTCAGGGAAGCCCACTTCGACCACGCTCAGGGCAGGCTTTATATCTGTATAGGCGTTGCCATTACTGTTTTCCATCATTTCGCCTCTGGTGCAGATTACTGGGGCCCAGGGATACGGCAAGGCTCAGGTAGCCGGTGCGAATTTGCTATGCCACGCTAACCCCTGGCTCCAGCATCCTCCTCTGGCCGTGGCCAGAAGAGTCCCTTACTTCACCTGCACCTTGACCTTCGTGGGCTCAGGGGTGGCTGGGCTCGGGACCGTTATCTCCAGCACCCCCTCCTTATAGGTGGCCTCGATGGCGTCGGTATTCACGCCCTCAGGCAGGCTGATAGACCGGGAGAACTCACCCGCGGCCCGCTCGGAGCAGTAGTAGTTTTCTTCCTTGACCTCCTTCTCCTCATGCCTGCGGCCCCGTACCACAAGCACATCCCCTTCCACCACCACATCTATATCTTCCCGCTTCATGCCGGGCAGGTCTGCCCGGATGACGAGCTTTCCTTCCCGCTCGAAGACATCTATGCTGGGAGACCACCCCTCTCCCCAGAATGGCCGCAGATGGTGCCCGAAGCCACGCCAGGGGATGAAGTCCCGCATGGCGCGGTCGAAGAAGCGGTCTACCTCCTCAGGCCAGGCCAGTGGCCCTCGGCGTCCCCGGCGGACTGTGATACCTCGTTCCTGTTCTCGTCCGTTACCCATAGAATGACCTCCTTTCCGTGCTCGCTATTTTGTACTCGGTTCATCAGAGAACCTGCCTTTATGGTAAGAAGTCAGTGTGACACCGGCATAAAGACGGCGCTGATGGGCGTGAAAGAAATATGAACGCCTGAGAAGGCAGATAAGAAGGCTAGAGAGATGTGGAGTTTAATATACGGAGGGGCTGAGAATAGCCGGGTACGTCGGGCTGATATATCTTCACGTGGGGAGAGGCTCGCGTCACATGGAGATAGACCTTAAGGTGATGTCTAACCTGTTGGCGCGAGAACAGCCCCTTTTGGGTCTAGGGCTTGGGCATCCGGTAGCCCACCTGAGACTCGGTGAAGATGTAGCGGGGGTTCCGGGCGTCGTCACCCAGCTTCCGACGGAGGTTGCGGATGAAGGAGCGGACCAGCTCCGTCTCCCCAGAGTACTCAGGCCCCCATACCCGCTGCAATATCTGGTCGTGGGTCAACACCATCCCGGCATGGGTCGCCAGCTCGTAGAGGAGCTTATATTCGGTAGCTGAGAGGGAGACCGCCTGGCCTCCCACAGCCACTCGACGCTCGGCGAAGTTAATGGTCAGGTCATTCAGCATAAAGGACGGCCTCACCTCTAGCTGGTCAGGTAGCACCCGCCGACGGAGTGCGGCCTCAATGCGGGCCAGCAGCTCCGATGGCGAGAAAGGCTTGGTGATGTAGTCATCAGCCCCCATCTTAAGGGCCTGGACTGCATCCTCGTCCCGGTCTCTGGCGGTGAGGAAAATCACTGGCACCCCTGAGAACTCCCGGATACGCTGGAGTAGCTTGAAGCCGCTGGTTCCAGGAAGCATCAGGTCCAGCAGCACCAGGTCAGGCTCCTCCAGTTCCACCAGCTTAGTCACTTCAGTGGGGTCGGTGGTCACCATGGGCTGGTATCCCCCTTCATCCAGGGAGCGCTGGAGGTAGCGTAGTATCTGCGGCTCATCGTCCACGGCCAGCACGCTCACC
>CAYWGG010000245.1:0-4423 GCA_964457285.1 uncultured Dehalococcoidia bacterium
CCGTGCTGGAGGCCCTCCTTTCCCTGGACTCTCAGGTGGTGGGCGTCTACACCCAGCCTGACAAGCCCAGCGGACGAGGCCGTGTTCTCGACCCGCCGCCCATCAAGAGCTTCGCCCTGGAGCGTGGCATAAAGGTTTTCCAGCCAGCATCCTTGCGGCGGCCCGAAGTACAACAAGAGCTGGCCTCCCTCAGCCCCGATGTGGTCGTGGTGGCTGCTTACGGAAAAATCCTTCCGCCAGAGGTGTTGAAGATACCGCCCCGAGGCTGTGTGAACGTGCATCCCTCCCTGTTGCCCAAATATCGCGGGCCTTCTCCTGTGGCCACGGCGATCCTGCAGGGGGAGGCCCATACCGGGACGACCATCATGCTCATGGACGAAGGGATGGACACTGGCCCCATCCTCTACAGCAAATCATTCCCCATAGTTCCCGGAGTCGCCACCACCGAAGTCCTCACGCCAGCCCTGTTTCAGTTGGGGGGTGAGCTTCTGAAAGAGGTCCTTCCTCTATGGCTGAAAGGGGAGGTCGAGCCCAGGCCTCAGGACCATAGCCAGGCCACCGTCACTAAGAAGCTGGAGAAAAGCGATGGCGAGGCCAGGTGGGAGCTTTCTGCTGAGGAGCTGGAGCGCAGGTTGCGGGCCTTCACTCCCTGGCCTGGCCTTTTCACCTACTGGAAGGGGAGACTGCTGAGGATACTTTCGGTGGAGCCCCTGGAAAACCATACTCCCTGGGAGCCTGGGACTGTGGTGCTCCTGAAGGAGCAAGGAAAGTGTGCGAGGGGGGCAGGGCAGGGAAAGGGTGGAGCAACACCAGGCATCGCTGCGGGAGTGGCGACGGGGCGAGGCGTGCTGGGGCTCAAGAGCTTGCAGATGGAGGGCCGGCGTCCCGTAAGCTCCGAAGAGTTCCTACGCGGCTACAGGGACTTCCCAGGCTCGAAGCTGCCAAGCTGAGGATACCCGTCCAGTGGCGGGTTGTACTGGCACGACCTGCCTTCCACCTGTTGGGTGGATTCAATGAGAAAGGCCACGAGGCATTGCCTCGTGGCCTCTGGAATTCCTTCTCATGTTATCTCAGGTCTTATCGCATCCCTGGGATGTCCATGTACTGTTCCAGCAGGGCGGGATTCAGAGGCGGGAACTCCGCGGTAAGAGACACTACCCAGTCCATGATGGAATAGTCTATGGCGCCAGGGGGATTGGTCGCTTCCAATCCCATATAATCACCAAGGGGACCATAGGCAGCGGGGTTAACCGTCTGCTGTTCCAGCACGGTAGGAATCATGTCTGGAAACTCCCAAGCCGCAAAAGTTTCATATGCTTCTGAAGGTTGGATGGAGCGGGAGACCGTCTGCTGTTCCAGCACAGTAGGAATCATGCCTAGAAACTCCCAAGCCGCAAAAGCTTCATATGCTTCTGAAGGTGGGATGGAGCGAGAGACCGTCTCCTGTTTCAGCAGGGCCGGATTCAAGGGCGGGAACTCAGCTACTTCTACAACCTCAGCCACGTCTGGCCCGAAGGGGATGAACTGTCCTGTCGAATGGGTGTCCTGTGCATAGTTCTGGATGCTAACAGCGCCAATCTCCTCTGTTGCGGGGTAGAACCTGGAGTAAGAGACCGACTGGTCTGGCGTCGAGTGGGTCACTGCAAGGGGCACAGCTACCGCCGCTGTTAGCATGGCACCCAGGGCCAACCCTCCTAGAAATTTTGCACGACTCTTTTTGGAGAAACTCTCAGATATCCATGTCTTTCCGTTTGTTATCACTCTTGTCGCCTGCATTGTAATCTCCTTTCACATCGCTTTTTGAATTTTAAGGGTCCTTGATACGCTGCCCTGTGTTGCTTCGGGTCTAAACTGCTATCGTGCTCATGCCCACCTCCTTGGATCAACTTGCTTCATCAGCATATTAGCCCCTGGAGGCGAGGTGGCACATCAATGGAATCAGGGATTTTAGTGAATGGAGATCAATGGCGGGGGAATAGCAGAAATCTGTTAGTGGCCTATGGAGGTACTGTTATGGCCGGGGTATCCTTCACCTCCAGCCCCTCTCCCAGTGGGCGAAGGTCGGGGTGAGGGTATTGAAGACCAGCTTTACGCCAGCCCATGCCGGGCGGCGTAGGTCGCCGCCTCGGCGCGGTTAGCGACGCCAGTCTTGTTGAAGATGTTGCTCACGTGGCGAAACACGGTGTTGAGGCTGATGACCAGCTCTTCGGCTATCTTCCGGTTGCTCCTGCCCAGGGCGATGAGGCGCAGCACCTCCACCTCCCGCCCCGTAAGGCCGTCGGGGTATTGTAGGGGCGCACGGCCGTGCGCCCCTACTGGCTGAGAACCAGCTTCCTGCTGGAGTTTGACCACCCGCTCCATCAGGGGCCTCATGCCCAACTCCTGGGATATTTTCAGCGCTTCGTCCAGAAGGGATATGGCCTTCTCTCGGTTGCCTAAGGTAGGGGCAGGTTTCAAACCTGCCCCTACAATTAGGGCCTCGGCGTAGTCGTGGCAGGTCCAGGCTAGCTGGGGACGGTAGCCTGCCTTGCGGCAGAAGGCAAGGGCATCCTCGAAGTACTCTGTGGCTTTGTCCAGGTCACCCAGGGTCTGGGCCAGGAGGCCGAGGATGCGGTCAGTAGGTAGGCTATAGTAGGCATCCACCAGGGCAAGCGATGGGGGCCGGGATGCGTGCAGAATGGAGTACTGTTCCTGGGCCGCCGCCCGGTCACCCTGCTGTACGGCCATCAGCCCAAGCCCCAGGCTGGCTTTCCAGGTATGAAGCGGAGTCCTGTATGGTGAGGAAAAGAGAGCTTGAGCCGCCGCTCTCGCAAAGTCGAAATGTTCAGCAGAGCCAGTGATGTAGCCAATTTGTGGTATGACAGCGCAGGGAGCCACCAGCGCGTATGTCTGACTCCAGTTGGCCGGGACAAGGGAGATGACCTCCTGGAGCCGCTCCAGGTAGGCGTTCCCCTGGTCGAAGTGACCCAGCGTGTGCTCCAGCAGGGACAGCCGGGCCAGGGTGCCCGCGCTGTTGGGGTTCAGGCGCAGGGTGCCTTCCATGGCCTCGCGGGAGGACTCCCAATCGCCCAGGGAGAGAAAAAGGCCCTCACTATGGGAAAAAGCATAAAACAACGCCAGACGGTAGCGCATCCTTTCCGCGATAGCCACGTCAGCCTGGAGATATGACTGGGCCTTTTCCGGGTCGCCCAGACTGATCAGTACGGCAGAAAGGCAACCAGCAGCCCACACGTGATGCTCTTTAACAACTTAAATGGACATTCTTATATGGGGCTAGGCCCACATAGTGGAGGAGGCTCTGGCAGTCCGAGGTGCCTCCATCTTTGAACCGCTCAAGGAAGCCATCCACTTGGGCCTGAAGCTCAAGCCAATCCTCGGCCAACCTATGGAGGTGAAGCACCTCTTGGCCCAGCCAGCGCCACAACTTCTCGATGGGGTTGAGCCAGGGAGAGTAGGTGGGTAAGAAGAGGATGGTGATGCCCAACTGGACCGCCAACTCTCTCACCTGGGGGTGGTCGTGGACCGTCCACCAGTTATCCAGCACCAGGTAGAGCTTCTCGGCCAAAGGGTATCCACCCTTCACATCCCTCAGGAACTCCTTGAACACCCTTATGCCCACCTTGGATGCCTGGCGTTTAAGAACCCTTCCCGTTACCCCATCCACAGCCCCTACTATGCGCCTCATGGTGTTGCTCCTGTGGCTCCTTCGGGCTAGGGGCTTAAAAGGGCCTTTGGGGGAGTAGTCGTAGCCGATGCTGGGCTGGCGGAAGTAGCTCTTCTCATCTCCATAAAGGAGCACCACCCGTCCATAGTACCTGTGGGCCTCCTCCAGGGCCTCTTGTATGCGCTTTTCCTTGGCTTTGTACTCCGGGTCTGGGCTGTGCACGTAGTCCCTCCCTCGCTTGTAGCGGATGCCTGCCCTCCTCAAGCACTTCCAAACCCCTGGGAGGGAGTAGTCCCTCAAGGGTTCCACCCTCTGCTTTATCAGGGCCAGCTTCCAACGGGGTCGGCCACAGGGAGGTCCTGCCATGGCAGCCCTTAGGCTAAAGGGTCTTGAGTCTTTGGCTTTGTCCTCCTCTTCCTGGGCCTTCGGTCCTTGGAGCCAGGGGGCCTGCCTCCCCCTCGGGGCCTTTGGTACAGTCCTATTATCCCTTCCCTCTGGTAGCCACGTACCCAATCCCTTACAATGGTGGGGTTGTGGGGGCGAAGGAGCAGATGGCGAGCCACCCTGGTAGCACTGAAGCCCTGGGCCACCTTGAGGATGGCAGCCGCCCTCTCCCTCAGATAGGCTGGCTGACCCCTATCTCGAAGGGTCTCCATCTCCCCCATCTGGGTCTCGGTCAGATGGACCCTTAACATGGAGCACCTCCCTTGTTGGGTATGCCCTCATGTTATAATGTCTAACTAAGTTGTTAAAGAGCAT
>CAYWGG010000246.1:0-4391 GCA_964457285.1 uncultured Dehalococcoidia bacterium
GTCCGGTGGAGCGACGGCGATATCAGGCCAGTGGTATGACGAGGGTCACCCTCTGTTGGTTTCCTATCACTCGAGTGGTGTGGCCTTCGCCCGTCAAGTCCTCCGCCAGCGTAACATCCCCAGGGCCTTGCACACGTTTCGTTCCATCCCCTACAACTATTTCCACCTGACCGGAAAGGGTAATCACGTACTGGCGCCGTGGCGCATTGTGCCAGTCTACGAAGTGTCCAGGGGAACTGCGGCGAAGGACCACGTCGGCGCCGGATTTAAGCGCTAGCTTTTCCGTCTCGCCTCTCGGCAAGTTCAGGACTTCAAAGTGGGACTTCCCATCAGACCCGGTATAGAGTCGGACAATCGCCATTCCAGTACCTCCTTTGCTTACTTCTGCTTACTTCACAGTAGCTACGTGGTCGTTAAGGTAATACCACCAGCGCCCTCTGGAGGTGTACCCTCCATCGCTCCTTCGGGGTATATGCAGCGGTCGAAGGGTGGTTCCACGTCCTCAATGTGCGACTGGCTGTCATCGCCCGGATAGATACGAGCAAACGTTGGGATTGTATCTCCTCTCCACATCCTGCGCGGGTAAATGGGCGGCCAGGCAGCTATCAGGCCAGAGGTATGGCGACCGACACGCGCGGTTTTCTACCTACGACCCGTGTGGTATGGCCCTGGCCCGTCAGGTCGTCAGCCAGCATCACATCCCCCGGCCCGAACCGTTTCATAGTCCCGTCCCCGATCCCTATTTCCACCTGGCCTGATAGGGTGATGACGTACTGGCGTCGCGGTGCGGTGTGCCAGTCAATGAACTCGCCCGGTTCGGACTGGCGGAAGGTGACGCCCTTAGCCGCCTGCATGGGCGACTGTTCCACTGGCCCAGTGGGCAGGTTAAGCTCCTCGAAGTGGGACTGTCCATCTGCACCTGTGTAAAGCCTGGCAAACATTGCTGTCCCTCCTCTCTTCTTAATGGATGCGAGTATAACGGTAATTCTCACTTACCGCCGAGATCACAGAGATCGCTGGCGGTAAATAATAGGCCTGAGCCTAATCCCGCTAGCCTGGCAGAGGCACGGAGACCGTCACGCGGGGGCCACCCCCGGCCCTGGTGGTGTGGCCCTGGCCTGTGAGGTCTTCGGCCAGCAGTATGTCTCCTGGCCCTAGCCTCCGTTTTGTCCCATCTCCGATCCCGATCTCCATCTGTCCGGACAGGATGATGACGTACTGGCGTCGGGGAGCGTTGTGCCAATCGCTGAAACGCCCGGCAGGGGCACGGCGAAAGGTCAGGTCAGCGCCGGTTTTGAGCGCCACGGCTTCCACCTCACCCTTGGGCGTGTTCACGTCCTCGAAGTGGGACTGTCCATCTCCGCCAGTGTAGAGCCGGATGATTGCCATTTCAATACCTCCTTTGTTTCACTTGACTTCGCCACTACCCTGTCAATATAGGAAGCCACTCCCAGGTCTCCAGCTCCGGGGAAATTGTTCTCAGCGGGCATTATCCGGTTTATCACGTCCGTTAATAGGCTCTGCTGGGACTCGGTGAAAACTCTGCTCCCTTCTGCCATTGGCTCCTCCATTTATCGGGTAGCTTCCAGAGCTAGAATATAGTGGGTAGGTCCTCTATCATTCGAAGAGCTTCCTCTACGGACCACGTAGCGTTAATTTTAATAGTGTTCCATTGGAGAAGTCCGGCCTCCGTGACAAAACTCCTCACGGCCTCAATGTTTCCGGCCTCTACGACCGACAATATTACATGGTCAGGCCCAAAGACGTTAAGGGTGATAATCTGGACTCCGTGCTTCTGTGCTAAAGCTGGGATATGTGGCACCGCTTGCTTAAGCATCTCTCTTATCTTGCCATTGGAGCTAGGACAGAGCTGTGGGGGATGTTCAGCCGTGATTACATACTGCATGTTGTCCTCCTTTTTAATCTCCTGGCTTTATGTTCGGCCATTGTAGCATCTCTTATGTGGTGCTCTCAAGGTGCAAGGAGAATCCATAAAGTAGTCACAGGACTTGAGCGTTTATCGTAGGCTTAGCTCTACGCAAAATATTTACACCCTCCTCCCTGTCACCAGGTATCGGCCCTCGCTTTTCAGGTAGTCCGCCGTTCTGAGGGCCAGGGCCTGGATGGTGGAGGTGGGGTTGACTGCTGCGCAGGTGACGAAGATGCTTCCGTCTATTATAAACAGGTTCGGCACGTCGTGAGATGCGCCCCACCTGTTCACCACGGAAGTCCCAGGGTCGTTGCCCATCCGGGCGGTGCCCATCAGGTGCCAGCCTCCGGCCCGGACCTGCCGCTCCACTATGAAGTCCCTGGCTCCCGCCGCCTCCAGGGCTTCCTTCGATCTAGCGATGCCGTGGTCCAGCATCCTGTAGCTGTTCTCGCTGACCCTGTACCTCACCTTGGGGCTGGGGATGCCACTGCTGTCCGTCAGCTCCTGGTCGAGGGCGACCTCGTTGTGTTCTTCAGGCAGGTCCTCGCACAGGGTGATGATACTGATGGTGCGAGCGAAGCGCTCTTTGAACATATTGTGGTGCTGGGGGCCCCAGGGTATGCCGTGGCCCAGACGCCCTCCGTAGGCTACCGACAGTGGGCCGGCGAAGCCCCTCACCACCAGCCATTGATAGCCTCGGACGAAGCCCCTGCTGGTGTCCGTCTCGTAAAACTCCTGGCTGAGGAGGGCGCTGCTGTAGGGGCCCTTGTAGGTGTCCAGCCGCTCCTCGAAGACCCCTGTGACCAGGGCAGAGGGATGGAACATCAGGTCCTTTCCCACCAGCCCGCTGCTATTGGCCAGGCCGTCGGGGAAGGAGCTGGACCTGGAGCTGAGCAGCAGCCTGGGCGTCCCTATCCCGTTACAGGCCATCACCACTACTTTGGCCTTCTGCTCGTGAATCCTGCCCTCAGCATCGTAGTAGATGGCTCCTTGGGCCAGCCCCTCCTTATTCACAGTGACCTCACGCACCCTCGCATGGGTCTTGAGGACGGCCCCTTTCTGGATGGCCTTGGGCCAGTAGGTGATGTCCACGCTGGCCTTGGCCTTGGGAATGCACCCCAGGTCACAGGGGCCGCAGTAGTTGCAAGCACCCCGGCCTTCGTAGGGCACCGAGGCGATGGCGTTGTCGGAGACCCACCAGTGCCAGCCCAGCTTCTCGAACCCCTTGATCATGGTCTCCCCGAAGGAGCCTATGCCCAAGGGGGGCATGGGTCTGGGTGGCCTTGGGGGATTGGCTGGGTCTCCGTTGAGGCCTGAGACTCCCATCATCCGGTCGTTGATGTCGAAGTAGGGCTCAAGCTCCCGATACGTCAGGGGCCAGTCCTCCGCCACTCCATCCAGAGTCCGCACCCGGAAATCCGAGGGGTGGAACCTGGGAAAGTGGGCCCCCCAGTGGATAGTGCTTCCGCCCACGGCGTTGTACATCATGGGGGCGATGGCTGATTCGATATTATGCACCGGGTAGTCCTGGGGCAGCCTCCGGAAGTTGGGGTCGGGGTTGAAGTCACCCTGGCGATGGATTTCGTAGTCCAGGTCCCTGGTGGGATAGGCCGAAGGGTCCAGCCATCCCCCCTGCTCCAGGCAGACCACCTTGATACCGGCCTCGGCCAGGCTCCAGGTAAGGGCCGCGCCTGAAGCGCCTGCGCCTATGACAAGGACATCTGCGACATCACTGGAATCTGGCATATTACCTCCTTTACGCCTAATGGAAAGAAGGGGCCTAACGGCTCCGGTTCAGCGGCGAGCTGGCAAGTACGTCCGCTGCAACATCTTGTTAGGCGGTGCTACGGTCTACTCCCGACACGCTTCGGGGGACGTGCTGGCACACCATACAACATGCCTCTTGCACTGATGTCTTCGTCAACATCGGGCCAATGCACTCCCTCTCCAGTACCGATAATCTGGAAGTTGTTGCGCTGTTCTGGCGTCGCATCGGATAAGCGCCAGGACCACGCCAGCGGCACACTGATCGTGCGCCCATCGGCAAGCTGTGCGGTGATTAAATCCTCCGTGACTTCCATCGCTACAATTCGTGGTTCGCTATTCGCCACAGTGTTCCTCCCACGCCTCCAGAATGCGATCAAGATTATCCAGGATTATCCTTCTAATTCGGTTAAGCTCTCTTGGCGAGAAGCCGTTGTTGGTGCTGAGGACCACAGTTTCCAGCCAAAACTTGCAGGTCATGCGTTCACGGCGCACGTGTACATGCTTTGCTTCGTTTCAATCGAAGCTGTAAAAGAAAAACCGGTATGGGCCAGGAATACCTCGAATCGTCGGCATTGAACAAGCCTCGGATACTGGTAACGAACACTAGTTCAGTCATCCATTGTACCGGATGCTGACCATTCATGCCATACGTATACGTCCAATGGAAAGAAGGGGCCTAACGGCGAAGTTCAGC
>CAYWGG010000247.1:0-4350 GCA_964457285.1 uncultured Dehalococcoidia bacterium
GGATACACATAGCTGTAACGGGGGTGGGGATTGTGGTAGGTATGGCCCTGGCGAGCCGCCTGAACGATGAGGTCAAACCTATCTTCACCCGCTTCATAGATAACGATAAAGCCGCCGAGTTCGCCGGTTTCGCCGCCATCTTTATCCTGGCGCTGATAGCAGCGGTGGTGGTTGGCGCCCTAGTCCGCGCCATCCTGCACAGGATTATGCTGGGGTGGGCGGACAAGCTGGTGGGCCTGGGGTTAGGTGCGGTTATAGCCTTCGCCATCGGCTCGGCAGCGCTTTCTGCCATACAGAACTATCAAGTCTTCGGCATCGAGGACACTATCAGCCAATCCGCCCTGGGCTCTTTCCTTGCAGACAACTTCGACATCATTTTGAGGGGGCTCAGGTTTATCCCCCATGACCTGGGCACCTGAGCCCTTACCGCCGGACAATCCTATTCCGTAGCACCCCGATGTTCTCGATTTCCAGCTCCATCACGTCGCCGGGCTTGAGCCAGCGGCCTATCTCCAGGCCACAGCCACGGGTGGCGGTGCCGGAGCCGAGTACGTCTGTCGGGTAAAGCGTCTCCTCCATAGATACATGCTGGATCATGCGTTCCCAGGAGTGGTACATGTCCCGGCAGTTGCCCTGGGACCATACCTCGCCATTGACGCGGGCTATCATGTTGAGGTTGTGGTAGTCGCCTATCTCATCTTTGGTGACAATCCAGGGGCCGATGGCCGTGCCGAAGTCCTTGCCCTTGGCTGGGCCCAGGCGGACGCTCATCTCCTCCATCTGGATGTCCCTGGCGCTGTAATCGTTGAGGCAGGAGAAGCCGAAAATGTACTCCTCTGCATCCTCGCGTCTGATATTCCGTCCTTCCTTGCCGACTATCAGGGCAATCTCCAACTCGTAGTCCAGCTTCTCAGTGTAGGAGGGCCAGATGAGATCCTGGCCGTGGCCGATGATGGCTGCGGCATTGCCCTTGTAATATATGGGCATCTTGTACCAGGCTTCAGGTGGCTCGATGCCCATAGCGTCGTAGGAGCGCCGAAAATGGCCCTCGAACAGGATGAAATCCCGCAACGAGTTGGGGTGGGGCAGTGGAGGCAGGAGTATGACGTCGGACACGGAGAACACCAGGGACTCTCCCTGGGGGCCTTCCAATAGGGGCACGGCATGCTGTGCTCCTACCTTGGCCAGCTTCTCCAGAACGTAGTTGACGGCCCGCTGGGCCTCCTTCAGCGCCGTGTTGCCTCCTTCGATGAAGCGCTTCATATCAGGGGGTGTAAGCGCCTCCATCAGGCGATAAGGCTGTGGCTCGCCCTCGTGGGCCTTGAGAGCGGCGTAGGCGGAACTCAAGTCTATGATGGTATCATCGGGCTGCACGGCTCCAATGCGGGTGAACCTGCCCACCCTGGTCTGTACCTGAAAAGACGCCAGTTTCATCGGTGTGCCTCCTTTTTAGCGACTCTAGGTTACCCCCCATCCTGGCCTTCCCCCACAAGGGGAGAAGGGGCTTTACCCCTTCCCTCTTGATGGAGGAGGGTTGGGGTGGGGGTGAGGTTCTTCATCTACCCTCGTAGCACCAACGCGCTGGCCGTACCTACAGCGGTCTTATCGCCACTCTGGTTCTCGCACCACAAGTCCACGAACACGCGGGTGCCACCGTCCTGCTCCTGGGTGTTGCTCACCAGTCCCTTAACGGTGATGGCATCGCCGTGCTTTACGGGGCGCAAGAACTTCAGGTTCAAGACGCCCGTGTGGTTGAATGCCTCAGGGCCGAAGAACTTCCTGAGGGCCTCGGAGGCGTAGGTGATGGACATTCGGCCAGAGGCGATGGGATAGCTGGTGCCCAGCCTGCGCTTCGCCACCTCTGGGTTGGTGTGTATGTTGGCATGATGGAGGATGCCGCAGTCCTCGAACAAGTTAATCTTCTCCTGGGTTACCTGCCTGGTCACCGGGGAAATCTCCGTTCCTATCTCTGTTAGCCTTGTGGATGCCATTTCTTTCCTACCTCATCGGGTTTCTTCATCTGATACGTGCGCATCTTCTCTATAAGTCTGCCGTCCTCGTCTACAGCGGTGGCCTCTATCACGAAATAGGGCTTATCGCGACGCCAGTACTTGTCCACGACCCGGCCCGTGACCTTTATCTTCTTGCCTGGAATGGGGGGGTTGAAGAACTCCACCTCGTTCCCGGCGTTGACACCTCCGGTCTGGTCGTCATAGACCATCTGGAAGGCGGTAGCGTCGTGTTTCACTGCCAGAGTAGCGAACACGGCCTCCGGGTCGTCCATCGCCTGCCTGAACTTGTCCAGCATCTCCTGGGTTAGCTCGTACTCGTAGGAGCCCAGCTCCTCGCCTATTTGTACCTCGTTGTAGTCAAAGAGCTTCCTGGTTGACTCAGCCATGCATACCACCTCCAAGGGCCTGTTTTAAGAGCATTCTAGCCATTATGGTGACACCGACTCCTTGAGCCGCTGCCAAGGCTTGCAGTTTGCGAAAATTCTCTCTGTCAATACGCACGGATAGTGTATGATAAAGTTCCCTTGAAACTTTGACCTCGACTTCCTCTAACTCGTCCAGATGGTCAGCTACACTCTCGAGGTCCCAATATTCAGCCTCTTTTTGTTCGCTTTTGAATCGAGGTATTTTCTCCATCTTACCTCCTTTCATCCCAGTCGAGACTGTCTACCCTGACCATGACACCATGATTGTAGTGTAAATAGCTACAAGTGCCAACAGGTGTCTATTTCATAGAGCCCATTTGAATCTCAACATGCAGCTAAACTGGAGTAAGCCATCGAAGGTTTGACCTTAGGCTCAC
This sequence comes from uncultured Dehalococcoidia bacterium, assembly GCA_964457285.1. Classification (GTDB taxonomy): domain Bacteria; phylum Chloroflexota; class Dehalococcoidia; order Lucifugimonadales; family JAGWBF01; genus CAYWGG01. The sequence goes on from CAYWGG010000247.1 coordinate 2,815, forward strand.
AGTACCACAGCCATCTTCGGGAGTCAACGCAAGGCTGGTGATTTAGAGGTGCGCCTTTGCCCCCTCGGGGCGGGAGGCGAGCCGCACCTCGTAGCTGCTGAACTCCCCAGTCCCCAGGAGGAAGTCAGGGCGAGACCCTGCGTGGGCTGCTCTGAACTCCTGGCTACGGGTCCACTGGTGGTGGGCCTCCTTTGACTCCCAATGGGTCACCACAAGGTACTCTTCGTGCTCAGCCTCTTTATCCAGCCTCCATAGCTCAAAGCCGAGAAAACCGGACTGCCGCTCGACCCCGCCGTGGCCTCTAAAACGATCCTCCAGCTCCTGTCCATGCCCTTTCCTGGTCCTTAGCCTATTGGTAGCTACAAACATATTGATGCCTCCTCAGCTTTTACTTGACGGTGATGGGCTCAGGGTATTGTTCACAACGAGCCCTGGCAAAGGTAGCCCTGGTAATGTAGAATTTACAACAGTCTGGATAGCCTGGCAAGTCAGGGGCAGCATCACGAGGAGGTATCGTCCGTGATTCGCAGTTTTAATGGCAAGACTCCCAGGATTCACCCTACCGCCTTCATCAGCGAGGCTTGCTACATTGTTGGTGATGTGGAGATAGGGGAGGGCTCCAGCGTCTGGCCGATGGCGGTGGTCCGTGGCGACTTTGGAAAGATAACCATAGGCAGGAACACGGCTATTCAGGACACCTGCGTCATCCACGCCGACGATTACCTGGATATAGGAGATAACGTACTGGTCACTCATGGAGCTGTTATCCACGGACACCGGGTGGGGAACAACGTGCTCCTGGGAGTCAACTCGGTTATCCTGGAAGGGGCGGAGATCGGGAACTACTGCCTCATAGCTGCTGGAGCTGTGGTGCTGTCCAACGCCAGGATACCCAATGAGTCTCTGGTGATAGGGGTACCAGGGCAGGTGAGGTCACTGAGCCCGGAGAACCGCAAGCGCCTGGAGGACCCGACTGCCCACTACATACACAACGCCCAGGAGCATAAGCGCGCGGGCCTCGGCCTGGAAATCCCCACGTCTTGACGGCAACGCCGATGAGTATACGCTACAGAGGAGAGGTTACAGTGGCGACGAGTAACGGTCACGTCCCCCTTCCCCTGGAAGGCATACGGGTAGTGGACGCCACCCATATTGTGGCGGGGCCTTTTTGCTCCATGCTCCTGGGCGATGCCGGGGCGGAGGTCATAAAGGTCGAGCGACCTGGAGGTGAGAGGGGGAGGCGCACCAGGCCCTACATCACCCACGAGTCCGGCCAGTGGGTTAGCTCCCGCTTCTTGACGGTGAACCGCAATAAAAAGAGCATAACCCTGGAGCTGAGGCATCCCAGAGGTAAGGCCATCTTTGAGGAGCTGGTGAGGATTTCCGACGTGGTGTTGGACAACTGGGGCCCTGGTGCCATGAAGCGGCTGGGCCTGGGCTACGACAGGCTTAGCAGCATAAACCCTTCCATCATCTATGCCAGCATCACCGGATACGGCGACAGCGATGCCCTCCGGGGCCCCTACTCCCGCTGGG
>CAYWGG010000248.1:0-4343 GCA_964457285.1 uncultured Dehalococcoidia bacterium
CTCCGGCACCCAGCCGAAGTCAACGCTGGAAAAGCCGACGATGGTGCCGCCGTTGTCCAGGAGCGAAGGCGATTCTGCAAGGGCCACGTTTCTCCCTGGCTCACCGGGCACCGTGAATTGGGCTGCGGGCCTGGATTGCACCAGTACGCCTTGAGTAGTCGTGTTAATCGCTCCAGAATCATCGGTGACCTTGAGAGCTACGTTGAAGGTGCCAGGAGAAGAGTAGGTATGAGTTGGGTGCTGGGCATCGCTGGTACTGCCATCGTCGAAGTCCCAGGCCCACGCTACCACTGTGCCATCAGGGTCAGTGGAGGTGTCGGTGAACTGCACCAGATCATTAGCCACCGCCGGGGAAGGTGCGAAGGTAAAGGAAGCCCTCGGGCGGAGGGCAACCTCAACCGATGCCGTGGCAGTATCGGAGTTGCCGTGCTCATCGGTAGCAGTAAGCATCACAGTGAATTTGCCTGGGAACGTGTAAGTATGGGGTGGGTTCTGAAGGTCGCTGGTGCTTCCATCGCCGAAGTCCCAGGCCCACCTTACTATCCTGCTGTCAGGGTCGGTGGATGTATCGGTGAACTCCACAGACTCATTGACCACGGCCAGGGGGGGCGAGAAGGTGAAGGAGGCCTTGGGCGGCAGGGTCACCAGGACATTCCTGGTGACGCTGGATGAGTTGCCATCGCTATCTGTCACGGTCAGCTTTACTGGTTGGGTCCCCGAAGATGTGAAGGTGTGAGTGGGATTCTGAAGGGTGCTGTCCCCACTGCCATCGTTGTCGAAATCCCAGGCGCGGGACACTATAGGAGTGTCCGGGTCAGTGGAGGTATCGGTGAACTGGACAAGGGTGTTCACACGGGGGAACTGGGGCGAGAAGGTGAAGTCGGCTGTGGGAGCCGCCGCTACTCTAAGGCTCCTGGAAGCCGTGCCTGTGTTACCATGCTGGTCTTTGACTTTCAAGACTGCGGTGAAAGCGCCGTAGGTGCTGTAGGTATGGGTGGGGTTCTGGGCCGTGCTATCCGCTGTCCCATTGTTATCGAAGTCCCACACCCAGGAGACTATGGCGCTGTCGGGGTCGGTGGACTTGTCGGTGAACCGGACGACGGCATTCACCAGGGGGAGTTGAGGCTCGAAAGTGAAGTCAGCAGTGGGAGGGACGGTTATCAGTATCTGTCCGATGACTATGCCAACGTTGCCGACTTCATCATTCACCGTGAGCTTCACGGTGTAAAGCCCTGCCGTATTGTAGATATAGGTGGGGTTCTGAAGGTCGCTGGTGCCCCCATCGCCGAAGGCCCAGGCCCAGGAGACGATGCTATTGTCGGCGTCAGTGGACTTGTCGGTGAACTGGACAGGGGTGCCTACCGCCGGGAAGTCAGGGGAGTAAGTAAAGTCGGGAAAAGGAGGCTCACCAAAGGCCACCTGTATTGTCTTTGTGGTGGTGCCAGTGTTACCGTCGAGGTCGGTCACCGTAAGCCTTACCGTGAAGATGCCCAGGGAGCTGTAGATATGGTTGGGATGCTGAATGAGGCTATCCCCTGTGCCGTCATCTTCAAAGTCCCACTTCCAGGCTACAATGGCGCTATCAGGGTCGGTAGAGGTATCGGTGAACTGCACCGTCTGGCCAGCCGTGGGGACAGTCGGGGCAAAGGTGAAGCTGGCGGTGGGAGGCGCTACTACCCTGATGTTTGTGGAAGTATTGGAGATATTACCATGCTGGTCTTTGACTTTCAAGACTGCGGTGAAAGTGCCGTAAGTGCTGTAAGCATAGGTGGGGTTCTGGGCCGTGCTATCCGCTGTCCCATTGTTATCGAAGTCCCACTCCCAGGAGACTATAGCACTGTCGGGGTCGGTAGAGGTATCAGTGAACTGTACCGCTTCGCCAACTTTGGGTATAGCAGGGGAAAAGGTGAAGCTGGCAGTGGGAGGCACGGTTATCAATATTTGCTGACTCGCTATGCCGACGTTGTCCACCTCGTCCTTCACAGTAAGCTTGACGGTGTAATTCCCAGCCGTAGTGTAGGTATAGGTGGGTCTTTGAAGGTCGCTGGTGCCCCCATCGCCAAAGGCCCAGGCCCAGGAGACGATGAGATTGTCGGCGTCAGTAGAGGTGTCGGTGAACTGGACGGTGGTGTTCACCGGAGGGAACTGGGGTGAGTAGGTAAACCCTGCGGCGGGTGGCGCACCAAAGGCTACTTGCACTATTTTGGTGGTGGTGCCGCTGTTGCCATGCTCATCGGTGACTGTCAGTCTCACAGTGAAGGCGCCCTGAGAGCCATAGGTATGGGTAGGATTCTGGAGGGTGCTGTCCCCGGTGCCATCGTCCTCAAAGTCCCACTTCCAGGCTACAATGGCGCTATCAGGGTCGGTAGAGGTATCTGTGAACTGGACCAGGTCGCCCACCCTGGGCACAGCGGGGAAGAAGGTGAAGTTGGCCGTTGGTGGTGTGCCAGTCCGGCCGAAGACCAGATCTATCTGCAACTGGCGGACGCCAGGAGTAACGGCCACGATATAGTTGGATTGGAGGCGCATGTCTACCACGGCACCGGCAGTGGCATCCTTCAGGAACAGGTCGAACCGAACCAGCTCCCTGGCATTAATGGGCGACCAAGTGAGGGTCACGTTCCCACTCTGGTCTGTTTCCAGAGAGAAATCAAAGACGTGGTTGCTAGGAGATAGTGGCCCCCTGAACTCGGCCAGGTAGCGAGTGATGGGAAGGGGTTGGGTTGCCCAGCCGATTTCCCCCTGGCTGTGCTGGGTATACAGGTCCAAGAACCGTTCCGGGAAGGAAGGGGGATGGGGGGAATCAAAGGCATCGAAGCCATCAACTGCGGAGGGACTGGCCCCCAGCATCAGGCGGGCCTTGTCCACCAGCCCAGGCATACTGCCATCAATGGTAATGCGCCACCCGTCGGGCGGAGACCCGGCATAGGCCAGCATCGCACCCGATAGGGCCAGGAGGAACACAAGGATGGCGCCGGCAATGAGCGGCCATCCCTTCGTGCCTTGCGCTGGCCCCATTCTATGATGGTGTAACCACGCCATTCTGCATCCCTACTACTTACCCAGCACTCTGAATACAACCAGGAATACATGTTTCTTCAAGAACGCTTGTTGCAACTTGAGCTCATCGCTCTTTTTCCCCTTATAAGTGATGAGCACAACTACATGCCGGCCATGTTTTTTGGCATACGCTGTCATCGTATTGAATTGTTTTATTTGTTTCGCAGGGTCTATGTAGCTATGTATCGCTCTATCTGTACTTATCTTAATGTCACCGATGACCCAGGCCCGGGACCCTACGGTATCCGTCGGTGGGGTTTGCTTGATGACGAAATCGGGGTCAGAGAGCTGTCCAAACTCACCTGGGACTGGGAATGGGTTCTGGTTGTGGCGTCCTCTTTCCCCGGCACGCTCCTTTTGAATATATTGGTTGCAATTGACACCGTTGGTTTTGGGGTCACCTGCCTCTGTTACACGGGGACCAAACCATAACCATGAGAGCACATAGGCAGCCTCTCTCCCTAACAGGGGACACACTAGGTCGGCTACGGTCGTTGACTCGAATACCTTGCCTACCCCTTGTGCCTTCCGCCTCTCTAGTTCCTCAAGTCTTTTATAGGCCGAAGGAGGAAGGAGAGCTTTGACGACACGCCCGAACGAGGCATTGAACACCGCTTCCACTAATTGCCGTTTGATAAAGGAGAATCCCTCTCGGAGAGCAAATTGAGGAATGCTCCTTATAGCGGTCTGAATGGCCAGGCTAATGTTGATTGATATGAGGGATTCCTGACCTGTCGGATCGCTGGAGACGTGTGGATTGGAGTTAGCAAACGCGTAAAGATGGACGCTCTCGGGTTGACGCAGGTCAGGGTTAACGGGGTCGCGGCTCAGGAAGCGCCCCGTGGGGGGGTCATAGTCCCTGGCACGGAAATGGTAAAGCCCTGTACCGGCCTCCAGCCAAGCCCCGTGGAACCGGAAGTCTCCATCAGTGCCTGCCGGTGCAGCCGCTCCTGGACCAGAGGCAGACCTGAGGTTCCCGAAGCCATCGTACTCGAACCTGGCGACTCTGTCACCACTTCCATCTGCCAGAGCGAGCACCGAGCCCATGCCATCGGAGAGGTAATAGACGGGGCCACTAGCATCAATACGCATCAAGGGCTGTCCACCGGCATAGACATATGCAGCAGCAACCGCCCCGGCCGGGTCCGCTACCATTTGGAGCGACTCAAGTCCATCTCCCAGGGCAGGGCCCACCACGAACCGGCGGTCTCCCGAAGCGTCAACGGCTCGAACACGCCGTCCCACACCATCGTAGGTATATTGGACCGTTGTCCCCATAGTCT
>CAYWGG010000249.1:0-4317 GCA_964457285.1 uncultured Dehalococcoidia bacterium
GCTTGCTGGCCCTATTCCGGAGAGCATCAGCAGCTGGGGCGAGTTGATGGCCCCGCCGCTCAGCACGATCTGCTCTCCCTCCGCCACGAAAATCTCCTCCCCGCTCTCCGCCTCCACGCCTACCGCACGCTTGCCCTCGAACAGGATGCGCCTGGCCAGAACGTTGGCCCTGACGGTCAGGTTAAGCCGGTGGCGGGCCGTGTCCAGATAAGCCAGGGCAGTGCTTATACGGATGCCATCACGGTTGTTCAGTGGCCTGGCAGCGACCCCGGTGGATTCGGGGTGGTTCTGGTCGGGGTCGTCCCGGAAGCCCTCTGCCAGGCATGCCTCATAAAAGGCCCTGGCATGGGGCAGCCACTCCTCCTTCTTATACCGGCGCACTGGGATAGGGCCGTCGGAGCCGTGGAAGTCGTCCCCGCCGAAATCCACGTCCGTTTCCATCTTACGGAAGTAAGGGAGGACTCTGGTGAAGGCCCACTCGTGGTTGCCCCAGGCGGCCCAGTTGTCGTAGTCCTCCGGGATGCCACGGAAGAGGACCTGGCCGTTGATGGCGCTGGAGCCACCGGTCACCTTGCCGCGGGGTAGGGGGAACGGATTGGGCTGGAATGGGGTGGCGGTGGCGACGTATCCCCAGGTGTGGGGGCCGTAGGCCGACCTCCACACGTTGTTCCCCTGTTTGATGTCATCGGGCAAGCGCTGGAAGTCTGGATAGTCCGGCCCAGCCTCAAGAAGGAGCACCGACCGGCCCGGATCCTCCGACAGGCGAGCGGCCAGGACGCTACCAGCAGACCCAGCCCCGACTATAATCACGTCGTACTTCATAGCACCTCCCTCGCGGATTTTAGCTCCCGTAATTATACACCCCCAGTACACAGAGCACATATTTCATGCGCCTTTTGCGGTATGATAAGCGGTGAAATTCTAGTGAGAGCGCAGCATGCTGCGCCCCTACACTGGGAGGAAGGATGACAGAGGAATTGGGTGGGCTATACCGAGCGCTTCCTCAGATAGAAGACGAGGTGCGACAGCTAATCCTGGAGGAGGAGAGTGGGCCAGTCCGCCAGTTTGGGGCCACACTGCATGACCTGGTCCATGCCCTACAGCGTGTGGATGAGGAGATGGAGGGCCTCACAGTCGCTAACCCGAACCTGGCGGCGGTGGTAAGAGGGACGGTATCGGGGCTATACGATGTCTTCGCTGAGCAACTGTCCAGCGAAGTGGAAAAGGCTTTTCTCAGGGCCGTCACTTACTTCAACGCCTTCATCATCTTGAGGACGTTGGACATGCAATGGAGGCGAAGCCAGCCGCCGTAGCTTTAATCTGGCCTTACAAGACCCATCTTATAGGAAGGGGTTCCTGGCAGACGTTACAGCTATGCTGCTATAATTATGCTACCGCTTTGGATATTTTTGTATATAGGTAGTGTTTATATATGGTGTCCTCCTCCGAGTCACCGGAGACCGCTGATAAGGGAAAGTGTGGGAGGGGAGGAAAGGGTGGAGCGACACGAGACCAGGTCGCCTTGCCCAGGAGCAAGGGCACTCTGCCCCTGCGATACCGCCGCCTGGTGGTGAAGGCTGGCACCGGCGTCCTCACTGGCGGATCAGACCGCCTGGACCTGGAGGTGATGTCGGGACTGGTAGGGCAGATAGCCAGGCTTCGTGCTTCGGGGGCCGAGGTGATGCTGGTGACCTCTGGCGCCGTCGCCGCCGGGAGGCACACCCTGGGCATATCCCACGAGCGCAGGGACATCCCTTTCCGGCAGGTGTTGGCCGCAGTGGGGCAGAGCCACCTCATGCACGTCTACGAGCAGCTTTTCGCCTGGCATAGCATCAGCGTAGCCCAGGCGCTACTTACCTGGAAAGACCTCTCCGACCGGCAGGGCTATCTGAACGTGCGTAATACCCTTCTGGCGCTCCTTGAGTTGGGAGTGGTGCCTATATTGAACGAGAACGATGTGGTGGCGGTGGATGAAATCGGGGAGGTGTTTGGCGATAATGACAGGCTCTCGGCCCTGCTCGCCAACCTGGTAGACGCCGATCTGTTGGCGATTCTGTCAGACATCAACGGCCTGTACACCGCCGACCCCCACGTTGACCCCAGCGCTCAGCTTATCCGGCAAGTGCAGAGGGTAGACTCAGCTATAGAGGCCCTGGCGAGCAGCCACCTCAACCCCCACGCCAGGGGAGGAATGTCCACGAAACTGGATGCGGCCAGGCTAGCGACCTCCTCAGGCGTCGCTACGGTCATCTGCAACGGCTGGGAGAGAGATGTTCTCCTCCGGCTAGCCCAGGGCGAGGAGCTGGGCACTACCTTCCTGCCTACCGCCAGCAGGATGGAGAGCCGCAAGCGGTGGATGCTGAGCGGACTCTCCAGCCGCGGGGAGTCCCGACGAATTCTGGTGGACCAGGGCGCTGCTCTGGCCTTGCGGGAGCAGAACCGCAGCCTCCTGCCCGCAGGGGTTAAAGGGGTGGAAGGCGAGTTCCAGCGGGGGGATATGGTCTACATAGTAAGACCCGAGGGAGAGGAGGTGGCCTGCGGCATCGCTAACTATAGCTCGGAAGACATTGCCAAAATAAAGGGCGTCCGCTCCGACCGCATCCAGGGCATCCTGGGCTACCACTATGGCGTCGCCATCGTGCACCGCAACAACATGGTGCTATTGTGAAGGGAGTGGCGGATATGAGTAAGTACATCGTGTATCTTGAGCCAGCAGAAGAAGGGGGCTATATCGTTTCGTGCCCACACTTTTCAGGCTGCGTCACTCAGGGCGAGACGGTTGAAGAGGCCCTGGACATGATAAAGGACGCCATAAAGGGGTATATCCTCAGCTTGGAGAAGCACGGAGAGCCAGTGCCCTCTGGGATTGGCGACGCCATAGAAAAGATTGAGGTTGTGCAGATATGAGACGGCGCCTCCCGCCAATGAGGGCCAGGGAGGTAATCGCTATCCTGGAGAGAGCCGGGTGGTACATAGACCATATAACTGGTAGCCATTATATTATGCGGCATCCTGACAAGCCTGGAAGGGCTCCTGTACCATATCATGGCAATCGAGATATTAAAATACCAGTCCTTCGCTCAATAATCAGACAGGCTGGCATGACTGTCGAGGAATTTCTAGAGTTGAGATAAGGTGATGGGCCTGGTGAGGGTAAAAGCATACATAGGGCTAAGACAGGACAGCTTGCAGGAGGTGGAGTTCCTGGTGGATACTGGCTCCTTTTACACCTTTCTGCCTCCAGGACTGGCCGCCGACCTGGGCATTACCTTCCCGGTAACTTCGGGTGTAATCCTCGCCGACAGCAGAAGGGCAGTAGCGCCGGTGGGGGTGGCCTACCTGCGGCTGATGGATAGGGAAGGCGGTATTCTCGTGGCATCCATGAATGTGCCCATGCCACTGCTGGGGGCAAGCGCCCTGGAGGCCCTGGGCCTGAAGGTCAACCCAGTTGATGAGACTCTGGAATACTCCCGACCCTTCGGCCCGGCTGTGCTATGAGGAGTGAATCACGAAGGGGTGTTTTGATGGCAAAAATAGGAGATCGTGTAAAAGTCACAATACAAGGGCCAGCAATCCTATCTGGCACGACTAGCTTGGATGCTGGGCAGATGACTGTCAGTGGAACTATTGTTAGTGAAAGTGGTGGAGAATGGATTGTACAACTTGATGTGTCGTTCGATGGCAGGAATCGATTGCATATTCCAAAATCTTCTGTCCATGATCCCTTTGCAGGGAGCCACCCATGACAACTATTCGCAGTCCCCTTGGTGCGTTGGGTGCGCTTATGGTTCTGATGCAAGGAATCTCAGTAGGGGCACTCGCAGTCGTCAAAAATCAGCTAGTGTTGCAGTACGCATTGGTCAGTGTTATAGGTCTTGTCCTTATCATGGTCACAGGGTTAGTATGCTACCTTATCTTACACTTCGCCAAATCCAACCCTGGTCTTCTGTTCAATCCTAGAGACATTACACCTGAAATCCATCGTGACCTATACATTCCGCATGAAAAACTTTCTGGAGAAGTGGAGCGGAGGTAAAAGCCACATACTGCGGAATCTGATTCCAGGGCAGGTGATTCAAGTTAAAGGAACCCAGTTAGAGACCTGAGCGAATAGGCATTATTTTGGGCTCGCTGAATGTACCCATGCCTTCTCCCAACGGGAGAAGGAGGACAGGGGGATGAGGGTAAAGAGATGGGCAAGTATATCGTGTATCTGGAGCCAGCGGAAGAGGGGGGCTATATAGTATCCTGCCCCCACTTTCCAGGCTGCGTCACTCAGGGCGAGACGGTTGAAGAGGCCCTGGACATGATAAAGGA
>CAYWGG010000250.1:0-4303 GCA_964457285.1 uncultured Dehalococcoidia bacterium
TTCATTTAGCCATAGACGACCTGATTGCTGAAGGAGACCAGGTCGTGGCCCGCGTTACCGTGAGCGGCACACACCGGGGTGAGTATATGGGAATACTACCCACTGGCAGGCCGTTCGAGATAATAGAGATTCACATCGTCCGCGTCGTCAGGGGAAAGCTTGTAGAGCACTGGGGTATCAATGACCACATGGGCCTGATGCAACAGCTTGGCGTTGCCCCCGCGCAGGGGTAGGCTGGAAGATAACCCCCTTTCAGCCTCTATTTAGCTACTGATGGTTGACAATTGACAGTTGAAAGCCGGCCAGGAATGATAATGAGGAGAAGATGACCATACAACATACAGTAAAAGCCGTGATATACAAAGGTGAGGAATACTACGTAGCAGAATGCATGGAAATCGCCGTTGTAACCCAGGGGAGGACAGTGGACGAGACTCTTGCCAACCTTCAGGAGGCCGTAGCCCAGCACCTGGAAGGAGAAGAGCCTTCAGATTTTGGCCTGGTTCCCAATCCTATCATCCTGGTGACCATGGAGCTGGAGCCAGCTAGTGCCCAGGCTTAGGCGCCTCTCTGGCGATGAGGTCATCGCGATTCTAGGGCGGCACAGCTTCCGAATACACTCCCAACGTAGCCATGTGAAGCTACGGCGGGTGACCGAGAGCGGTAGTGTGCAGGTCTTGACCGTGCCCAGACACCGGGAACTGGACTTGGGCACCATACGGGCCATTTTCCGCCAGGCTTCCCGTTTCATCCCCGAGGAAGTCCTTCGCTAGGACTTCTATACTGACTGATAGCAGACTCGATTAAGGAGAAGGGGAGGGGCACTTACCCTCCCATGCGCTTAACGGATGTCTCAGCAATGGCCCGCTCTGCTGCCTCCCTCAGCGCTTCCGCCGTCAGCGGTGGCTCGCCCCTTTTGAGGATTCCGGCGGTGCGCTCGACCACACTCCCAGTGCGCATGAGCAGGGCCTGGTCGTTCTTCATCACAAAGGCGACAAAGTCGCCTTCCTTTAACCCCAGGGCTCGGCGGATTTCCACCGGAATGGTGACCTGGCCTTTCTGAGTGACGACAGTCAAGAGCTCTCGCATCGGATAAATCTCCTGAGTAGTACCTCTTTTATAGGGTACTACTATATAATATACATCGTCAAGAAAGACCTTCTGGAAAAGCGAAAAGGAGGGTTCCTGTGGCAGAAGAGAAGATACGCGTTGGCATCATCGGCGCTAACGCCCACTACGGGTGGAGCATGAGGGCACACCTTCCAGCCATCCTCGCCCTGCCGGAGTATGAGCTGACGGCCGTGTGTACAGCCCATAGGGAGACGGCAGAGGAGTCGGCCAGGCGCTACGGAGCCCGACTGGCCTTCCACGACTACCATGAGATGGTGAGGCACTCCGATATAGACCTGGTATCTGTATCCGTCAAAGTCCCTCTCCACCACGATATGGTGATGGCTGCTCTGGAGGCGGGGAAGCACGTCTTCTGCGAGTGGCCTTTGGGTGCCAACCTGGCGGAGGCGGAGGAGATGGCCAACCTGGCCCGGTCGAAAGGCGTCCACAACATTGTGGGCTTGCAGGCCAGGGGCGACCCGGCCCTGCTGCATCTCCAGGAGCTTCTGGCAGAGGGATACGTGGGAGAGGTGCTGGCCTGCAACATGACCATGTTCCTGCCCGGCATCCTCCAGCGGGGCCTTGACCGCGCCTGGATGGCCGACCGGCAGATGGGGGCAAACACTCTCACCATAGCCACGGGCCATGCTATAGATGTCCTTTGCTTCTGCGTGGGGGAGTTCAGGGAGGTCTCAGCCAATGTGGCGACCCAGGTGCCCGTGTGGCGGACCTCGGAGCCGGGCAAGACGGTGGATGTGACCGCCCCGGACAACGTGCTGGTCAGTGGCGTGCTCACCAACGGCGCTGTTGCCCTGGTCCACGTAGCCACCGTGCCCTGGCACGGCACTGGCTGGAGGATGGAGGTCTACGGCAGAGAAGGCACCCTGGTGGCCTCCTCTCGCCAGATGGTCCAGTACGCCCAGATCGAGCTAAGGGGCGGCCAGGGCAAGGATAAGGAGCTTGAGGAGGTCCCTGTACCGGACAGGCTGACCCAGGTCTCTGGAGAGGTGCCCAGTGGTGAGCCTTTCAACGTGGCTCAGCTGTACCACCGCCTGGGCGCGGCCATCCGGGGGGGCAAGGATGCTGAGCCCGATTTCGACCTGGCAGTGACGCGGCACCGCCTGCTGGATGCCATTCAGCGCTCCTCTGACCGGAGGGCGAAGGTGCGGGTGATGTGAGTGAGGGTGGGTGGTACGATGGGACGCACGTTTGTTAGAGCCACCATCACCGGCACACAGGCAACCAGAGAGTATGGCTTTCTGGTAGACACAGGAGCTACCTTCGTTGGTCTACCACTTGAGGAGATACAAGCGCTAGGCTTGACCCTCATCCCCAGGGGCAGAATCCAGATTCTGGCTGGGACTGGGGTTGTAGAAGTGGATTCCTATGCAGCTCTGGGCGAACTTGAAGGCAGAGGATTCTCTGCAACGGTAATTCCTTCACCGATCCCTTTGATTGGGTATGAAGTCCTGGAGAATCTGAGGTTCAGGGTCAACCCGATCACCCGAAGGTTGGAGCCTGTACCACCGGAGGAGCCACACCCACCATTCCAGTTGCTCGCTTTGATCAGTAGCTAAACTTTCCAGGGAGGGTATTATGGACTGGGAATTTGAGCTGGTCGCAGGACCCTACGGCGGGACTACCGAGGGGCCGGCCTGGGACGGCCAGGCCCTGCTGTTCACCAATATCCCCAACAACCGCATCATGCGCTACGACCCTAAGACAGGCCAGTGCACCGAGTACCGCACGAGGACCAACGCCACCAACGGGCTGATGTTCGACGCCCAGGGCCGCCTGTACGGCTGCTCCGGAGGGGGGCGGTGCATAGTGCGCTTCGAGTCCAACGGCACGATGGCTACTTTGCCCCATCTGCTCGACGGCAAGCGCCACAACAGGCCCAACGACCTTGCCATAGACCATAAGGGGCGTATCTGGTTCACCGACCCCATCGGCCGCGGCCCTACCGCTGTCCAACCGAGGGAGCTGGACCACGCCTCCGTCCTGAGGCTGACCCCTGACTCTCAGTCTGAGGAGGGCTGGGCCCTGGAGCGCATGACCTACGACACCACCTCGCCCAACGGCATCCTCTTCTCCCAGGACGAGCGCACCCTTTACGTGGCCCAGAGCGACTACGACGGGGTGCGGGAGCTGCGGGCCTACGTCCTTCGGGACGACGACACTCTGGGTACCTACACTGTGGTGCATACCTTCGGTCAGGACTCCCGTGGAGTCCACCGTGGCGTTGATGGCATGTGCCTGGACACCGATGGGAACATCATCGCCTGCGCGGGCTGGCGAGAGGCCGGGCCAGGCCCCATGATCTACGTCCTTTCTCCTTCGGGCCGTGTCCTTGAGACCCATCCGGTGCCCGTAGATAGGCCCACCAACTGTACTTATGGCGACTCCGACCTGGGCACCCTCTACGTCACCACTGGCGGGGGCCACCTCTTCCGGGTGCGGAACACCGGCCGCCGCGGGTGGCTTCTGTACCCACCGTAGGCACCGTTGGCGGTCTGTATTGCCTCCATTGTGAAATTAGTCCCTCACCCCGGCCCTTCGGCAAGCTCAGGGCCACCCCTCTCCCACCAGTGGGAGAGGGGCTGGGGGTGAGGGCGGCAGGGTGAACACGTATGTCCACGCCCCTGGGTGAAATACATAGGCCAGAAGCAGAGCGGTTTAGGAAGGGCCGGAAGGTGTATCTCGTCCCTCTGTTTCTCGCGCCCCCAGGCCCTCCAGATGACCTGAAAGAAAGGCTGGAGCGGTACTGGTCGGGCGCTCAGGAGCACGTAGCCCGCCTTGAGGCCGCCCTCGGCCCCGTTAACCGCATCTACCACGAGGCTATCTTTCTGCCAGGCGAGGAGGGAGAAAAGCTGGTAGAGCAGCTTAATCCCGGGGCATTCCCGCTAATCCGTGCCAGATGTCAGGCCGGGGCCCAGCTCGAAGCTACTGAAGACAGAGCTTTAGTTGAGGAAAGCTCCGACTGGCAGCGGTGCCTCTACGTGGGCCTGATAAGTGAAAAGGCCTCCTCCATCGTCCTTCAGGCCTACCTGGAGGTCATCAACCAGCGGTACCAGCACATCTCCTCTCGGATCAACGATACCCTGCAACGGGACGAATCAGCCATCCTGGTCATCGGCGACAACCACCGGGTCCAGTTTCCCGCCGACATAGAGGTCTTCTACGTAGCCCCACC
>CAYWGG010000251.1:0-4278 GCA_964457285.1 uncultured Dehalococcoidia bacterium
CCTCCACGAAGTTGTAGATGTCTCGCTCCCGGAAGTAGTCGCCGTTTATCACCTTCCTGTGCTCCTCCTTGTCGGTCAGGAAGGCGTTGGGCTGGATAAGATAGAGGGCGATGAGGCGGGCGAGGGTGGACAGGTAGGTGTGCTTGACGAAAAGCCCTTCGTCGCCCACGGGCTCGCCGTAGACGATGGAGAGGTAGGACTGCCACTCCCGGAAGCGGACCTGGACTTCGGGCTCGTCTTTCACCTGGCGGTAGAGGCGGGTCAGGGTGTGGAAGGCGTGGCGGAAGGTGGGGCTGGCCGGCCCCAGGCCCGCCACCATGCTGCGCGCCGTGGGGATAGCTTTCCCTTCTCGAAGGTGGGAGAAGAGGGCATCCAGCCAGAGGAAAGCAACCTCGGCGTCGGGCTCCCTCTGTAAATCAAGCTCGCCAATGAGTTGGAGCCGTGCTACGTCGCCATTATCGAAGACGGGCATGTAGACCATGAAGCGCAGGCCATCGGTAGCCACGCCGGTATATGCGACCCCCGGATTGCGGGCCGAGAGGTCGGCGATGTAGCGTTGCAACTGGGCCTCGGCTTCTGCCCCTTCTGCCTCAAGGTCTCGTTTGAACTCGAAGACCAGGTTGCCCAGGAGGGCGTCCACCCGCCCCCGGTAGACCTGCACCTCCGTCTCCAGTTGGGCGAAGTCAATGCCAAAGGTATCCCTGGCCCATGCGAGAAAGTGAAGCCTTATGGCGTCGTGGGAGGCGCTCTCCCTCAGTCTCGCTATATAGTCCTGGAGACCTGACTGGAACCCGCTTAGGTCTGCCATCTTCACCATCTCCAAAAAAGTAGGACCTGTGGCTATTATGCCACAGGCCCTGTCATCATAGAAAGCGCTCCCGTGTCCCTATCAGCCGTCACGGTGAGAACCACCATGGCGGTGTGTACCTGTTTCAATTTACTGGGTAACAAGGGAAGCCATCTGCGAGTACCCTACTGGATATAGCGAATGAGGAGGGTACACCGATGGCTACTCCGATGGTAGAACAGGAGCCTTCAAGCTGGCAAGAGGCTGAAGATAGAGGTAGTGTATCCTTTGTTCAGGAAATTCTGGACGACCTCTCTTGGCCCTATCTGGAGACAAGGCTTTTTTGAGGCTTTAGACGATCTTCCTGAAGGAACGATACACTAACACGTTTCAAGGAGTATTGACAATCCTTTAGAATCCGTTTAGCCTTTGGAAAGAAAGGGCTCAAAGGGGAGTGGACATCCTGGTCAACGGCACCGTCGTCTTCAACTGGAAAGGCGTCCTGGAAATGCCCCTGGAGGAGTGGAGGCGTCAGATAGACATCATCCTTCTGAAGCTGCCTAGCCCAAAGCACTACACCCGAGCGGCCGTCTTTCTGGCTTCGGATGATATCGAAAGTGTGCGTGGGTAGGGTCGGGGGTAAGGGCGGAGCAACACGCGGAGATGATCACTGGATTCGACCTCCGCGTGGAGGACGCTGGCAGCATCGCTCGCTACTGGATATGGAACCCAGGGGCGGAGAGCCCATAAGGCGCGAGGAGGCAGCAACATGGGAAGGCTGGATGGAAAAGTAGCGCTCATCAGTGGTGGCGCTAGAGGTATGGGGGCTACCGAGGCCAGGCTATTTGCGTCGGAAGGCGCTAGAGTGGTCTTCGGGGATGTGCTGGATGAAGAAGGGAAGAAGGTGGAGACCCAAATCCGTGAGTCAGGAGGCGAAGCTACCTACGTTCACCTGGACGTGACCAGGGATGCAGACTGGCGGGCGGCCGTAAGCGCTACCGTTAACAGATATGGCAAGCTGGATGTCCTGGTGAACAACGCCGGTATCGTCATCCGCAAGAGCATAGAGGACACCAGCGAGGAGGATTGGGACCGCATCATGGCGGTCAACGCCAAGGGGGTGTTTCTGGGCACTAAACACGCTATTTCCGCCATGCGGCGGGCAGGAGGAGGGTCAATCGTCAACATCTCATCTATATCGGGGATGGTGGCTGTTGGTCCCCCTGCCTATATCGCCACCAAAGGCGCGGTAAGGCTGTTCACCAAGGTGACTGCCATCCAGCACGCCAAAGATAAGATACGTTGTAACTCCATCCATCCTGGCCCAGTTGATACTCCCATGCGCCAGGGCGGGTTATCGGACCCTACCTCCAGCCCAATGAGCACTTCAGCAGTGCCTCTGGGCAGAATTGGGACTACTGAGGACATAGCTTACGGCGCACTCTATCTGGCCTCCGACGAGTCCTCTTTCGTTACAGGTAGCGAGCTAGTCATAGACGGTGGCTATATCGCGCAGTAGGAGCGCGTCTGGTGTTGCCCCACCACTTCCCAACCCCACCCCCCTCGCACACTTTCCGCTGTATGCGCCCAGGATAGACACACAGGTCTGCCCCTCCTATGTTTGCGCCTTTTGCTCAGGCTTCTTGTGGCCTTCAACTGAAGGGGAAGGAGAGGCTACGGGCCCTTCGACTCCGCTCAAGGCAGGCTTTTCACCTTTGAGGGCAGACACTAGCATTCCTACTACCACCAGGCCCATCATAGCGAGATAAGCGTTCCGCATGCCCGAAGTGAAGGCGTGGCTCACTCCTGCCCCACCACTGCCGGAGACCGCCTCCAGGCTCGGTTCGTGACCCAGAGACGCCATAGTCGCTGTAACGATAGCCGTGGCCACGGCCAGGCTGGTGACGTTGGCTGTGTTCCTTATCAGGTTGAGGAAGGCTGAGGCGACTCCATACCTCTCCCGTTCCACTGTGCTGAGAATGGAGCTGGAGTTGGGTGAGTAAAACAGCCCCATCCCCGAACTATGAAGCATCAGGGCCGGCATGACCAGGGCCAGGGAGGAGTTCTCGGAAACTCGTGAGAGGATGAGCAGGCCGGTGACGGATAGCGCCAGGCCTCCTACGGTGAACCACCTCCACCCATAGCGGTCAGAAAGCAGGCCGCTCAGGGGCCCCAGGAGTGTTATGCAAATGGCGTTGGGCACCACGATCAGCCCGGCCTCACCAGGGCTATAGCCAAGCACCCTTTGCAAGTAAAAGGGCATCAAAAACAGGACCGCAGAGCCTCCAAGGAAAGTGATGAAGTGGGCAGATACGCCGTAGGAAAAGACCCTGCGCTGGAAAAGCCTCAAGTCTAGCATCGGCGCAGGGGTCCGCAGCTCCCACCAGATGAAGCTGCCTAGCAGGGCCATAGAGCCCAGCAGCGCCGTCAGGATGGGGGGCGATGTCCATCCTGACTTATGGCCGTTGGTTATAGCCAGCAGAAAGGTCACCAGGGCTCCCGTTGATAGCGCTGCGCCCAGCCAGTCGAATTTCCCCTGTGGGCTGCCACGGGTCGCCTTAGCGCCTCGGGCACCCTCCAGGATAGCCAGAGATGCAACGATGCCCATGAGCACCAAAGGGATGTTGACGAAGAGGACCGAGCGCCAGCCCAGGGCGTCAACCAGGAGGCCGCCTACCGCCGGCCCGGCTATAGCTCCGGTGCCAACTGTGGTCATGATTAGGCCTATAGATTTGCCCCGCTCCTGTGCCGGAAAGGCAGACATGACGATGGCCATGCCGGTGCCCTGGGTCATGGCGGCTCCGCACCCCTGGAGGACTCTGGCCAGGATTAGCATCGTCAGGCTGGATGAAGCGCCCGCCAAGGCGGCGGCAGCTACAAAGACCAGGGACCCGATGATGTAGACCCTCTTACGGCCCATCAGGTCGGACAACCTGCCCATAGGCAGCAGCAAAGCGCTGATGGTGAGGGTGTAGCCTATGGCTATCCACTGTATGGTGGGGAGGTTGGTGTGAAAGTGCCCTGCTATGGTGGGCATAGCGATATTGATGCTACCATGGTCTACCACCGAGGCGAACATACCGATGGCAATGGCCGCGAAGGCCCAATACTTATAGTTGGCGCGCTGGGCCATAGCTAAACGCATGAGGAATTCCCTGCTTGAGCTAGCGTGTCTGATAGTGCGTCTGCGGACTGCACCCTAGCCTCCCTTCTGCCCTCACCCTTCTCCACCTTCGGCGTTTCCTTGAAGAGCACAACATATACCCCACCCTTCAGGATGGGGTAGCGGTCAGACATACCCTGATACTCTTTGACCTTGGGCGAGTACGCCGCACAGACCTGCGTAATTGTACAGGGAAATGGGCCTATTTGCTACTCCATTTGCCACCTGACTCAGAGCCTTTTCAAACAGCCCGGGCTTTTGCAAAGGCCCCCGCCCTGTATAAGCGCTCGCTTGACCGGCCCAGGCTGGATGACCTAATCTAGTGGAG
>CAYWGG010000252.1:0-4218 GCA_964457285.1 uncultured Dehalococcoidia bacterium
ACCTCGCCTTTGGAGGTGGCCTCAAGGAGGGAGACGAAGTCGTAGCCCCGGCGCGCCAACTCCTCGCTGCCGCCCTGGCGCCGGTCAAGGATGGCGATGACCTTCACCACCGAGCAGCCTGCGGCCTCGGCAGCTTCTATGGCATGGAACAGGGCTGCGCCCGTGGTGCACACGTCGTCCACTACGGCCACGAGGCTCCCTGGGGCTAGAGGCCCTTCTATCTGCTGCCTGGTGCCGTGGGACTTGACTTCCCTGCGCACGATGAAGGCAAAGACGGGGGTGCCCTCCAGGTGGCTTGTCAGGGCCACCGCCGCCACGATGGGGTCAGCGCCCAGGGTAGGCCCTCCTACGGCCTGGGCCCCGGCTTCCTTTACAATGGGGAGGAGGGCCTTGCCAATGAGGTACGCCCCCTCGGGGTCGAGACTCAGGAGGCGGCCATCGAAGTAGTAGCGGCTCTTTTGCCCCGAGGACAGGGTGAACTCGCCGTACTTGAGCGCCCCCCGCTCTATGGCGAGCTGAAGGAGCCTTTCCACAGTGGTCACTGGGTCACCTCCACATCTCTATACAGGCCATAGCGGTAGATATAGCGCACCACCTCCTCGGGCACCTGGTAGCGCACTGACATGCCCCGGGCAACTCGGCGGCGTATCTCCGTGCCGCTTATGTCCACCATCGGCCCCTCAAGGACAACCACAGCCTCCCTGGATGACGAGGGGAGAATATGGTCAAGAAAGGTCAGGTCTATGCCCTGGCAGCCGGGTCTTGGGGCCGCCACCAGGGTGCAATGCTCAAGGATTTTTCCAGGCTCCTTCCATCGGTGGAAATCCTTTAGGGAATCTATGCCCAAGATAAAGTAGAGGTCGGCGTCGCCACTGGCCTCCTGGCGCAGCTCCTCAAGGGTGTCTACGGTGTAGGTAGGCCCCTGGCGGTCAATCTCCATAGAAGAGGCGCGGAAAAAGGGGTTGGAGGCTATGGCCAGACGCACCATGTTCAGGCGGTGGTGCGGCGGCGAGAGGGACTGGCCTGCCTTCATCCAGGGATGCCCTGTGGGGATGAAGATGACCTCCTCCAGGGCGAGGCGCAGTCTCGCCTCCTCGGCGACCAGCAGGTGGCCCAAGTGGATGGGGTCGAAAGTGCCCCCGACTATGCCTATCCTATTTTTTGCCGTGGGCATTAGAACCACTCCAGCTCCACATTGGCCAGGCGCACGGTATCGCCGGGCTGCACGCCCTGCTCCTCCAGGGCCTTCGCCACCCCCAGGCGCTCCAGCTCCCTCCAGATCTGCACCACCGCCCGCCAGTCCTTCAGGTCGGCCAGAGGCAGCAGGCGCTCGACCCTGGGAGCGTATACCACGTAAACGCCGTTCTCCTTCACCACCCTGAAGGCTCTATCCTCCCTGGGCGCTCCCAACCTGCCCTGAGGGCCCTCTCTCCGCTGTGGGGAGCCCTCACCCCCAGCCCCTCTCCCTATGGGAGAGGGGAGTAAGGGTTGAGGGGCCGGAGTTGGCAGGCTTTCCAGGGCCTCCAGGACTTTGCCCAGCAGTGCATCTACCCCTTCTCCTGTGGCGGCGGATACGAAGAAAACAGGCACGCTCTGGGACCCAAACTGGCTCCTGATGGCAGGCATACGCTCTCTGACCTCGGTTATATCCAGTTTGTTGACCACGATGATCTGGGGTTTCTGCCCCAGAGAAGGGTCAAAGGAGACTAGCTCATGGTTTATGCGCTGCCAATCCCCCAGGGGGTCTTCCGATAGGCCGTCGAGCAGGTGAAGCAACAGGCGGGCGCGCTCTGTGTGGCGAAGGAACTCGTGGCCTAGCCCAGCGCCCCTGTGGGCTCCCTCTATGAGGCCCGGAACCTCCATCATCACGAAGGTACTATTCCTGAGGGAGACCACGCCTAGCACCGGGTCTGTGGTGGTGAAAGGATAGGGAGCTATCTTCGGCTTCGCCGCCGAGCACCGGGAGAGCAAGGTGGACTTGCCGGCGTTGGGCTGCCCGATGATCCCCACGTCTGCCAGCAGCTTCAGCTCAAGGAGGAGGGTGGCTCCCTCGCCTTCCTCTCCCTTTTCCGCCAGCACGGGCTCCTGCTGCACCGACGACACGAAGCGGGCGTTACCGGCTCCTCCGCGCCCTCCACGCGCCATCAGCACGGGCTCCGTATCGGTTATGTCCGCTATCATCTGCCTTGGACTACTCTCAGGGTCACCCCTGGCCGCGAGTCGCCAAACTACCGTGCCGATGGGCACGGGAATCGTCACATGCTCGCCGTTTGCGCCACGCTTCTTGTTGCCTGATCCGTGAACGCCTCGCATCCCCCTCCAGGTGCTGTGATACTTCAAGTGAAGCAGCGTATTCAGGGATGGGTCTCCTACGATGAACACGCTTCCTCCGGCCCCACCATCTCCTCCATCAGGGCCACCCTTGGGAACAAACTTCTCCCTGCGGAAGCTTATGCAGCCATTCCCTCCACCCCCCGCTTTCACCGAGATTTTAACTATGTCTATCATGATATCTATTTGTATGTACTATATATATGAGGTAACAGTAGTAGTATAGCCGTTGATGGTGTGGATAACTAGCTATGGTTGTATTGGCCCTTTGTGTTTACAACACAACCATTTTAGCACGCCTGAGTGTGGAAAAGTGGGCTGATGTTGTGGAGGGATGTGGCGGGTTTGGGGGCATGTTCCAGGAGGCAACGTTGGAGGGAGAGGGGTGTGGAAAGGAGCATGGGTTATTCACAGGGGACTTGCGGTTATCCACAAAAAAGGCCAGGTTATCCACACATTTATGTGAACCGGATGACTCTGGAGTGCTTAGTTGAAGATGGACTCTTTGATGGCCAGGACATCCTGCCGGAGGTGAGAGTCTACGTTGATTTCGTAGTTTACCTTCCCTACGGCGTTTATGATAGTGGAGTGATCCCTGCCGCCCAGCAGCCTCCCGATCTCCGTATCCTTCATGCCCAACTCTTCGTGCAGCAGGTACATAGCCACATGCCTCGCTCGCACGATCTCCTTTTTGCGGCTGGCTCCGACCAGGTCATCGTTGCTCACGTGAAACTTCTTGGTGACCTCGTCCAGGATTTTATCCGGATCGACATCGCGGCGAGAGGGGTCTGGCATAAAGTCGGCGATGGCCTGAGAGGCTAGCTCCTGGGTGATGGGGCTGCCCGTTAGCCGTGCCAGGGCCACTATCCGATTGAGGCTTCCTTCCAGCTCTCGCACGTTTTTCTGCACCTTCTTGGCGATGTACTCGATGACGCTGTCCTCAAGGCTCACCTCCATCTGCTCGGCCTTGGTGCGAAGGATAGCCATCCTGGTCTCCAGGTCTGGAGGCTGTATATCGGCGATGAGGCCCCACTCGAAGCGGGAGCGCAGCCTGTCTTCCAGCAGGGACATGGCCCTGGGGGGCCGGTCCGAGGTGAGGACGAGCTGGCGGTTGGAGTTGTGCAGGTCGTTGAAGGTGTGAAAGAAGGCCTCCTGGGTCTGCTCCTTCCCGCTGATGAACTGGATGTCATCTATCAGGAGTACCTCCACGCTTCTGTACCTGGCCCTGAACTCCTCGGTGGTCCTGCCCCTTATGGCTGCGATGAACTCGTTGGTGAACTGCTCGCAGGTGACATACAGGAAGCTTAAACTACTGGGGATACAGGTGTGGCCGATGGCGTGGAGGAGGTGGGTCTTGCCAAGGCCGACGCCGGAGTACAGGAAAAGAGGATTGTAGCTCTTTCCGGGAGCTTCTGCCACGGCCCGCGCCGCGCTGTAGGGCAGCCGGTTAGAGGGGCCCTCGACGAAGCTGCTGAAGGTGTACTTCCCGTTGAGGGTACAGGTCGGGGGCTGAAAGGTGGGCCTGCGGGCCGCATGGTCTCCCGTGACAGGCGGCTCGCCGCCCAGGTGCGGTGGGGACGTGAGAGATGGCAGAGCAGTGGCCTCCTGGCCCCACCCCTGGCCCTCCGCCAGATTTCTCACCTGGAACTGGACCTCCAGCGATTGGTTGGTCACCTTTTGGACTGTTTTAAGGATGAGCTGGTACATGCGCCGTTCCAGCCACTCTACGGCGAAGGGTGTAGGCACCCCGACGGTAAGGAGGTTATCGGCGATGGAAAGTCCCTCGGTTTCCTTCAGCCAGGTCTCGTAAATAGGTCGAGTTACCTGAAGCTGAAGGTCACCCAGGATGGCCTTCCACGTGGATATTGCCTGTTGTGCATCCGCCAT
>CAYWGG010000253.1:0-4203 GCA_964457285.1 uncultured Dehalococcoidia bacterium
TCTCAGTTCAAAAGGTGAATGGGAATGAAGGAAGTAATACAAGAGGCGGTCAAGCTGGTTGGAGAGAATCAGGCCTGTGTCCTGGCCACAGTTGTCAGGACGAAAGGCTCTACCCCTCAG
This sequence comes from uncultured Dehalococcoidia bacterium, assembly GCA_964457285.1. Lineage (GTDB taxonomy): Bacteria > Chloroflexota > Dehalococcoidia > Lucifugimonadales > JAGWBF01 > CAYWGG01. Next base: position 121 of record CAYWGG010000253.1, read on the forward strand.
AAGGCTGGCGCCAAGCTGCTGGTACGGAAGGATGGCAGCGGCGTGGGGACTCTGGGTGGTGGGTGCGTGGAGGGCGACATCTGGTTTGCCGCTAAGGAGATACTGCGCCGTCACGGCGCCCCAGAGTTCCGAGACTACCTGCTCAACGAGGACATCGCTGCAAGAGACGGGCTGGTGTGCGGCGGCACGATGTATTTCTTCATCGAGCCCTTATGGGAGCCTCATGAGTTCCTGCCCTTCGGCGAGGAGATGGTGGAGGCCTACGCGAGCGGCAAGCCGGTGAGCGTAGCTACGATAGTGAGAACTGAATCGAGCCGGGGGAAGATAGGGGCGAAGATTTTGCTGCGGGAGGACGGCTCCACCTATGGCTCTCTGGGAGACTCGGAGCTGGACGGGCTGGCGCTGGAAGCGGCCCGGCGAGTGGCCGACTTGGGCACCAACGAGCACATTATGACCCACTATGGCGTAGAAGTCTTCGTGGAAGGGTTCACTACTCCCCCCACCGTAGTGCTGATGGGAGGCGGCCACGTAGCTAAGGCCACCTATGCCCTGGCCCGTATGCTGGGCTACCGTGTCTACGTGGTGGACGACAGGCCCCAGTTCGCCAACAAGGAGCGCTTCCCAGAAGCCGAGGATACTATAGTAGTCCCTGACTACACCAGGGGCCTGGACCAGATTCCCATAAACGCCAACACCTTTATTGTGGTAGCCACCCGTGGCCACTGGTTCGACGACCTGGCCCTGGAGGCGGCGGTCCGCACTCCTGCCAAGTACGTTGGGCTGCTAGGGAGCAAACGTAAGACCATACTCATCTATCAGCGCCTGGCGCAACTGGGCGTCCCGCCGGAGCGGTTGAAGGGGGTACACGCCCCCATCGGGCTGGACATAGGAGCCCTCACGCCCGATGAGTTGGCCGTAAGCATCATGTCGGAGATTATTATGTTCCGCCACGGCGGCTCGGGTGGCCCCATGCGGATGGACGAAAGGTACTTCAACCGGGCCATAAACAAGGCTTTGGCCGCCGAAGCTGTATCGGACTAGGGGAGGGGCTGTGGCATCAAAAGTGTGCGAGGGAGGTGAGGCAGGGAAAGGGTGGAGCAACACGGGCATAGCTGCCCTTCTCCTGGCTGCGGGAGAGTCCACCCGTATGGGGGAGCTCAAGGCCCTGTTGCCGTGGCGGGGCAAGACCCTCCTGGAACACCAGGTGGCTGCCCTCACGTCAGCAGGCGTATCGCGGACCGTCGTGGTGCTGGGACATCAGTCTGAAAGACTGGATACCCTGCTCAACCGCCGAGCAGGGGTCCTATGTGTCTATAACCCCGACTACCGGCAGGGCAAGACCACATCCATAAAGGCAGGACTACGCGTCCTTCGGCAAATCCCCCCTAACCCCCCTTTGAAAAAGGGGGGAGAAGGGGGAATTCATCATGAGGCGGCTATACTTGTTCTAAACGTGGACCAGCCCCGCTCCGCCCACACTATCCGGCGAATTATGGAGCTACACCGCGTCGGTAGCCAGCGCAGTAAGGGCGGGCTTCAAACCCGCCCCTACCTCATCACCGTTCCCACCTACCAGGGCAAAGGGGGCCACCCGATAATCCTGTCCACGTCTCTTATGGCCGAGCTTATGGACATATCAGAGGATAACCAGGGGCTCAAGGCAGTGGCCCGTAGGCACGAGGGCGAGGCGCAGCGGGTGGAGATAGACGCGTCGGAGATACTTCTTGACCTGAACACCCCCCAGGACTACCAGAAAGCTCTGGAACTGCTATCTTGAGGTCGAACTAAATCGCTTCCTCTTCCTTCAGACGCTTCAGGTCATCTTCAGAGTAGCCAAGCTGAAGGAGGACTTCCCTCGTGTGCTCACCCAGCAGAGGCGGATGGCGGCCTATGGAGCCCTGTGTCCTGGAGAACTTGATGGGAATTCCAGCCTGCTTTATCTTGCCCAGTGTTGGATGGGGTATCTCCAGAAGCATATCTCGGGACAGCACCTGCGGGTCGGCAAAGACATCACTTAGCTCGTTGATGGGGCCGCAAGGCACGCCACCCTCCTCTATCTGCTGGACCCAATCAGCAACCGGTTTCCTGAGAAACTCCTGCTGGAGAAGTGGCACCAGTTTCGACCGGTTCCGCACCCGGTCACCGTTCTGGGCGTAGTCGGGATGGCTAAGAAGGTCCTCCCGATTCATGGCCTTGCAAAACCTTTCCCAAAGGCGCTCCGAACCAACAGCTATATTGATGTACTTACCATCCTGACACATAAACGCCTGATAAGGCACAAGGGTGGGGTGTGCGGCCCCTACCTTCTCCGGGTTCTTTCCCGTGGCAAAATAATAGCCCCCCATGTACGTGAGCCAGGCGACTTGCAAGTCCAGCATGGAGATGTCTATATACTGCCCTTCTTCCGACTGGCCGGCCTCACGGTGGAACAGGGTGACCATGATGGCGTAGGCAGCCATCATCCCAGCGCCTATGTCAGTCAGGGCTATTCCCATCTTAACGGGCATACGGTCGGGCTCCCCGGTCAGGCTCATGATACCACCGATGCCCTGCATGACCTGGTCATAGGCTGACTTGTTCCTGTATGGCCCTGTCTGGCCGAACCCTGAGATGGAGCAGTAGACGATGCGAGGGTTTATTACTTTCACTGACCCATAGTCAATGCCCAGCCGGTCCACCACCCCAGGGGTAAAATTCTCCACCACCACATCGGCGTCCTTTGCCATCTCCATAAATATCTGCTTTCCATGAGGGTGCCTCAAGTTCAGTGTTATGCTGCGCTTGTTGCGGTTAATGGACAGGAAATAGGCGCTCTCCTCACCTATATATGGTGGCGCCCAGTGTCGCGTGTCGTCGCCTGCGCCCGGCAGCTCTATCTTTACCACATCGGCCCCGTAATCTCCCAGCATCATGGTACAATAGGGCCCCGCCAGAGCCCGGGTAAGGTCCAGCACACGCACTCCCTCTAGCGCCTTCATCGCTGCCTCCTTTGAGAGGATACTGAATAGCGTCCCTATATTATCACGAGGCTCAAGCCTCCACCAAGCCTTTAGTTGCGTATTAAGGCCTTTGGGGTTAGAATCTCCAGGATACAGGCATTGGCTGGTGGTAGCCCTTCGTGAGATATTTTAGCAAAGCGCCTGCTATCAGAGGATAGCCTTATAAACCAAAAAGGAGCGAGATATGGACCTGGAGCTGGCAGGTAAAGCAGCGATTGTCACTGGAGGTAGCAGGGGAGTCGGAAAAGCTATCGCACTGGAGCTTGCCCGAGAGGGAGTGGATGTAGTGATCTGCGCAAGGCATATCGAGGCCCTTGAGGAGGCCGCCAGCGAGATAGCGAGAGAAACTGGACGCCGCATCATCCCCGTGACCACCGACACTACCAACCGGGAGTCAGTGGAGCAAATGGTAGAGGCCACGGTTGCAGCCCTGGGCAAGGTAGACATCCTGGTAAATAACGCTGCTGTGCCCGGCGGCCTGGTGCGAGGCCAACTGTCCGATGCCAGCGATGAGGCATTGCTGGAGGACATCAACACCAAGGTCGTCGGCTACTTCCGCTGCGCCAAAGCTGTAGCGCCTCACATGCAGCGCCAGAGGTGGGGACGGATCGTCAACATAGGCGGGCTCTCTGGGCGTCAGTCCGAGGTCATCAGCGGGCTGCGTAACGCCGCCATAGTCCACCTCACCAAGAGCCTTTCGGACCAGCTAGGGCCCTACGGCATTACTGTCAACCTGATACATCCCGGTTTTACCCGCACCGAGAGAACCGGCCCGAATCTGGCGGAGCGGGCCAGGCAGCAGGCAGTCACGGTAGAGGAGATCGAGGGGCGTATCGCTCAGAACATCGCCATTCGCAGGATCGTGGATGCAAGAGAGATCGGGTACGTAGTTTGCTTCCTGGCCTCCTCAAAGTCTATGGCCATCACGGGAGAGGTAATAGCGGCAGGCGGCGGCTCCCAGCGTGCCGTGTTCCAGTAGGGTTTGCAGGCTCAGTCCCCAATGAGCGTGCCGTAGAACACCTCAAAAAACCGCCGGGTGTCTACATCTCTCGCCACCTGTACGTTGCCTTCTGGCCCCTCAAGG
>CAYWGG010000254.1:0-4199 GCA_964457285.1 uncultured Dehalococcoidia bacterium
CACGAGGATGGCTTCATGCCCGATAATCACTGGGAAACCCTTCAGCGGCTCAAGAAGCTAGGCTTCAAGACCAACCCCCATAACACCCTTTGCCATAGCCTGGAGGAGGTAGAGGGGATGTATCATTCCTGGCTGGAGGACCGACACCACCTTCCCTACGAGATCGATGGGCTGGTGGTGAAGGTCAACCTTTTCCAGTATCAGGACATCCTGGGCTACGTGGGCCGTGAGCCCAGGTGGGCAGTCGCCTATAAGTGGCCCGCCCAGCAGGCCATCACCCGGCTGCTGGACATCGGAATCAACGTAGGCCGCACCGGCAGCTTGAACCCCTACGCTATCCTCCAGCCCGTCAACGTCAGCGGCGTGATGGTCAAGCAGGCCACCCTTCACAATGAGGACTACATCAAGGAGAAGGACATTCGTATCGGCGACTGGGTCATGGTGGAGAGGGCCGGCGAAGTGATACCCCAGATAGTAGGGCCTGTAGTGGCCCGGCGCACAGGCGAGGAGAAGGTCTACTCGACGCCCCGGCACTGCCCGGCGTGCGGTACCCAGGTGGTCAAGCCAGAGAGCGAGGCCATGCGCCGTTGTCCCAATACCGCCTGCCCTGCCCAGTTCTTCGAGCTGCTGAAGCACTTTGTAGGCAAAGGGACAATGGATATTGATGGCCTTGGCGAGCGGTGGTGTCGAACCCTTATAGACGCGGGGCTGGTAAAAGATGTGGCCGACCTCTACTATATTAGCAAAGAGCAACTCCTGGGACTGGAGCGTATGGGAGATAAGCTAGCCACTAAAATCCTGCAAAATATTGAGGCCAGCAAGGGGCGGCCCCTTTCCAGGGTCATCTTTGCCCTAGGAATCCAGCATGTTGGGTCAGAGATAGCGGACATGCTGGCGCAGCACTACTCCAGCATAGACCGGCTGTCCAAGGCCGTCGAGGAAGAGCTTACCTCCATACCTGGCATCGGTCCCAAAATCGCAGCTAGCATAGCTGCCTACTTCCATATAGAGCACAACATCGCAGTTATCCAGAAGCTGCGCCAGGCTAGAGTCAAGCTCGAAAGAGAGGTGGCCCGCACCAAATCCCCCCAACCCCCCTTTAGTAAAGGGGGGCAAGGGGGGATTTCCGAAGGCTGGGGTGAGGACGGGGAGTTACCCCTGGCTGGTCTGAGCTTCGTCATCACCGGGACGTTGGCTTCCATGAGCCGCTCTCGCGCCGAGGCCCGGATTAAAGAGTTGGGCGGCTCTACCAGCCCCAGCGTGACCAGAAAGACTGCCTATCTGGTGGCCGGCGCTGAGCCTGGCTCCAAGCTGGCAGCCGCGGAACGGTTGGGCATCACAGTGTTGAATGAGGAGGAGTTTCTGGACTTTTTGGCCGGCACTTCACCACGGCTGAGGGGCGAGTAGATGAGCGCTTCCCCCTCGCGTCCGGGGTTGCCTTTCTCTCTGTTTCCATCGGGAGAACCCAAGCCTCTCACCTTTTTCCACCAGGGCTTGCAGTACAGGGGAGAGGCAATCCATTCAAGCCGTTGGGACCCAGCCTGGGGGCGGACGCTGGAGGAGGATGTCTATTTTCGTATCGTCTTCCTGCGAAATTCCAGGCAGGTGCCATCCAGCGACATCCAGGACTCCAGGATCGCCGTTTGTATTCCAGGCAGGAGGCCATCGAGGGGTCAGGGGCCTGCGGACAGGGAGCTGATGGCCATCAGGGAGACTCAAGCCCTCTACCTCACCCAGAGGGATCCGGAAACCTCTTTCATTCGTGGGCATCTGGCAAGGCAGCGTGAAGCCCTGGAGAGCCAGTTAGCAAGCGAAGAAGCGGCCCGTTATGGCCGCGGCCACATCGAGTCTCCGACCGTCTTTCAACCAGGGGACATCGGAGAGTTCTTCATCGGCCCGGACCCGGCCGACTGGTACCAGAGGATTGCCAGCGCCCTCCTGTCGTGGGCTTACCCAGCCCTACCTCTCAGCCCTGCGTTGCTGCCGAGGCCCATGGCTTCGGAGGACATCCCCAGGATATACCAGGCTATTTTCGCTTCCAGCGCAGAAGACAGGGCTCCACTGGGCGACTTCGGCCCCGGTCTCGGCCTCTCAAAACCCACCACCCCCCTCCTTTTCGATCCGGGGGAGTGTCAGGTGTTTGGGCAAATCCTCGTTGAGCTGGAGCGTCGTCAGGGAGAGCTACCTTGGGGAGACATCCATCTCCTGCTGGCCCATGCCTCTGGCCTTACTCGGCCGCTGGCTACTCTGTATCTTCTTGCCTTTGCCTTTTACTCCGGCCGGGAGGGGCAACCAGAGACCGAGTTGGGTCTGGCACCCGGCCACGGCCTGACCTTTCTGGATGGCCGTCCTGTCCGGGGGGTCAGGCTCACGCGGGAGTTTATACCTTTCTTGCCCTGGAGAGAGGATCTTTACGCTGAAAAAATCCTCAGCCTGCGCCTCCTCCGAAGAGAAGCTTCCTGGAACGATGCTTTGCAGTACACCTCCCTCCTGTGCCAGGGCCTCACAGAGGCAGAGGAAAGCTCATCCGATTTATCCAGGCAGGAGGGAGAGCTTCGGGACGTCCTCCGTGAGCTGGCAACGGATGCAGACCAGGCCCGTGACGTCCTGGAGACCCTGAGCAGGACTATATCCAGCCCCAATGAGGGGGAACCCCTTTCTGCCCTCCAGCGCCTCTTAGAGGTGTGTGAGGGAGGAGATTTCCGGAGGGTCTACGAGCTTTGCAGAAACCTCTACGGCAGCCAGGAGGAACTCCTCCACGACCTGGGCCTGCTGATACAGCTGCTTCACCTCGGAGATTCTCTGCAAGACATCATTGATACGAAAGCCTACCTGGACGGGGCAGTGGTACAGGGCAGGTACAGGCAGCTAGACTTCGACCGCACGACCCTGCTGGAGGAGATGTCATTGCCCGTTCTCCTCGCCAGTCCCCAGGGCTGGCCTACCGTGAGGGCACATATCAGGGAGTTCCAGGCCCGCTATCGCCGCGCCTATGCCAATCACCACAGCTACTATCAGCGCCAGGTCTCTCAGGTGCGGGCGTCCCTGGAGGACTCCCATCTGAAGCTGCGCGCCCTGGCCCTCCTCAACTCCATACCGGAGCTTGGAGAGCCCGTGGGGCTAGACCTGGAGCAGCGTTACGACACCCTTGAACAGATGGCCAGGCTTTGCGACGTAGACCCCTGGGGAATTCCCCTCCACCCTTCGGCGGGTGCAGGGCGGGGCCTGACTGCCCGGTGCCCCAACTGCCAGATGGCCCTGGGGAAAACGCCGCCCGTCCAGGAGCTTGAGCTTTTCCAGCGAGGCCTGGACCACGCCCTTGGGGAGCAGAACCGCCGCCTCAGCCTGGTGCTGGTAGAGCGCTTACTCCACGGTCAGATAGACCAGCGTCTTGAGAACTTTCTCAAGATAGTGCAGGCCAGCGACCTCTCTGCCCTGTCCAACACCCTTAACGCTGATCTGGCCGTGTTCGTACGCCAGTTCCTGAGAAACCCTTTTCCTCCCTGAATATCGGACAGGGCTTCTGGAAAACCAGAGTTTCAAGAAGATTAGCTTGATGTGTAGATTAAAGCTCATAGTCGGCCTGGGAAATCCCGGCAGAGAGTTCAGCGACAGCCGCCACAATGTCGGCTTCAAGTGCATTGACCATATGGCCGGGCAGTGGGGCATTGCGCTGACAGAGCGCCGCAAAAAGGCGGTGCTGGGCCAGGGCTACTTTCGCCCCTCCGGTCTCCAAGGGCCTGCTTCCCGGCTCTCCATACCTCTGGTGCTGGCCAAGCCCCGCACTTTCATGAACCACAGCGGTGAGGGGGTAGAGTACCTGCTCACTCGCTTCTCTGCCAAACCTTATGACCTCGTGATAATATATGATGACATGGACCTCCCGATGGGGAGGATTCGTATCCGTCCTGAGGGCAGCGCTGGGGGGCACAACGGCATCAAGTCCATCATAGCCACCCTATCTACCCAGGAATTTCCCAGGGTTCGAGTGGGCATCGGCAAGCCCCCGGCGGGTTTAGAGGGTATGGACTACGTCCTTGGGTCATTCTCCCCTGAAGAGAAGCCAGTAGTAGAAAAGGCGGTGGCGACGGTGGCCGAAGTGGTGGCCTGCCTGCTTCAAGGGGGCATCCAGACAGCCATGAACAGGTTCAACTGAAGCTATACTATGATCGAAATCTGGCCCTCGGTGAAAAAGATAC
>CAYWGG010000255.1:0-4194 GCA_964457285.1 uncultured Dehalococcoidia bacterium
GGTGTAAGGTACACTCCCCCCAGCACCCTTCTGGACCATAATACCCTGGCTGCCGAAGGCGGTCCGCTTTGCCCACAGGTCAACGGTGACATCGCCAGTGATATTGAGGTTGGGTCTGTCACCCGTCACGATGACAAAATCTCCAGTCCCATCAAAGCTGAACGCCTGCCCTACTTTTCCTCCAGTAGTAAAGGTAGCGTCACCCGTCAGGGTGCCGTTGTTGCCGTCCACTATGTCGTTGGCGTTGCCGTCCCCGGGCCACCAGCTTACCATGCCAGGAGGGGGCTCGATGGGGCCAGCCTTCGTGACCCTGAAGATGATGGCGCTCGTCTTGCTGCCCGTGGTGGGCTTGGACAACGTCAGCCCGACGTAGCCAGCCTTAGCGTCGCCAGTCTGCCCCTTGGGCTTCAGGACGAAGGCGTTCTGGTCCCCTGACTTCAGGTCTCCGGTGGTGGGGCCGAACAGCGGGATTACGTCGTCCTTCAAGTCGCCCGTCACGGTCACCTGCACGTCGCTGGTGGAGAGGTTCTTCACCACCACTTTGTGGGTGGGCGTCTGGAGGAGGTTGCCAGAGAGGTCTATGAAGGTGGTGCCGAAGTCTATCTCCGTTACTTTTGTCGTGCCGTCGGCCTCGAACACCTCGATGGCTACGTCTCCGCTGACGACCACCAGCCACCTGGCGGTGACGGTGCGGTCGAAGATAGTCTGGGCGGCGTATGTGGCAGCTACCACCAGCACCACGGCCACCGCTGCCAGGACTATTGCCCCTCTGATGCTCAGGATGCGTCTCATAGCGCTTTTCCCATCTGACTCAGCGTAAACGTCTTTCGGTCAACGAGCGAATTTTACATGCTCTCCCCCCCCCCGTCAACCCCTACGAGATTCGTACCTGGAACTCCAGCTAGAAGGGACAGGGCGAGGGTGGAGCACTGGTTGTGCATGGGAGCTATGGAACTTATAATGAGGCTGCAAACGTTGGCTATCGGCCATCGGCGTTAGTTGTGCAACAACTGAAGGGTTTTACCAAACACGGTATAAACCAGGTGATCGAACGTGGTGTCAGGCCTGACGAAATCCTGGATGCTCTTCGGAAACCAGTTAGGGTTGAGCCCGGACGGGGAGGTGTGACAAGATTTATCGGGAAGGATGCCGAAGTCAGGCTCAACTCAAGGGGGCAAGTGGCAACCGTGATAAGATCCAAAGGTCCCACCGCACCATAAGGAGGAAAATCTATTATGGCGCGTTTAGTTGACTCCAAAAACTCTATAGCCCTTAAATTATACCCCCATCGTATCTCCGATGAAGAGGAGCCAATCTGGGTATCAACCCTGCTACAGTTTGAAGTAAAGGGCCATCGAAGAGTTTCCGACAGTCTTAGCATGACACTTCCAGATATAGATGACCTGATAGCCGGACTGGAGGCTTTAGTCATAGAGCAAAAGCAAGCCTTCAGTATCACGACCATGGACAACGATTTTATGCTTAGTATCTGTCCGGAGAGCAGAGTAGAGAGGGCTTTCGTAGTACAATTCTGGTATGGAGAGCCTTTCCTTCTAATGTCGGGGTACAGATTTATCGTCGGAAAAGAGACCATTGAAAGTTTCGTCCAGGAATTGAAGGACGAGAGGGGGAAAATAAAGGCGGGAGCGAAGCTTCCTTAATCAACCCTCAATATTCAATATTAGAGAAGAGGGGATAGCATGATAGAGACCGAAAGGGTTACACACATTTTCCAGGATGCCTGGGCTCTCTATGGCGATGCGATGGAGGAGCTGGAGCGCGGCAGGCTTAGAAACGCCGCTGAGAAAGCGTGGGGAGCCACCAAAAGGGCCACCGACGCCCTTATCCTGGCTCGGACCGGTGATGAGCCCAGGACAGCAGGACGTACTCTTACAGGGCTGCGCATCTTGAGCCGTCAGGATGAGAGGGTCAGGACTTTACTGGAGCGGCACTACCTTGCAGCAGCTAGCTTTTTACATGGCGCTTGCTTTTACGATGGGATGTGCGAACCTGAGGATGTGGTTGAAAGCGATATTAGAGAGACCGCCGACTACATCCGGGATGCCCAGGAGCTGGCAAGGGCCCAATAAGATTAAAACCGAGAGAGGAGAAGAATGGTGACCACAAGAGAGACCCGCCTTAAGCACAGGAGTCGGGAGATTACTGAGGGGCCGGAGCGCGCTCCTGCCCGGTCCTATTTCTACGCTATGGGGCTTACCCGCGAGGACCTGAACAAGCCCTTCGTCGGCATCGCCAACATGGCCAGCGACATCACCCCCTGCAACGTCAACCTGGCCCGGCTGGCCCCAAAGGTCAGGGAGGGTGTGAAGGTGGCAGGGGGCACGTCCTTCGAGTTCGGGACCATCACCGTCAGCGACGGCATTACCATGGGCACCGAAGGTATGAAGGCGTCCCTCATCAGCCGGGAGGTCATCGCCGACTCCATCGAGCTGGTGGCCTTCGGCCAGCGCTTCGACGGCCTGGTGACTCTGGCCGGGTGCGACAAGAATCTGCCCGGGTCACTCATGGCCGCCGTAAGGCTGAACATATCCACCGTCTTCATCTATGGCGGCACAATTATGCCCGGGCGTTTTCGGCAAAGAGATGTGAACGTCCAGGACGTCTTCGAGGCTGTAGGGGCTTACTCCAAGGGGAACATAACCCTTCAGGAGCTTACCGAACTTGAGATGTGCGCCTGCCCCGGCGCGGGCTCCTGCGCCGGTCTGTTCACCGCCAATACTATGGCATCAGTAGCTGAGGCCCTGGGGATGGCCCTCCCCGGCGCCACCTCCATCCCGGCGGTTGATGACAGGATACTGGACAGGGCCCGCCAGGCGGGAGAGGCGGTGATACAGCTCCTTGAACAAGGGATAAGGCCACGGGACATCCTGACCCGTGAGGCCTTCGAGAACGCCATCGCCGTAGTGGCGGCTATGGGTGGCTCCACCAACGCGGTGCTCCACCTTCTGGCCATCGCCCGCGAAGCCAACGTCCCCCTGAGCATTGATGACTTCGACCAGATCAGTCGCCGCACTCCTTACCTGGCCGACATGAAGCCGGGCGGGAGGTACGTCATGGCCGACCTCGATAGGGTGGGAGGGGTGCCCCTGGTGATGAAGCGCCTCCTGGAGGCAGGGCTGCTTCACGGCGACGTGCTGACGGTCACGGGCAGGACCCTCCGAGAGAACCTGGAAGCCCTGGATACGGTTGACGACCGGCAGGTGGTCCACACCGTTGACTCGCCCCTGGCACCGGCGGGTGGGCTGGTCATCCTGAAGGGCAATCTTGCCCCCGAGGGCGCGGTGGTGAAGGTGTCGGCCAGCCAGGGACACATCCGCCATCAGGGGCCCGCACGTGTCTTTGATAGAGAAGAGGACGCCTTCCGGGCCATACAGGTCCAGAGGATACGGGCTGGAGACGTGGTGGTGATCAGGTATGAAGGCCCCAGGGGTGGGCCAGGCATGAGGGAGATGCTGGCGGTGACCGCGGCCCTGGTGGGCCAGGGATTGGGAGAGCACGTCGCCCTGGTCACCGACGGCAGGTTCTCTGGAGCCACCCGGGGGCTCATGGTGGGCCACGTAGCCCCAGAGGCCGCCGTAGGAGGGCCCATCGCCCTGGTCAGAGAAGGAGACCCCATAACCCTGGACATCCCAGGCCGCAAGCTGGAGGCGAACATCTCCCAGGGAGAGATGCAGGAGCGCCGCCGAAGATGGCAACCTCCAGCTCCTGTATATACAACCGGAGCGCTGGCCAAGTACGCCCGGCTGGTATCGTCAGCCTCGGAAGGGGCGGTGACTAGCTAAGTCCGAGAGGCTTTAAGGGGAGGGCAAGATGACCGAAGACGAGAGGAAGTACGCCACCGTTGCCAGAGGGCTTCTCACGAAGGCCCAGGAGGAGATGGCCCAGGGAGACCTGCGCCAGGCTTCGGAGAAGTGCTGGGGGGCCGCCGCACAAATAGTCAAGGCCGTGGCTGCTCGAAGGAGCTGGCAGCACCAGAGCCATGCAGCTTTATTCGAGGTAGTGAGGCAGTTGATGCTGGAAACGGGAGACCAAAGGCTTCAGGAAAATTTCCACGCAGCTAACAGCCTTCACTACAATTTCTACGAAGACCGGATGCTCAATGAGGCTGTTGAAGTAGGACTTAGGCCTGTCTCTTATACACATCTGACGCTGCCGACGATCTTACGCGTGTAG
>CAYWGG010000256.1:0-4192 GCA_964457285.1 uncultured Dehalococcoidia bacterium
GCATACCGCCGGGCGGTATGGAGGTTCTCAGAATGACAAGGGGGTGAGTAGTTACGACGGGACAAGATTAAGGGTGATCTAAGCGCTGTGGGCTACGCCTCCTGGCCCTTGGGCTTGGACGCTCCGTCTCAGGGGTTTGCAGAATGGACAATTCCTCAAAAACCCTGATAGTGCCGGGCTTTCTGAGCATCCGGCTAATCCGCTCCTCCATCTTCTGGCGGAACTCGTTCCTGAACCAGCTCTCCCAGTACTCTCGCATGCCCCATGTGCTGACTACCATAAAGACCCTGGGGTTGTCCATGGAACGCCATGTCTCTCCGTAGAGGTAGCCACGTTGCCTGACTGCCTGGCTTCTCAGGTCGCGCAGCATCTCCCATACAGCTTCTTCATAGCCTGCTTTGGCCCACCGCTCTATGAGCACTTTGACAGCCAATTGCTACCTCCTTCTATCTATGCTTCGCCTCGCTCCTTCATCCCTGTCTACCTCCAACACCTCGTATGACGCTGGAGGACGCCCAAAGCCAGGCCAGCCTATATGCACGATCTCCCCGATTTCCCACATACCTCTCTCCAGGCTCTGCTTTCTCCTCATCAGAATTTTATCATGGACAGCAGTTACACAGTCATCCTGAGGGGCGAAGTGAGGAAGATTTGATACCGCAGTGACACGGTGCTATGCTAAGCTATAGGCACAGGACCGTGGGATTGGATGGATACTCTGTGACCGGCTGGTGAGGGAGGAGTTCCTCATTGAGATCGAGGCCATCGCCGCCCTGCCGTGACCAGAGTCAAAGGTCTGTGGTAGACTGACAGCGTTCACTCTTTGATAACCCAAAGGGTGGATGGGGAAAGGTGGTATGATGGAATACTCCCTGATCGCTCCTGTGATGAGTCAGCTATGGTCGCCCATTGCGGCGGTCACCAGCAACTGGAAGGGCAAGGCTAACGCTCAGATCGCGGTAGCTATTGGCGGGGCGTCCATTGTGCCTACCATGCCCCGCGTGGTCATCCAGATATACAAGCGGAACTATAGCCACGAGCTGATCTACCAGAGCGGCGCCTTTGCCCTGAACTTCCTCCGCAAAGACCAGCTCCAGTACATCAAAGACTTCGGCCTCGTCTCGGGCCGGGAGGTGGACAAGCTTGCCAGCACCCCCTACGCGCCGAGGGCCTCGGGCAGCCCTATACTCGAAGACTGCTGGGGCTACCTGGACTGTCGTGTGGTCAACGCCATGGATGGAGGCGACATGACCTGTTTCCTGGGCGAGGTACTGGAAGGAAATACCCTCAGCCACAGCGAGCCTCTCTGGTGGCGCTACGCCCGCACGGCAATCCCCACCCAGTGGATGGAGGAGTGGGACCGCAAGATAAAAGCGGAGATCGAGTATTCGATTAAGCAAATGAAGGCCATTGACCACGCACCCTGGAAAGGGTGAGGGCTATCGGAATGGATAGACAGGTTCTTTCACAGGCCCAGGGCCAGCTTTAAGCCAGCATCTACCCTACCTATGGTCTCAGTTCGTAGCATCCTGACTCGCTCGGTCAGAAAGGACTTGTCCACGGTCAGAATCTGTGACACATTGACCACAGAATCCCTCGGAAGCCCAGACTCAACCCTCTCTAAGAGTACATTTCCAGGAGCATCGGCCAGGCGGAGGTTAGATGTTATAATGGCCACTATCACAGTCCGAATCTGGCTTTCGTTGAAAGGATTGCTCTGGATAACCAGGACTGGTCTCCGAAGTCCTGGGCCCGAACCCCTCGGATCGGGAAGTGAGGCCCACCATATCTCTCCACGCCACACTACCAGTCTTCCTTGGGCAAGGAAGCCCACTGCATTTGTGCCAGGGACTCGTCCAGGATAGAGGGCTCCTGGGTATAGACCTCGTCCAGGGCCTCTCGCACCCGGTCGTGTTTGTGGGCCTCGATATAGGCTTGGACCGCTTGTGTGAAGAGCTGGCTTCTCGAGATTCCCAGTCGCTTCGCTAGCGACTCTGCGGCGTGAAAAAGAGGATCGGGAATGGAGATGGCAGTTTTCATGCTCTATAGTATAACCAGGGTTATACCACCTGGCAAGTGATGGAATTCCCCCGTATAATGCTGCTGAAAGCAGGTCAGACACCGATCTTTATGCTCTCGCTGCTATTCGAAAATAAGAGTAGCCAATATTCTACCTGGTCCTGGAAGCCGTGAGAGTTTGGGTATGGACAGTAAGGTTCATCACCTGGTAGAGAGGATTCACGCCTCACCTAAGCTGGCGGTCATCGCCGTGGCCGGCGCCGGCGGACAGGCGCTGGCCTGGCTGTTGGGTGTGCCCGGAGCATCCAGGACGGTGCTGGAAGCCATAGTCCCCTACGGGCGGCAGTCTATGGTCGAGTTCCTTGGACACGAACCGGCCCAGTTCGTCTCGCCGGAGACGGCCAGAGAAATGGCGGAGTCCGCTTACAGGAGGGCGCTACGACTGAGAGAGGCCCAGGAGCCTGTCGTGGGCCTGGCTTGCACAGCAACCATTGCCACCGACAGGCCCAAACGAGGGGAGCATCGGTGCTGCATCGCTACCTGGGACGATGCGGGGGTCACTACATATAATTTGAAGCTAGCTAAGGGCCAGCGGGACCGGCCTGGGGAGGAGGACGTGGTGAGTCGGCTTATCTTGCGTGCCCTGGCAGAGGCTTGCGGCATCGAGTTTAAGCTGCCCCTAGGGGCGGTGGACACGGAGCAACTGGAGGTGCAGCGCACCGCCCACGCCAACCGCCAGAGCCCGAAAGACCTGCTGCAACGCCTGCTTGCCCAGACAGATGAGGAATCAGGCGGCAGAGTACGAGCTGTGCCCCTTTACGTAGCTGTATACCCTGACGGGCGGATGGCTGCGGATGAAATCCCCCCTGACCCCCCTTTAGCAAAGGGAGGATGGGGGGATTTGGCCATACTGCCCGGCTCATTTAACCCCATGCACCAGGGGCACGAACGGCTGGCGCAGGTCGTGTCGGAGATGCTGGGCATTCAGGTCGTCTTTGAGCTTTCGGTGGTCAACGTGGACAAACCACCCCTGGAGGAGGTGGAGGTGCGCCGCCGCCTGCGCCAGTTCCAGTGCGGGTGGTGTGTCATCCTCACCCGCGCCCCGACCTTTCGAGAGAAGGCGGCCTTGTTCCCGGGCTGCACTTTTATCATAGGCTGGGACACGGCGGTGAGGCTGGTACATCCTCGCTACTACGGCGGGCGGGAGGAGACCATGCGAGCGGCCCTGGCCGAGATACAGGCTGCGGGCTGCCGCTTCCTGGTGGCCGGACGGGTGCACGAGGGCGTCTTTCACACCCTGGCCGACGTGGAGATGCCCCAGGAGTTCGCTGACCTCTTCGAGGCTATCCCGGAGTCCCGTTTCCGGGCTGACATCTCCTCCACCCAACTGCGCTCAACCAGGTAGAAAGGCTGAGGCACGGTCTCTCCTCAACCCGACCTTCGGTCACCCTTTTTCACTCTGGAGATCAGACCAGGCTTCTAGACAATCTGGTCTTCAAGAAGACCCATCCCGATGCTCAGGGTGAAAAAAGGGAGAGGGGCCAAGGGATGAGGGCCCTTCCATTATGGCCCATGTACAACAGGGGGTACTCCTGTACAGGAGTACCCCCCATTATGCTCAGAGCTTGTGAGTTTCTGGTTATCCGCCGGGGCTGGCCTTCGCCAACCCCCCTCTGTCAGCCCAGTAACCCCTTCCCCTGGCCAGGTGAATGGACCCGGGCTTACCAGGCCCAGGACCAGCCGTACCAATACCACCAGTGGTAGTAGACCCACCACCAGTCGTACCACCAGCCCCAGTCGTAGTCGTACCACCAGTAGTAGTACCACCACCACCAGTAAACACCGTACCACCAGTTGTCGTGGGGACAGCAGCCGTACCACCCGGTTTTGTATGTCGCCACCACTATCGTCCCATCACTGCGCTCCAGCGCCTGAACCAACCGCAACATGGTCTTGATGTCTCCCATCCCCGTCTCCTGTCTCTCTTTAGCCTGCCCCCAGACAAGTGGCGGGCCGCCGTCGTCGGGGACAGCGATGATGACCCTGCCCATCTTTTCCATATCACTAGAGGTGAAGGGGATGTCCAGCACTTTCACCACAACCTTCTTGGAATCAGCAGCTAATCGAATCTCTCTGGTCTGGAAGAGCGCGCCATCCGACGGCGCGCTCAGCT
>CAYWGG010000257.1:0-4188 GCA_964457285.1 uncultured Dehalococcoidia bacterium
ACACGCGTAAGATCGTCGGCAGCGTCAGATGTGTATAAGAGACAGGTTCCACCAGCAACCCCACCCCAGCAAAGGCTGTACTCTCCTCTTTTTTAAGCCCGCCCACGTACTCGACACCCAGAAGGCTACGCCGTCGGCTCATGCTGCACCTCCTGGGTGATAGCCTACTCCCTTCACCCAGCTTTGGCTACTCACTGATTAGGGCCTTCACGGGTAGCTGTTCAGACTGAGGCTGCCTCCCCCTTGATGGCGGAAGGTCAGAGCCTGCCCTGAGCGAAGTCGAAGGGATGGGGGCGAGATACCCTTCATCCTTCGGCAAGCTCAGGACAGGCTCTCAGTCCTCTCCTACAAGAGGAGAGGAAGCCTTATGGAGTCTGAACACTTACTGATGGTCCTGGTTGTTCCTTGGCACCTCGCTAACTGGTGATAGTCTGAACAGTTACTCGGTAGTGATGCATTTGACACACTCGCTGCGGGAGCATAATATGGTTCGAGAGTCGTTTTTCCGCCGGAGGTTACGTTGATGATGAAGAGGCCTGACCAGATCAAGAAGGCACCCGATCAAGGACATGGAGAGCGGGTGCCGCCGGGTCAGTTTGTCACCCGGAAGTTCCCTGTCCTCACCTATGGGCCCACGCCCAGGATAGACCTGAATAGCTGGCGGCTACGTATTTTTGGCCTGGTAGAAGAGGAGCTGGAGCTTAGCTGGGAACAGTTCAAAGCTCTCCCCTGGAGTGCAGTAGGGGCCGACTTTCACTGCGTGACCCAGTGGAGTGCCCTGGACAACGTCTGGGAGGGGGTACTCTTCAGTGACCTGTTGAAGCTGGTGAAGCCCAAGCCCGAAGGCAGATACATTATGGCCCACTGCTACGGTGGCTACACAACTAACCTGCCCTTGGAAGCCGCCCTGGAAGGGCATGGGATTCTCGCTCACAAACACGACGGCCAGGAGTTAACCCCGGACCACGGTTGGCCCCTCAGGCTGGTGGTGCCCAACCGGTACGGCTGGAAGAGCGCCAAGTGGATTAACGGGATCGAGTTCATGGCCCAGGACAGGCCCGGGTTCTGGGAGGTGAGGGGCTATAACAACAACGCCGACCCCTGGAAAGAGGAGCGGTTCTGGCCTGAGCTTGCTTGAACCTGCCCTGACTAAGGTGCACCTGGGGCGAATAGAGATAAAGGAGACAGCCCCGATTTGCTCGGGGCTGTCTTTACTTGCAAGCCTCTGGCCTTACCCTTTGAGAGGTGTCCTGGCAGGCGGCTAGCCCGACCGAGCCCGGATAGCCCTCCTCGGCCGACTCGCCCCATCCACCGGGGTGGGCCACTCCTCATAGGAGTAATAGCGGACTCCAGGGAACGGCACCCAGTAGAACCAGCAGGCCGTCTCATCGTGGCCAGAGTCTGAGAGCAACTCAGCCTCCTCAACGATGTTCTCAAGCTGCCGCACTACTGCGGCGGCTGTCCTTTCCGAGCTGGTTGAAGTCCCTTGAATCTTGTCCACCAACCCTGACCTTACCATAGAGTCACCTCCCTCATGGGCAAGAAATAGAGGCCGCTTTCCAGGTGGTCCCAGGCCCATTACCATCCGGTGCGCCTTTTGCCGCACTGCTTGCAGAAGACACTGCGAAGGGGACCATTCTCAGCGCCACAATGCTCACAGCGCCACATGCTAGACACCTCCTTTCACTCAGAATTAAAGCTGAAGTCCAGCGGTGCTATCCCATCCCACCGCTAGACCGCCTTTAACTCCCGGACAGGCTCCGGCTTACCTACGATTGGCTCGTAGTTGTCAGTGATGTCCCTTATGAAGCCGCACTGAAGGCAGGCAATATACCTCCCATACATATCCTCTTCAAGGACAAGGTCACCGCGGCATCTGGGACACGCTTTCAAGAACATCATCTCTTGGTCTAACCTCACATTGAATGCCATACCAATTAGTCAGATTAAATTATATCCCTTGACATAAGCTGTGTCAAGAGATAATATATAAACAGGATTAACAGGAGCCAGGATATGCAAGAGCGGAATAAGCCACGTGCCAAAAGCCAGGGAGTACCAAGAGTCAACGCCATATTCATCAGACCCAGGCCAGAGCACATGGCGCTGGCCCGTAAAGATGCCCAGGAAGCTCGGCCTCCAGAGGAAAAGCCTTCACAGTACGTGGGGGAGTTGAAGGGTGTCTACATCATAAGCGTGGCCGCGCGCCTGCTTGAGATGCACCCTCAGACTCTCCGAAAGTACGAACGGCTCGGCCTCGTAAGGCCCTCCAGGACCATCGGTATGCTCAGGCTCTATTCAGAGGAGGACATACAGAAGCTCCGCCTGATAAGGTATCTGGAGGAAAACCTGGGGCTTAATCTGGCCGGGGTAGAGTTCACCTTGAACTTGCTCAGCCATCTCCTGGATATGCGAGAGAGGCTCAACAGCCTCTCCGAGGCCCAGGAGCTGAAGGATGCCGAGCAGTTTTTCAGTATGATCGAGCAGGAGATGGCTGAGCTTTTTCAAAGGCTCAACCTTCCACTTCAAGAGTAAAAGTAAGCCTTCAGCAGTCAGGGGTCAGCTTGTTGGACCTCATTGCTGAAAGCTGAGAGCTTAAAAGAGAAGGACAGGTATGGAAGAAGAGCGCAAGAGTGAGATACCGCCTTCCCGTCCGGCAGGCCCAGGTCAGGCAGGAGGGAAGGCGACAAGGGAGGAGACCGTAGAGATGGGGACACCCCTCAATCCTTCGGCTGGCCCGGGGCAGGCCCTTGAGGGCCAGTTGAATGCTCTGAAGGCGGAGGTCGAGGAATCGAACAGGGAAAAGAGCCAGTTCAGGGAGATGCTCCAGAGGAGCCAGGCGGATTTCATCAACTACAGGCGCCGGAACGAGGAGGAGCGTGAGGAGCAACAGAAATATGCCAACTCCAGGCTCATCCTCAAGCTCTTGCCAGCGCTGGATGACCTCAACCAGGCTATTGACTACGCCTCCAGGGAAGGGGCCGAACCATCCTGGCTGGAGGGGATAAAGCTGGTACATCGTAAGTTCCATTCCCTGCTGGAATCTGAAAACGTTGTCAAGATTCAGGCCGAAGGGAAAGAGTTCGACCCCTTCGAGCATGAAGCTATGGCCTTCCGGGAGAGCACTGACCACCAGGAGGGTCGGGTGCTGACGGTGGTCCGTGCTGGATACAAGCTGCATGGCAGGGTCATACGCCCTGCCCAGGTTATGCTGGCTAAAAAGCCGGAGACTGCTGAAGACAAAAGGAGTCTTTCTACAGGAAAGGAGACTGGGAATGCCTAAAGTAATTGGGATAGACCTCGGCACCACCTTATCCGTCGCCGCTATCGTTGAAGGAGGTGAGTCCAGGGTCATAGAGAACTCCGAAGGGGGCAGGCTTACCCCTTCTGTGGTAGCCGTCAACCCCAGGACGGGAGAGACGTACGTGGGGCAGATGGCTAAACGCCAGGCCGTGACCAATCCCGAGAATACCGTATTCTCGGTAAAGCGTCTCATGGGTCGCAAGTTCGACGACCCGGAGGTCCAGAGGGCGATAAAGGTCCTGCCCTACAAAATCATCCGGGCCCCCAATGGAGACGCCCACGTGCAGATGGGGGGCAAGACCTACGCGCCGCCCCAGGTTTCCGCCCTTGTCCTTCAAAAGATAAAACAGGACTGCGAGGCCAAACTGGGCGAGAAGATAACCCAGGCCGTCGTCACTGTGCCAGCTTACTTCAACGATGCCCAGCGTCAGGCCACCAAGGACGCCGGGCAAATCGCGGGGCTTGAGGTGCTGCGCATCATCAACGAGCCCACGGCCTCATCCCTGGCCTACGGCCTGGACAAGCGAGAGAAGGACATCACCGTGGCCGTATTTGACCTGGGTGGTGGCACCTTCGATATATCTCTGCTTCAGATGGGCGAAGGCGTGTTCGAGGTCAAGTCTACCAACGGGGATACCTTCCTCGGTGGAGACGACTACGACAGCCGGATCATGAGCTGGATGACTCAGGAGTTCAGGCAGGAGACGGGCATAGACCTGAACCAGGACCGCATGGCCCTCCAGAGG
Source organism: uncultured Dehalococcoidia bacterium (assembly GCA_964457285.1). Taxonomy (GTDB): domain Bacteria; phylum Chloroflexota; class Dehalococcoidia; order Lucifugimonadales; family JAGWBF01; genus CAYWGG01. The sequence goes on from CAYWGG010000257.1 coordinate 4,050, forward strand.
TTGCGGGATGCGGCGGAGAGGGCCAAGGTAGAGCTTTCTAGCGTCTTGCAAACGGAGATTAACCTCCCCTTCATCACCGCCGACGCCAGCGGCCCCAAGCACCTGGTCATGACCCTCACCCGCTCCAAGCTGGAACAGA
>CAYWGG010000258.1:0-4187 GCA_964457285.1 uncultured Dehalococcoidia bacterium
AGGTGACTGCTACTCAGACGGTGACCCTGAAGTAGGGGCGATGAATGCATCGCCCGGGTGTGCGTCACTTTTTTGGGCCTCCATCTTTGGCGGGCGTCGGAAATCCCCCCTAACCCCCCTTTGCTAAAGGGGGGAGCCAGTTCTTGCCCCCCTTTCGTAAAGGGGGGATGGGGGGATTTAGCTGCTACTTCAAAGTGAGTCATCTCTAGCTGACCCAAAACTTTGACGCACACCCGCATCGCCCCTACTTCTTGAAAAAGGACTCGCTATATGCTACCCTTCGGAAAGGTCAAACACGGACGCATCGTCTGCGGGGGTGAGACATGCCTCGCCCCTACAATGTGGTGTACATCATGAATAACTTCCGTTTTTCTCCCAGGCCAAACAGGGCCCACGAGATAAACTGGCAGGAGTGGGGTGAAGCTGCCTTTGAGGCGGCCCAGGCGAAGGACAGGCCCGTCCTGCTTTCTATATCCGCCGTGTGGTGCCACTGGTGCCATGTGATGGATGAGACCTCCTACTCAGACCCTGAAGTCATTAACCTCATAAATCAGCACTACGTTCCTGTGAGAGTAGATAACGACCAGCGTCCGGATATAAACTCCCGTTACAATATGGGTGGCTGGCCTACTACCGCTTTCCTTACCCCTCATGGCAACGTGATCACCGGAGCTACCTATATGCCACCCCAGCAGTTGAGAGGGGCCTTGTTGCAGGTATCTGAGACTTACAAGAAACAGAAGGAGGCCCTCTTTCAGCGAGCCCAGGGGCTACAGGACAGGCGTCGCAAAAAGACAGCCCTCGCCTCGGCGGGGCCTGAAGGAGCAGACGAGGTTGACGCTTCTATTGTGGACGTAGTATCGAGGGCGGTGGTCAGCGCCTATGACCCCCAGCATGGGGGCTTTGGCAGCGAACCCAAGTTCCCCATGTCCTCCGCCCTCGAGCTATTGCTCCACCTCTACCAGTCCACCGGCGACGCCTCCTACCTCCAGATGGTGGAGAAGACCCTGGACAGCATGATGGACGGCGGCTTGTACGACGGCGAGGAGGACGGGTTCTTTCGCTACTCCACCACCAGGGACTGGTCTGTGCCCCACTTCGAGAAGATGCTGGAGGACAACGTCGGCCTCCTCCGGCTATACCTTCGGGGCTACCTGGTCACCGGCAATGAGGAGTATGCCGGTGTTGCCTCTGGGATAGCCGACTACTTGAACAGCCATCTGTACGATAGCGCATCAGGGGCCTTCTACGGTAGCCAGGATGCTGACGAAGGATACTACGCGCTCCCCCTGGCTCAGCGTCGGGAGCAAAGGCCCCCTGAGGTGGACCAGGTCTTCTACACCAGCATGAACGCTATGGTAGCCTCCGCTTATCTGGAGGCCGCCTGGGTGCTCAGCAGGCCAGAGTTGGGCGAAACTGGCCTCAAGACCCTGGAGTACCTGCTGGGACGGTGCCAGGGCAAGCCCTTGCTTCACAGCTACTCCTCGGACGCCGGGCCGGGTATAGCGGCTCTCCTCACCGACTACGCGTACCTGGTCATAGCCCTGATGGACGCCTACGACCAGACCTCCCAACGGCGCTATCTGGATGAGGCCCAGCGCCTCGCAGGGGAGATGAAGGATACCTTCTGGGACGATAAGGGTGGCGGGTTCTTCGACATCCTGGAAGACCCGCAGGCCATCGGCAACCTGAAGGTCCGGGATAAACCCATTGGTGACAACGTCGCCGCCATAGAGGGCCTGATGAGGCTCTTTCACTCCACCCTGAAGGAGGAGTACCGCAAGGCGGCCAGGACTGCCCTCAGCGCCTTTATGCCGGTGTACCAGGAACATGGAGAGGCCGCGGCTGGCTATGCTCTGGTAGTCAACCGTTTCCTGTACCCGCCTGTAGAGGTCAGTGTCGTGGGAGCGCCGGGCAGCTCCAGCGCGAAAGCCTTGCTCCGTGCGGCGGCTACTATCCCTTATCCTCACACGGCCATCAAGTTCATGGATGTGGGTGACGGGGAGCGGCTTGCCGAGGTTGGCTACTGGCCTACCGACGAAGCCCAGGCTTACGTGTGCCTGGACACAGTCTGCCTGGCCCCCATCAGCGACCCTCAGGCCCTCCACCGCATCGTGGTGGAGTTCTTGAGTTCCCGCACCCAGGGGATAGAGGGGATAGGGAGTATCATTCAAAGTATAGGCGATGTGAGGTAAAGGCTGTTCATAGCCGACTAGCAAAGGGAGGCTCTGCGTGCTAAAGGACGCAAGCTGTGGAGACTTGAGGGCGACGCACATAGGGAACCGGGTAACTCTGGCGGGCTGGGTGCATCGCCGGAGGGATCACGGCGGGATCATCTTCATAGACTTGAGGGACCGGTCCGGGCTGGTGCAGGTCGTCTTTAACCCTGAGCTATCGCCCGGTTCTCACCGAGTGGCCGACGAGGTGCGCCCAGAGTGGGTGCTGAGGGTGACGGGCGAAGTTTCCCGAAGGCCACCCGAGGCCGAGAACCCCCATCTCCCTACTGGATATGTGGAGGTGGTGGCCCATGAGGCCGAGATTCTGAACTCCTCTCCAACTCCCCCCTTCTACATAAACGAAGACTCGGAGGTGGATGAGACCCTGCGGCTGAGATACCGCTACCTGGACCTGCGAAGGCCCAAGATGCAGGAAAACCTCATACTGCGGCACAGGCTGGTGAAGTTCATAAGGGATTTCCTGGACCAGAGGGGTTTTCTGGAAATAGAGACGCCTATCCTCATCAAGAGCACCCCAGAAGGCGCCAGGGACTTCCTGGTGCCCAGCCGGTTACAAAAAGGCAACTTCTACGCTCTGCCCCAGTCACCCCAGCAGCTAAAGCAACTCCTGATGGTAGCGGGTATAGAGCGCTACTTTCAGATAGCCCGTTGCTTCAGGGACGAAGACCTGCGGGCTGACCGCCAGCCAGAGTTCACCCAGCTTGACCTGGAGATGAGCTTCGTAGATGAGAACGATGTGCTGTCTCTCATAGAGGAGCTTTACACGTCAATGATAGAGACAGTAGCTCCAGATAAAAAGCTGGTCAAGCCTTTCCCACGCCTTACCTACGACGAGGCCGTGTCAAAGTACGCCTCTGACAAGCCTGACCTGCGCTTTGGCATGGAGATGTCCGAGGTTACAGATATAGCCCTCAAGACCGATTTCAGAGTCTTTCATGGGACGGCAGAGCAGGGTGGCATCGTGAAGGGGTTCGTGGTGCCAGGCCAGGCGGGATACAGTAATGCCATGCTCCGCGAGCTAGAGCAGTTCGCCCGTGAACATGGCGCAAAGGGGCTGAGCCACATCCGCATAGGCGCTGGACACTCCCTGGACCAGCTTACCAACGATGACCTCCAGTTCGTCCAGGGTTTGAGAATGGCCCCATCTCTGGCAAGGGATCTGGCCCAGCGCATGGGAGCGTCCCCTGGGGACCTTATCCTGCTCATGGCAGGCATTCCCAGGGAGATATGTCCACCCCTGAGCGCCCTCAGGAACGAAATGGGAAAGCGGCTAGGGCTGGCCGATCCAGATGCCCTGGCCTTCGCCTTCGTGCTGGAGTTCCCTCTCTTTGAGTGGAACCTGGAGGCCGGGCGCTGGGACTCCGCTCACCACCCATTTACCTCTCCCGCAGATGGGTACTCAGAGATGCTGTACTCGGGGAAAGCCCCCCTAACCCCCCTTTGCAAAGGGGGGAATGAGGGGGATTTGGGGCAGCCAGGTAGCCCAGACCTGGGAGCTATCAAGTCGAAGGCCTACGATATGGTTTGTAACGGCAGCGAGCTTGCTAGCGGAAGCATCCGAATCCACAAGCGGAAGCTGCAGGAGCGAATTTTCGAAATCCTGGGCTACACCCATGAGGAGATACAAGAGCGGTTCGGCCACCTTCTTGAAGCCCTGGAGTACGGAGCCCCACCTCATGGGGGCATCGCACCTGGGATAGACCGCCTGGTAGCCGTCCTTGCTAACGCCAGCTCTATCAGGGAGGTCATAGCCTTCCCAAAGACCCAAAGTGGCACCGATCTCCTCTTCGGCGCACCCTCCCCTGCGAGAGAGGAGCAGCTACGGGAGCTACAACTGAGGCTCCTTGGATAGCAGGCCAGGGTAGAGGCCTGATTGGGTCACCTGTATCAGCTTCCCACCACAAGAGAAACTTCCCACAATCAGGGTGTTATGGTATAATTCCGATGACT
>CAYWGG010000259.1:0-4184 GCA_964457285.1 uncultured Dehalococcoidia bacterium
AGAAGTGCATGTGCCCGTCTATGACGAATATCTCTTGCCCGTCCACCGTACGAAACATTCCTAACCTCCTCAGAGAAAAAGTACCCCACCCTAATGAACATTAACAAAGGTAATTATCCCTTGACATCAAGGAATTAAAGCATTCTCCCTTGTAGCACATGTGGGCGTAATACTGGAAACCCCACGTCATTGGAGTACCCTAGTAGGCGTTCCTCATAGGTTTGAAATTCTGCTGCATCAATATGCTTGGCGGTCGCTAGGTGGATAGCATCTACAGAACGTAGGCGCCAACCTCTTGTGATAGACATGCGAATATATTGTCTTGCTTGCCTGCCAATCGCATCAAAGTATTCCACGATTTGGATGGCGGTTCGGTCCTCCCAGAGTTTGTCTATACGTTCCTCAACTGCTGGGTCTAGAATCCGCTGATCTTGTTCCTGCTTTGCGTAGGCGACTTCGACCTTGGTCAGTTCAGATGTGAATAGGCGGATGGAACCATTTGGACTACCACTGTCAGCGAGTAGGGCATCTAATATAGGCAGGCGGTCAGCAATTCCATTGACATACGACAACCAAACATTAGCATCCCAATATATCCGGATACGGTCAGGCATCACGTAACCGCCTGATAACTTCCTCCGGCAGCGGGCTGCCTGGCCTCATAGGAGCAACAGCACGGGCCGACAAGTAGCTACCTCGTTCTACTTCTGAGAGCGTTTGCACACGAGTTATCTTGCGTACCGCTATAGGGCTGCCAGAGTCAATTTCACGGCTTACCTCTCCTTCAACAATTGCTCTTTTGCCCCACCAGTCCCGCATGGTTTCTTGCTGGTCTTCTCGGACGTAACAAGAAACAGCACGGTCATGAAGATCATCGTACAAGATGAACCTCAACGATTTCCGTTCGGTCAATGTTTGCACTCGACCCTCAACAGCACCGAGTGCTGTCCTAACCGTTTCAGATATAGCCACGGTAGACGTACTAGTGATGACGATATCCTCGTCAGCAGTTTCAAACCGGATGGATGTAATCCGACTGTTCAAAATGCGGGTAATCGCAATAGCGGCCCGTACCACAGGAACCCCATAGGCAGGAGGGTTGCCCACTTGCAGTGCCCTAGCCACATTGGTATAGGCATCAATCACACGCTCTGTCGCTTCCGGTTTTTCAGACTCGCCACGAATGGTTGAAACAGCACTACCAGTGTGCAAATCATGGATAAACCATTCAACCGAATCAGCAACACCTAGCTCAACAGACAGAGCATTAACAAGTGCCCGGAGATGGGAAATGGCATCCGAATATTCGTCGAATGGCACCTCGCCATTAAGAGCCAGGGTCAGAGTGTCCTTAGCCATTTCTCCTCCTGCAAACCCCTAATGAACATTAACAAATTAATCCTGTAACCCAAGAACGTAGGGGCAGACCTGTGTGTCTGCCCTGGGCGCACACATAGGTGCGCCCCTACGGTAACGGCATTTATTATTTAAAGTTCATAAGGGTAGGGCATATGCTGCGCCTTTCAGGGTGAAGTATAGCTCATCTCCGAGCCTTCCGTGCCGACAGCAGCGCCTCACAGATCAAGGTGTTCGCCTCCAGCGATGCCCGGACGAGTCTGGCAGATTTGAGATGTCTTTCTAATCCAGCAGGTGTCATAGGTCTGCCTTCCAGGTCAGTGAAGAGGGGCGACTGCGCCGAGGTATCGAGCCCGATCTCTGCCCGGCGCTCCAGATAACGCCTGGGCATATCAGCCGGTCCGGCCCAGACGGCCCTGTCGCGGGCTGCTACCGTGCAGGACTCGCCCTGCGGCCTGACATCACCGACGACAAGAGTGCATACCTCGTCAGGAGATAGCCCTGCGTCCAGGAGACATCTGAGGAAACTTTCCTGCCGTTTGATGAACCCCTTTCTGAGGAACAGGGCGCGCAGGGTTTCAAGGTTGCCAGAAGCCTCTCCTGGGAAGGCCTCAGCGAAGGACCTCCCTGTATTCACGCCTCCCTCCACTTGCTCTGAGGCGAAATGGTCCTTCAAGCTGACCATTACCCTTTCGACACCTTCAACCTTCAGGAGTCGTGCGCGGATGTCATGGGCAATCAGATAGGCGAAGTTGGCTGCGCACCAGAAGGTTGGTAGCTCTACTTGCACGATAACGTGGCCGCCTTCAACCTGTAAGGACTCGACGAAGCCCAGGCCCAGGATTGACTCGTCAAGCTCCGGGTCCAGTACATGGTCCAGCTCACCGAAGAGGGCCTCGACATCCGGCCCTCTGGTACGATGGCGCTCCTGGACCATCCAATCTGTACCTGGTTCTCTCAAGCTCATGGGTCTTTGCACCCTCTGCCACCTACGTCAATGGTAACGTCAGTCCCTGGCGGATGAGATCGGCGACTCGCTCCCCAATCATCAACACGGTAGGGTTGATGGGAGCACGGACCAGGTCGGGCATGATTGAGGCGTCTATCACCCGTAACCCCTCCAGCCCGTGGACCGTTCCGTACTGGTCTACCACGGACATGGGGTCCCAGGATGGCCCCATCTTGCAGGTGCAGGAGATATGAGAAAAGGTGGTTACCTCCCGTAGCATCCAGTCGTCAAGGGCCTCGTCGGATGCCAGAGTGGCTTCGGTAGGTTCAATACGCGGCCCGATGATGCCCTTCAGGTCATCGTGCTTGGCCAATCTAAGAGCCAAGCGGACCCCTTCGCGCAGGCGCTCTCGGTCCAGGGGGTCTGCAAGGTAGTTGTAGTTCAGGAAAGGCTGGACTTTCGGATTGGAGGATGTAAGCCTCAGCTCGCCCGAGCCCACAGGCAGAAGCAGCGCGACCATCATCTCGACATATCGGTCAGCCGAGCCCCTTCCACTGGGGTCTATCCTCGTCGCATCCAGGGATTTTACCCGTTGGGTGACGAAGGCACCCATAGTGATCCACATATCGTTGCGAAAGCTGGACCCCGGAGCCGTGAAGCGCAACGAGACCCCGCCGCGGGCCGGCATCGCCTCCACCGGGTGGCCCTCTTTGACCTGCCAGGTGACGTAGACCTTGGGATGGTCTCTGAGGTTCTGCCCCACTCCAGGCATATCCTGCACCACAGGGATTCTCAGGCTGCGCAGATGGTCTGCTGGCCCTACTCCCGAGAGCATGAGCAGATGGGGTGAGCCTACAGCCCCAGCGCTGAGGATGGTCTGGTCTCCCTCGATACTAAAGGTTTCGCCACCGCTTTCGACGACTACGCCCATGGCCCGCCTGCCCTGGAACAGGATGCGGTGGACCGTGCAGTTGGGTCTGATGGTCAGGTTGAGGCGGTGTCTGCACTGGCTCAGGTAGCCCAGGGCGGTGCTGAAGCGAACTCCATTGTGGTTGTTGGAGACGGTGGGGCCTACGCCCGAAGCACCGGGGCTATTGTGGTCCGGGCAGTCAGGGAAGCCCGCAGCCCTGCACGCATTGTAAAAGGCTACCTGGGCTGGGTGCCACTCCTCTCTTCTGGCGTGGTGGACGAAGATGGGGCCGTCCGTCCCGTGATAGTCGCCGTGACGGTCAACGTCGGTCTCGATCTTCCGGAAGTAGGGCAGCACCTTCTCGAAGCTCCACTGGTCGTTGCCCAAAGAGGCCCAGGCGTCGAAGTCCTCAGGCACACCCCGGTAGAAGGCTGAGAAGTTGATGGCGCTGGAACCTCCGGTAACCCTGCCCCTGGGCACCGGCATGGACGGAGCCTTATCGGTGGCCTTTGCGACGAACTGCCAGTTGTGCTTGCTGGTCGAGAGGGATATGGGATGCCCTCCGGGAGTCCTCAAAGGCGGCGCACCCGTGCGAGTGTCATAGCCGAATTTGACATCTTCGGGAAGGCGTTCAAACTCAGGGTAGTCTGGCCCGGCTTCCAGCAGAAGCACTGAGCGCTCAGGCTCCTCAGACAGCCTGGTAGCGAGAATCGCACCAGCTGACCCTGCTCCGATGACGATAACGTCGTACTTCACGACGACCTACCTTCCCTCATTGATCCAGTCCGCCACGCGCTCCCCGATCATGATGGTGGTGGCGTTGGTGTTGGCCCGGATGCAATCGGGCATCACCGACGCATCCGCCACTCGCAGCCCTTCCACACCACGCACCCAGCAATACTGGTCTACAACCGCTATAGGGTCCGACTCAGGCCCCATCTTGCAGGTGGCTGAGACGTGGTGCGAGGT
>CAYWGG010000260.1:0-4182 GCA_964457285.1 uncultured Dehalococcoidia bacterium
GGATGAAGGCCAGGGTGCCGTTGCAGAGGAGGTTTATGGTGGTCTCGTGGCCTGCCAGAAGAAGGAGGCCGCAGTTCACCAGTACCTGATATCGGGTGAATATCCCACTTTTCTCACCGCTGGCCACCACCGAGACGAAATCTTCCCCGGGGTTCTTGATCCTTTCATCTACCAGGGGGTTTATATACTCCGTCATTCCCTTTATGCCTTCGGAGAATGGCCTCATCCGGTCGGGCTCCCCACGGCCGACGAAAAGTAGCTTCTCTGCCAACTGCCTTATGTAGGGCCGGTCCTCCTTGGGTACGCCCATCATCTGGGCGATGACAAAAAGAGGAAGGGGAACGGCAAAGTCTCGCATGACATCCATGTGCCCCTTTTCCTCTGCCGCGTCAAGGAGGTCCTTGATGGCAGACTGTACCACAGGGCGCCACGCCTCCATGGACTTGGGGGTGAAATACCCGTGCATTACCTTCCGCATCTCCAGGTGCGCAGGGCGGTCGTGCTGGATGAACTGGCTGCCCTGGTAATGCCTTATGAACTCATCATACAACCCCAGGTCCGATTCATAGATTGCCGGGTAAGGTGGCCTGGGGTCGTTTTTGAAGACCGCCGAGGAGAATAACTCATGGTGGCGGGTTAGCCAGACCAGGTCGTCATGGCGGGTGATTACCCACAACTCGTATAGCTCGTTCCAGTGAACCGGGTCATCCTCCCTCAGTCTGTCGTAATAGGGATACGGATCGGCAATGACTTCCGCGCTGAACATGTCATCGCTAATAGCGGTTCGCATGAAACCTCCCTTTGTGAAAGTTTTATCAAACTTACTACATCTTCTCTCTAGTTGTCAATGAGTTTTGCTGCCGTGCCTGTTCAGCCCTTCAAAACTGGCCCAGTAAAGTACGTACAAACGCTGTTCGATAGAAGTCAGGCGCTTGATTTGACGCCTGGGGACCCTTCTGGACTCGGGAGGTACTTCAAGCGCCATCTGCTAAAGCTAAGGCCACAGTTGACTTGATTCGTACTATATCCTATCATAGTTCCCAGTGAAAAGCTCAGGAGGGGCCATGGATATGGACGAACTGGATAGAAGGATAGTCAGACTTCTTCAGGTAGATGGGCGTGCCTCGAACGCCAAGATAGCGCGAGAGGTTGGCGTAAGCGAGGGGACGGTTAGGCGAAGGCTCCGCCACCTGATTCAGGGGGATGTGATAAAGGTCATTGCCGTTCCTAATCTGGAACAGATGGGCTATAGCACCGCTGCCCTGATAGGGCTTCAGACGGACCCTGGGAGGGTAGACGAGGTAGCCGACGCCATAGCAGGTCTGGAGGAGGCCCACTACGTCGCCATTACCACCGGGGCCTACGATATATTTACCTGGGTAGGCTTGGAGTCTCCTGAGAGGTTGGGGACTTTCCTCAGAACCCGCGTAGGTACCATTCCGGGCGTGAGACGGACTGAGACCTTTGTCAACCTGGCCATAAAGAAGCGCACCTACGGCCTGGTCCTGTAGGGCGCTTGGCATATAGGTCTGGCCCCCTTCCCCGTTACCAGTTCATAAGTGGACAGCTTTAGGGGTGTCCCCTAAAAGTCTGTTTTCTCACCTTCTCCCAATGGGAGAGAGAGGGGCCAGGGGGATGAGGGCTGGGGAGGAGTGGGGATGGGAAGCCACAGTCTGAAAAGCTGTCCGCCTATGCGCCGTTGCCAGAGGGTCGAGCAACACATAGAGAGTGTGCGTGGGAGAGGCAGAGGAGCTAGGGTGGAGCAACACATTGAAAGCCCGAAAGGCCGTGCTATAATTACCAGCGGGTGTTGGAGGTAGGGCGGAGCAACCCATAGAGAGTGTGTGGGGGGGAGGCAGAGGAGGCAGGGCGGAGCGACACATTGTTACCAGGAGGACCAGAGCGTATGGATACCATTGACTCCACTCCAGAGTACGTCGCCAGAGTCTATAGTGCTATGGACCGTAACCTCACCATCGTCCGCCAACGGGTAGGGCGACCTATGACCCTGGCCGAAAAGGTCCTTCTATCCCACCTGGATGATCCTGAGAATCAGGAGCTAAAGCCGGGGGAGAGCTACTTGCTACTGCGGCCAGACCGCGTGGCCCAGCAGGATGTGACGGGGCAGATGTCCATCCTCCAGTTCATGCAGGCGGGCCGAAATCGGGTAGCTGTCCCCACCACCGTCCACTGCGACCACCTGATCCAGGCGCGGGTAGAGGGGAAATCAGACACCAGCGCAGCCCTTACGGAGAATAGCGAGGTCTATAACTTCCTCCAGTCCGCGGCCAGCAAGTACGGCATGGGGTTCTGGAAACCTGGGGCGGGGATCATTCACCAGGTTGTCCTGGAGAACTACGCCTTCCCCGGAGGGTTGATGATCGGCACCGACTCCCATACCCCCAACGCAGGGGGCCTGGGTATGCTTGCCATTGGAGTGGGCGGCGCTGACGCAGCCGATGTGATGGTAGGGCTTCCCTGGGAGGTCATGTATCCTACCGTCATCGGTGTGTACCTTACAGGGGAAATGGGTGGCTGGACGGCCCCCAAAGACGTGATCCTGTACCTGGCGGGAGTCCTCACCGTTGCGGGTGGTACCAATGCCATCATAGAGTATTTCGGCCCTGGGACTCGCTCCATCAGTTGTACGGGCAAGGCCACCATCACCAACATGGGCGCGGAGCTGGGGGCGACATGCTCCGTCTTTCCCTTCGACGAGCGTATGGACACCTACCTCCGGGCCACGAGGCGTGGGGCCCTGGCCGATTTAGCTCACAGGAACAACCACCTCCTCAGGGCCGACGATGACGTAGAGGCCCACCCTGAGCGGTATTTCCATCGCATCGTGGAGATAGACCTTTCCAGACTCGAACCCCAGGTGGTAGGGCCCCATACTCCGGACCTGGCCCGCCCGATCTCGGCAATGGCGAAGGATGTCAAGGAGAAAGGCTACGTAGAGCATATCTCTAACGCCCTCATCGGAAGCTGTACCAACTCCTCTTACGAGGACATGGGCCGGGCTGCGGACGTGGCCGAGCAGGCCAGGGCCTATGGCATCAAGGTCAGCGTGCCTCTGCTGGTGACGCCCGGCTCAGAGCAGATCCGCGCCACCATCGAGCGAGACGGGCAGATGGAGTCCCTGCAAGCCATCGGCGGGGCTGTGCTGGCCAACGCCTGCGGGCCATGCATCGGCCAGTGGCGTCGCCAGGACGTCCCGGAGGGCCAGCCCAACACCATCGTCACCTCCTTCAACCGCAACTTCCCGGCGCGCAACGACGGCAGGGCGGAAACGGCCAGCTTCATCACCAGCCCGGAGATGGTCATCGCCTACGCCCTCGCTGGCCGCCTCTCATTCAACCCTCTGACCGACACCCTGACGGCGCCTGATGGGACCACTTTCAAGCTAGATCCCCCCAGGCCAGCGCCGGAGATACCCTCCAACGGCTTCCTGAGGGGCGAAGGAGTGTATGTGCCTCCCGCCGAGAGCGCCGAGGAGGTGGAGGTGCAGATTGATCCCAACAGCAACCGCTTGCAGGAGCTGGAACCCTTCCTGGCCTGGGATGGAGCGGACTTCATAGAGCTGCCCATCCTGCTCAAGGCGAAAGGCAAGTGCACCACCGACCACATATCGCCCGCAGGGCGATGGCTGAGGTTCCGAGGGCACCTGAACAACCTCAGCGACAACATGTTCCTGGGCGCTATCAACGCCTACACCGATGAGGCGGGCAAGGGTCTCAATCAGTTGACCGAAGAGATGGGGCAGCCCTTTCCTCAGATCGCCAGGCACTACAAGGCCCAGGGCCTTCGGTGGGTCGTCTTCGGGGACCGTAACTACGGTGAGGGCAGCAGCCGTGAGCACGCCGCCATGTCCCCCAGGCTTCTGGGCGCGGTGGCCATCATCGTCCGGAGCTTCGCTCGCATCCATGAGACCAACCTCAAAAAGCAGGGCATCCTGGCCCTGACATTCGAGAACCCGGTGGACTACGACAAGGTCCAGGAGACGGACCGGGTGAGCCTGGTGGGCCTCAAGAGCCTGGCCCCCGGAGCGCCCGTCACCTGCTATCTGCACCACGCCGACGGGACCAGCGAGCCAGTACAGCTACGCCACACCTTCAACGCATCTCAGATCGAGTGGTTCAAGGCGGGGGCGGCCCTCAACCTGCTCAGACAGCAGGAAGCAGC
>CAYWGG010000261.1:0-4180 GCA_964457285.1 uncultured Dehalococcoidia bacterium
CAGGCCCTGAGAGCCAGCGCTATAGACAGGGCCAGGCAGGTCTGGGCTGGGCGCAAGGTCTCGTAGCATAGAGTGAGAAAAAAGTACCATGGGCAGGACAACTAAAACCATCACCATATCTCTGCCATCCGAGATGTTAGCCCAGATGGAAGAGATTATGCGCGAAGAGAGACGTACCAGGAGCGAACTTCTCCGAGAAGCTCTTAGATGCTACATTGAAGACCGAGAATGGAAAAGAATTTTGAGATACGGACAGGGGAGAGCGAAGGAGCTTGGCATCAACCCAGACGATGTAGAGAGCCTCGTTGATGAATACCGGGCAGAAACCCGACGACAGAGTTAGGGTTGTTCTCGATACCAACGTCATCGTCTCCGGGTTGAATTTTTCTGGAAACGAAAGGTACATTCTGAATCTTGGTCGAGGGGGAGAGATACAGGTATTTCTTTCCCCCTTCATTTTGCAGGAAGCGGAAGGAGTCTTGCAAAGGAAGTTCAGTTGGACAGCGTCGGAGGCAGAAGCTGCTTCCAGAGCTATCCGTTCTTGGGCCACCATAGTGGAGCCCAGGATGAGAGTATCGGTGATCCAGAGGGAAGAAGCTGATAACCGCATCCTGGAGTGTGCTCTGGAGAGTGAAGCTCATTATCTCATTACTGGAGATCAGCGTGACCTTCTCCCTCTCAGGGAATTTCAAGGAGTCAGAATCGTAAGAGCAACTGAGTTCCTGGACATTCTCCAATCACCAGTTTGAATCACCCCTCTATTATGCATCACTGGTTCATCCACCAGCCCCGGAGCTTGCAGTCGGCCACGTTGCCGTGAAGGTCAGTGACCTTCAGGTGCACATAGGGTGGCCAGGGGTTCCTCCTCTTGGCCTATCGCCCTTTCCCTTGATGGCAAAGAGCACCTTCTCCGCGGTGATGGGCAGGTCTGTGATGCGCACCCCGATGGCGTCGTAGACAGCGTTGGCGATGGCCCCGGCCACGGGGATGTTGCTTGCCTCGCCGATGCCCTTGCCATGATAGGGCGCAGGGCCGGAGGGAGACTCCTCCAGGAGCACCGTCACCAGCTCAGGCACGTCCTTTATGGTGGGTATCTTGTACTCGCCCAGGCTCAGGGTGGAGATACGTCCCTCCTCGGTCTTCATCTCCTCCATCAAAGCGTAGCCCAACCCCTGGACTACTCCGCCTTCGATCTGACCCTGGTGGGCCAGGGGATTGATGACAGTGCCTACGTCGTGGGCTGTGACCATCTTGTTCACCGTTACCTGGCCCGTTTCCGGGTCTACCTCCACCTCCGCCACCTGGGCGCAGAAGGAGGTGACCTCCGATGGTGTAGACGTGTAGGTCATCTCACCCACTAGGGGACTGGGTTCGACAGGCTCACCATGCACCTGAACGGCGGCGATAGCCCTTGCCGCCAGTTCCCTTAAAGGCACTCCTCTTTCTGGGCCTTCTTCGACGAAGACCCGGCCCTGTCGCAAAACGATCCGCTCTTCCGGCCAACCGTAGAGTTCGGCGGCCAGGGCTGTGAGCTTTTTCCTCAGGCCGATAGCCGCTCCCAGGACGGCCTGGCCTGCCGTGTAGGTCACTCGACTGCCTCCAGACCCTGAGCTGAAGGGGAGGGCATCGGTATCCTGGAGGGCTATGCCCACGTCCTCCACCGGGATGGCAAGCTCCTCCGCTACCATCTGACGAAGGATGGTATGGGAGCCGGTGCCGGTGTCCCACAGGGCCATCACCAGCGTGGCCTTGCCGTGCTCGTCCAGAGTGACCCTGGCTGCGAACTGGCCTGTACCCTGCACCAGGTCGGATATGGCGATGCCCCGGCCTACTGAGGACTTTCCCACCCCCCTGCCTCCCCCCTTGGCAAGGGAGGATGGGGGGGTGCCCCACTGGGCGGCCTCGGCGGCCCGCCGCAGCGCTTCCTCGGCGCGGATGTTGTGCCACCTCTCGCCCGTAGGGGATGCATCCCCATCGCGGAGGACGTTTCGCAGCCGGAAATCATAGGGGTCCAGCCCCATCTCATGGGCGATCATATCCATGTGGGACTCCACCGCAAAGATGACCTGGGGCTTCGCCGGGGCCCGCATGTGGCCGCAGGGGATGTTGTTGGTGTAGGCCATATAGCTTTCGATGTGGACGTGGGGAATCCGGTAAGCGCCACCGCTGTGGTCTGCGCCCCGCAGATAGACCGTGGGCTTAAAGGCCCCATAGGCCCCACTGTTGAACACCACCCTTGCCTGGCGGGCCCAGAGCCGCCCGTCCCTTTTCACACCCGTCTTCAGGGTGATCCTCGCCGGGTGGCGGGGGTTGCCCGCCATCAGCTCCTGGATGTAGCCCATGACCATCTTGACGGGCCGCCGCGAGTGCAGGGCCAGGTAGTAACACAGGGGCACATCCATGAAGGAGCCTTTGCCTCCAAAGTCGCCGCCGATGCTACAGGGATTGAGCCTTATCCTGTCCTCAGGCATGCCCCACACGGCGGCTAGCTGCGTCCGCAGCACAAATGGGTCCTTGTTGTTCACCCAGACCTGCACCCGCCCGTCCTTCTGGGAAGGATCAACGCTCACCACGCAGGCGTGGGGCTCGATGTAGGCCTG
The DNA here is from genome assembly GCA_964457285.1 of uncultured Dehalococcoidia bacterium. Lineage (GTDB taxonomy): Bacteria > Chloroflexota > Dehalococcoidia > Lucifugimonadales > JAGWBF01 > CAYWGG01. The sequence goes on from CAYWGG010000261.1 coordinate 2,601, forward strand.
GTGCATTAGCTGGGTGGTGAAGGTGTGCTCAAATACCAGGTCAGATTCCAGGAAGCCGCTCTCTACATCCCCCTTGGCCCAGATATTGTGGGCGAAGACGTTGTTAATAGAGGAGGCGGGCTGGGGCAGCCCTTCGTAGGAAGCCATTCCCTCATGGAGCACCGGTGCCGTCTCGGTCATAGCCTCCAGGGGGTCGAAGACCGCCGGTAGCTCCTCGTACTCCACGTCAATGAGGAGAAGGGCCTCCTCAGCCGCATCGGAATCCTCGGCGGCCACGGCAGCCACTTTCTCCCCCACGAAGAGGACTTTGTCCCTGGCCAGCACCGGCATGTCCCGCAGCCGCCTTCCGACCCTCCTGTCGGGCAAGTCCCTTCCCGTGAGGACAGTGTGGACCCCTGGCACCCTGCTGGCCCGGGTGGTGTCAATGCGTACTATTCGGGCGTGGGGGAAGGGGCTCCTCAGCACCTTGCCCCACAGCATCCCTGGCAGGGCGATGTCGGCGGGGTATACAGCTTTCCCCGACACCTTGTCCCCGCCTTCACCTCGCGCCACTGGCTGACCTATAACAGAATAGAAAGTGACCATGACCACCTCCCGCTAAGCGTCTTTATAGCTTGATGGACTCACTATATATTATAAGGAGGCTATAACCCAACATTCTTTGCCAGAAGGGAATCCAATCTGAGCACCCCTTGACAAGCGATGTATTTCCTAGTATATTCCCAAAGGTTCGTTTGGAATCAACTCGAATCATGTCTAAAAACATAGAGCACCCTGAAGGGACAGACCCTTTGGGGTGAGGCGATTATCAGGCCTCTGGCGGCTGGAGAGGGTTAAGCCGTTATCCACCATAGAGAAGGAAAAGGCCCCTGGCGTGTAGAGGCCAGGGCCATTTTGAAAGGCAAAATGCCACTTCCAACACCTTGACAACGGAAAGCCGTTAGTGATATGAATATGTGCAATCCATTCTAGGACTGGAGCCTCTATGCAATATCATGTCTATAGTGTATATCAGGCGGACCCATCGGTAGTCCCCAGGGCTCGCTACCCTTCAGAGCGGGATGTCGCGAGCCTATCTTTTAACCCGGTAAAGCACCACCAAAAGGGGGTAACCAATGAAAAGTAACACGGTCAAGCTTATAGGTCTCCTCTCCATAATAGCGGTACTGATTTCCCTTCTGGCCATAGGGAACCTCCTGGCCCGCCCATCGGCCCAGACGACGGGCAAGGTGACCATAACCGGTGGCTTTGAGAAGACAACCGGCGCATGGTACTTCTCCGACAGGACGGGGTTCAACGTCGTCACCGGCGATGTGGACGACGCAGACCTCAGCCCCAGGCGGCCCGGCAAGGCGAGGTTCATCACTACTGGCGCTGGGCCTACGACAGTATTCAACCTTACCACCCTGGCCACAACCACCGGTGATCCAGCGGCCGTGATCGAGGGTGAGAAGGATGCCACCAGGGAGTTCGACGGCGATGGCAAGAGCGTAGTCTTTCCTCTCACCACTACAACCGCCGGGAGCGCTACTATCACCCAGATACCAGGGATAGTCAACACAGCGGGTATAAACGTGATT
>CAYWGG010000262.1:0-4180 GCA_964457285.1 uncultured Dehalococcoidia bacterium
ACGCTTTTCCTGACCAAATCATAAAGGCCACCAGGAGGCTGGTCCCCTGCGACCTCTCCACCTATAACGAGATCAACCCGAAGCGGCGGCATATCGAGTGGGCGGTGGATGAAGATGTGGGCTTCCCCGGCGACCGTCAGGTGTTCTCGCAGTATATGCACGAACACCCCGTTATCCGCCTGTACGAGGAGATTGGAGATGGCCCGGCTGCGAAGCTCTCCGACTTCCTGAGTCAGCGGGAGCTTCACGACCTGGGTCTGTACCAGGAGTTTTTCCGGCACTTCAGGGTCGAATACCAGATAGTGGCAACCTTCCCAACTCCACCGCCGCTACAAATAGGGATAGCTCTGATGCGGCAGCGGACGGATTTCTCCGAGCGGGAGCGGCTGTTGTTGGAGCTGGCGCAGCCTCACCTGATACAGGCCTATCGCAACGCCGAGCTACTCACCAGGTTTGAGGAGGCCACGGAGGCAGCCCGACTTGGCCTGATATTCCTGAGCAAGGACGGCCAGGTCCTGTTCGCTACACCGCAGGCGGAAGCCTAGATATCTAGCTACTTTCCGGGGCCGCTGAGGGCTCCCGGGAGCTTGCCGGACTCGCTCGCGACATGGGCGCATCGGCAGCTAGCCTTGCTCGGTAGAGACTACGGCGCTGTGCCATCACTGATGCCGCTTATCGTAGGCCTTGGAAACAGGTGCCTGGTGGCCCGTCTTGCCGCTCACCAGCCGGGGCAAAACCAGTACGTTGCGCTCCTGGAGGAGCGCATCCTGGCCCTGGCTCCAGAGGACGCGATGACCATCGGACTAACCCGCCGGGAGGCTGAAGTCCTGGCGTTGGTGGCGCAGGGCAAGGCCGATCGGGAAATCGCTGACCTGTTAGTCATCAGTGCTCGCACAGTTCAAAAGCACCTGGAGCATATCTTCCTCAAGCTGGGTGTGGCTACACGTGCGGCTGCGGTCGCGAAAGCCTTTCAAGCCATCCGGCGAGATGTAGAGCCCGCCGCAGAGACAATCAGGTACGAGAATGGCAGCCTCATCGCAGGTGGCGCAACATGGCAAGGGGCGTCGTCGCCAACAGCCCGGCGTCTACGGGCAGAACCACGCCACTGATCCAGCGGGACTCATCGCTGGCCAGAAACAATGCTGCCCAGGCGATGTCCCAGGCCGTCCCCTCCGTCCCAAGGGGGCCTGCTCGCCTGCGCAGGTCCCGCGTCTCCTCTGGCATATCAACGGCTACCATAGGCGTGTAGATGTGGCCGGGGGCGATGCAGTTGACCCGGATGTTGTCCCTGCCGTGGTGCACTGCCATAGAGGTAGTCAGGGCGATGACGCCCCCCTTGGAGGCGGAATAGGGTATGCTGGCACCGCCGCTGCCCGCCCGCAGGCCGGCAATGGAGGAGACGTTTATGATCGAGCCGCCACCGCCCTGGACCATCCTGGGTATGGCGTACTTGCTGGTCAGCATCATGCTCTTGAGGTTTACCTCCAGCACCCGGTCCCAGTCCTCTTCCCTCACGTCCACCACACTCCCTGACCCACGAATGCCCACGTTGTTGAACAGGACATGGAGCCCTCCATAGCGCTCCACGGCGGCTTCGGCCATGACCTGGCAGTCGGCTGCCTTCGTAACGTCGGCCTCGAACACCGAAGCCTCACCCCCCTCCTCATGGATGGTGGCAAGGGTCTCCTCGGCGTGCCGGGCGACCCGGTCCACCAGCAAGACCTTGGCGCCCTCGCGTGCGAAGAGGATAGACGTAGCTTTGCCTGTGCCAACGCCCGGCCCACTGGAGCCAGCTCCCGTCACGATGGCGACCTTTCCTTCTAGCCTGAGCCGTCTTTGTTGCATGATACCCCCTTTAGCCCTCACCCCTAGCCCCTCTCCCATCGAGAGAGGGGCTAGGGGTGAGGGTTCTCAAGATTTGAGTTGATTATAGCAGCTTTAGCCATGTATAATGGGCCAGTCAAATCCCATTTCCAGGCTCTCAGGAGGTGCCCGATGGCAAAGAACGGTTTCAAGGTCCTGGACAGCGACATGCACATCATAGAGCCGCCAGACCTGTGGCAGCGGTACATAGACCCAGAGTTCAAGGACAAAGCACCTATAGGGACCACCGCAAGGGTGGCTGACCTGAACATGGTGAGCCCCGATGGCAAGCCCTGGGGTCGAAATCCTAAAAACCTGCGGGGCGGCACTCAGATCGCCAGCTCAGGCCGCGACTTCGCCAGGAACCAGGTGCGTTTCAAGCCCTACGAGGAGCAGGGCTGGACCGGCGAGGTGCAGCTTGGGGCCATGGATGAGGAGGGCATAGATGTGGCGGTGATATACCCATCCCGTGGCTTGTTCGCCCTGGCGATACCAGACATAGACCCCAGGCTGGCCGCAGCCGTGGCCCGCGCCTACAACGACTGGCTGTACGACTTCTGCCAGGCAGACCCCAACCGCATCCTCGGGGCCGGCATGATCTCCCCCTTCGACATCGAGGATGCCGTATCCGAGGCGCGACGCTGCGTGAAGGAGCTTGGATTCAGGGGGGTCTTCCTCAGGCCCAATATCGTGAATGGTCGCAACTGGCACGACCCCTACTACGAGCCCCTGTGGTATACCCTGGAGGAGCTAGAGGTGCCCATAGGCTTCCACGAGGGAGATACCTCGTTGCTGCCCCACGTGGGTGAGCAGTTCGGCCCCAACACCATGCTGAGCCACGTCTTCTCCCATCCGGTGGAGCAGATGCTGGTCGCTGCCAGTTTCTGCGGCGGAGGCATTCTGGAGCATCACCCCAACCTGCGAGTGGCCTTCCTGGAAGGGAACTGCTCCTGGCTGCCCTTCTTCTTGTGGCGGCTGGACGAGCACTGGGAGCGCACGGGAGATGTGCACGCGCCGGAGCTGAAGATGGCCCCTAGCCAGTACTTCAAGCGGCAGTGCTTCGCCTCTGCGGAAGCCGACGAGGAGCCCATGAAGTACGTCATTGACTACATTGGGAATGACCGCCTGGTCTTCTCCACCGACTTCCCCCACGGCGACTCCAAGTTCCCACACGCGGTGGAGCGGTTCCTGGAACTGCCCATCAGCGACGAGGACAAGCGAAAGGTACTGTGGGACAACTGCGCCCAGTACTACGGCATCAGGTAGGTGAAAGGGTGTGTGAAAAGTACCCCACCCTAAAGTGTGGGGCATATGCTGCGCCCTTCAAAGAAACGCCGGAGATGGGGAAGGACGAGGGACGAGGGAAGGCCAGGGTGCAATATAGCCTCCATACACGCTCCAAGGGCGGCTATCTACTCAGCCTCCGCCCGTGGAACAGATAAAGCTCTGCGTATCCGGCGTAGGGGCCAAAGTGCTTCTGGGCCCACTCCAGCATCGCCCTGTCCGGAGGCGGCTTTGGCCCCTGGCCCCCATCTGAGTCTGCCGAAGGGAAGTACCACTCCCGCAGGGCTCGCCTCACCCAGACATCTATGGGGAAGGCCTCCAGCTTGTCCAGGGAGTGCAATAGCACACAATCGGCTATCTTGGGCCCGACGCCTGGAAGCTCCATGAGCCGGGCTTTGGCCTCCTGGTAGGGCGTGTGCCTCAAGGCTTCCAGGTCCAGCTTTCTCTCAGCTACCGCCTGGGCCGCCTGGGCCACGTAAGGGGCCCTGAAGCCCAGCCTCAGGACTCGAAGGTCCGTTTCCGTCGCTTCGGCCAGCCGTTCTGGGCTGGGGAAGGTGTAGCGGACGTGCCCTTCAAGGGCTAAGGGCTGGCCGAATTTCTCCGAAATGGCCGCTATGTTGGCATGTATCCGGGGAAGGTTGGAGTTTGCGGAGCAGATGAAGGATATGAGACACTCCCAGGGCTCTATGCGCAGCAGCCGTAAGCCCCTGTACCGTTCTACCATGACAGCTACTCGAGGGTCGCGGGTTATCTCCCGGTAGATGGACTCGATGTCGTCATCCAGGCGGAGATAGCTCCACAGGAGAGACTCCAGGTATCCAGGTTCGACCTTGGGCACCGAGGAGAATGCCAGAACGTAAGGGTGATCGGGCGAGTCGCCCTGAGCTTGCCGAATTTTGATGAGATTGCCAGAGATTACGCCCCAGTGCCATCCTTCGACCGCCTCCCAGCGGTGGGCCTGGCCGCTGTGCAGGCTGGCGGCCAGATCGAGAGGCTGAGAAACGGTAAGATGTGACGTCAGTATAGCTCTCAC
>CAYWGG010000263.1:0-4175 GCA_964457285.1 uncultured Dehalococcoidia bacterium
GAATAACTGAACCCTGCGAGAGCACCGCCGCCGGTTCGGTGGCAAGACTTAGTAGGTATATCAAAACCCCCACCTAGAGGGGGGAGCATAGATGCCACAGCCTTTAGGCTGTGGTACACATCATACTCTCCCTCGCAGGCGTGGATCCAGCACATCCCGCAAGGAATCTCCCAGGACGCTGAAGGAGAAGACCGCCAGGGTGATAAAGACGCCCGGAACGATGGCCACATGGGGTGCGTGCACCAGGAGGGTCAGGGCGTTGGAGAGCATCTCCCCCCATGTAGGAGTGGGGGGCGGGATGCCCAGACCGAGGAATCCCAGGGCGCTTTCAGTAATGATAGCCACACCTATCAGGCCCGTGACCACCACCATGTAAGGGGCGAAGCAGCCCGGGGCCACATGACGAAAAATGATGCGCAGGTCACTGGCGCCTATGGCCCTGGCTGCCTCTACGTACTGGGTCTGTTTGATAACCAGGGCGCTGGCCCGCACCACCCGGGCTCCGTAGGGTATGAAGGGCACGGCGATGGCGATAATGAGGGTGGTCAAGGAGCGGTCCAGGGCTGCCAGCAATGCCAGGGCCAGGATGAGGACAGGGAACGACATCATGATGTCCACGATGCGCTGGATGAGGGCGTCCGCTCTCCCGCTCCAGTAGCCGCTGGCCAGCCCCATCATAGCCCCCACCAGAGTACCACCTGTGGAGGCCGCCACTCCCACCACAAGGGATATCCACGCGCCGTGGAGAACACGACTGAGGACGTCTCTCCCAAGCTGGTCAGTGCCCAGCAAATTGCCACCACTCAAGGATGGTGCCCTGTACTTCGGGGCAGTGCCTAGCTCTGTGGGGTCGTAGGGTGCAACATGGGGCCCGATAATAGCCATAAGCACCAGGGCCAGGATTATAGTCACGCCGACAGCCCCCAGGGGTGAACGCCTGGCAAAGCGAGCTGTTAACCTGAAGGGCCCGTACCATTTCCTGGTGCTAATGCCTCGTACAATGAGCCCAGTGGTAGCTGTACCAGCCATCAATTTCTCTCCCTGTGCACTACTGGTAACGAATCCTGGGGTCCAGCCAGGCGTATAGTGTATCCGTCATCAGGTTGGCCACTATCACAATGCAAGCAAACATGAAGATCATCGTCTGGATCAGGGGATAGTCGCGGGTGAACACCCCACGCACCAGCAGGGTTCCCCAGCCCGGCAGGTTGAACACCCTCTCCGTTACTACTACCCCACCCAGCAGGGCAACAAACTGAAGCCCTCCTATGGTGACGATGGGTATGACGGCGTTCCGCAGGCCGTGTCGGACTATTATCGCCGTTTCCCGCAGTCCCTTCGCCCGGGCTGTCCTCATGTAGTCCTCGTACAGCACGTCCAGTAAGGAGGAGCGGGTCATGCGAGCGATGAAGGCCACCTGGAAGTAGCCCAGGGCCAGGGAGGGCCAGATCATCTGCTTGAAATTTCCCGGAAAATCGTCAAAGGGGCTGACCCACTGCACCGCAGGCGTCCAGCCAAACCACCGCACCATGGCCAGCAAAATCATCATGCCCAGCCAGAATACTGGCACCGAGAGGCCGACGATGCTAAAGACCCTCATGACATAGTCCACCCAGGTGTCGTGACGGATGGCGCTGATGGTGCCCAGGGGAACGGCTGCCACCACTGCGATGATTGTGGTGTAAATGGCCAGGTTGAGAGTTACCGGGAAGTGCTCCGCGATAAGCTTATTTATGGGGACCCCTACCATGAAGATAGATTCACCCAGATCGCCGAAGGTAGCCATATCCTTTACCCAGCGCCCGTATCGCTCGTACCAGGGGTCGGTGAGGCCCATCTGCTCCCGTAGAGTGGCCAATCCCTCCTGGGTGGCACCCTCACCCAGTATGGCTAGAGCCACATCACCTGGTATGACTGCCATGATGAAGAATATAAGGAGCGATACCCCTACCAGGGTAGGGATTGCCAGAAGTAAACGTCGTGCGATGTATTTCTTCATCTGCTTTTAAGGTAAGCTACCTCCTGGAAGTGGGCAACTCAGGGAAGTCCAGCCAGGTATACTTCAACCTGGCGCCGGTATGGCTGAAGATAGTGGTCGTGGTGAAGCCCTTCACAAAATCCCACTGGACCTGGCTCTTGTCAAAATACAGGAGAATCAGCCAGGCAGCATCGTTCATAGCGAGTTTGTCCATCTCCCAGGCCACCTTCCTGCGTTCCTCGAAATCCGCCATAAACTTCTGCTGTTCGTACAGCTTGTCCAGCTGAGGTATAGAGCTCCTCTGGAACCATCGTCCCCCCTTGGTCACGTAGAACTGGCCGTAGACATCTACGGGGTCATCGAAGACCGTGCTAGCACCCAGAGTAGACATGGTATAGGTACCGGCGATCTCGCCACCCCGGTGCTGCGTGACATCCTTAGGATCCAGCGCGATATTGATGCCTATCTTCTTAAGCGACTGCTGTATTATCTCTCCATTCTTGCAGCTCCACGTAATGTTGCTGGCGCAAACGAGCTTTATCTTACCCCAATCAATCTTCCCCTTCTCGGCCTCGTATTCAGCTAGCAGCCGTTTGGCATTGTCAATCCTTTTATTCATATCAGGGCCATAGCCGATGAGCTTCTCCTGCTCCTCTTTAGGCAGGACCCATTTGCCCAGGGGGAAGGCGGCGGTCCCCGCTAGCCCCGTATAGGAGCCCAACTCGCCAACAGCTTCGCGGCGAATGGCCTCGCTGATGGCCTGGCGTACCCTGAGGTCGTCAGTGGGGGGCACCGTCGCGTTCAAACTCATATAGAATATTGACGACCAGGTCTGTTTGTTGAGGACCAGGCGGGGTTGCTGCTTCACCGCCGCCTGCGCCAGGTCTGGGTCCCAGTTAACGCCGGCAACTACGTCGTTGATGTAGATACGCTGGGTCAAGAGAGCGGCATACTGGGACTGGGCCTCTACGATGATGTGATATTCTATCTCGTCCAGGTAGGGCAGGTCCTTCTCGAAGTAGTCGGGATTCCGCACGTACTCCCACAGAGTGGTGGTGGGTGGCTTTTTCAGCTTGAAAGCTCCGGTGCCCATCACGTTAGTCTTCAAAATGTTCGGGTCCTTCTCTACGTAGTGCTTGGCTACGATGTGGCTCCATCCGTTGGCGAACATGGGCACCAGCAGTCCGGAGGGCCCCTTGCCGGTAACCACTACCGTATTGGGGTCCGTCGCCTTGACACTCTCAATCATGGCATTAAAGATCGGACCTCGGTGGCTTAACACACCTTCGGGAGGGTTCATTATACGTTGGAAGGTGTACTCGACATCCGCAGAGGAGAAGGGAGCCCCATCATGCCACCTCACCCCCTGGGCCAGGTGGAAGATGATCTTTTTGCCGCCCTCGGCCAGTTCCCAGGTGCGGGCCAGGTCCGGGACGATTTCCTCAATCAGGGGGTCGTAGGGGCTGTGGGATAGCAGGCCATTGTAAATTGGGGCCGTCATGACATAGATTCCGCCCAGGAGAGTCTGCTGACTGTCATAGTGGGGTACAGGCTCCCAGTTGTTAGCCAGGAGCTTGCCGCCGTACCTGGGCTTTTCGCCGTACTTGGCGGCCAGCGCCAGGGCACTCTCACGGGCCAGATCAGCGTCGGACTTAGCCGAAGGTTTGGGTGTCGCCGTCGGTAGTAGAGTTGGTGTCGGGCTAAGGGTGGGAGTGACTCTCACGCTTGGCGTAGGTGTTGGGCCTGGCGTCTCTGCTGGCCTGAGAGTAGGTGCTAGTGTCGGCGTCGGTATGGGTGTAGCTGTAGGCTGTGGTGTGGCGGTAGGCTGTAGTGTAGCCGTGGGCTGAGGCGTTGGGGTCTCTTCCTCACCACCACAAGCCGCCGCCAGGATGAGTACTGATAACAATGAAGCAAGGACAAGAGCTTTGGGCTTGAGAAACCTGTGGCGCGACATAGATTTACCTCCGTGTTACATTACGCTCGACGCGGCTACCTGTAGCAGGTAGCCGCGTGACTTATGGGACTCTATCACATGGGACCAGGACTTGTCAATACGCTCCGGTTTTTTGAGGGGTGCCCGTCAAATTCCCTCGAGACGTAGTGGGACCCTTCACTTACCGGCGCGGAAACTTGACGCACACCCCGGTTTGAGACATAGCACAGCTTACTCTGGCGAGACTGACGCTGTTCTACTTGA
>CAYWGG010000264.1:0-4162 GCA_964457285.1 uncultured Dehalococcoidia bacterium
TGGCTCTTCCCCTGGCCGCCTATCCCCCGGACAAGCTCGCCATCGACCCGGCGCGCCTCAAGAGCGAGCTGGGCTTCCAGCCGCCGGACTTCCTGTTTCAGCTCGGACAGACGTCGAACCATTTCCAGGTCCACTATATGCAGCCTGTTTCTAAGCTCGTGGAAGGTGCCTGAAAGGAGTTCTTCAATCCTGGCATTGTCCGATTGTCGTACTACCAGATAAATATTGCTGTTCCAAATATCATAGGCGTGCTTCAGCTTGGCTAGTGCCTGGTATAGATTACCCCCTATCTGCACCTCGAAAACGAAATTGGGGACCGAACGTTGAACCCTCCTCCATACTGCATCCAGGCGCATTCTCTCCATAGGATATTCTTTATCACAGAGGTAGCTTTGCAGACGTCCGATAGACAGGAGCGATTCAACAACCTGACCATGTATTGAGCGCTCTTCTTCTACTGCCTCAACACCGACCTGGAAGTGGGACAGCACGGCCTGGGCTATATCCTCTGGCAATTGGCGAAAACCCATCTTGGCACGGAAGTTTACCCTGTCATCAGCGACCTTCTCATCCTGCCAACGGTCAGGCGGGAGACAGAACTTCACTTCAAAAGTGAGGCGAAGCGGCCATATCACCTCATTCTTCTGGACCTCTTCGGGCCAGAGAGGCTGGCTCTGTTTGAGCTTCTGGTGAACCACTCCGTAACCTATCAGGCCACGGACAGGCGATACGGCGTAAAAGAGGAGCACATCGCCTACCTCGACTTGATTCCATCCATTAGCCTGCGGCCCTTTCCCTTTGAGTCCCCACGTATTGCCAAGGTCAAAGGCGACCCTCCAGTTTTCAGGTGTTCCAACGGCCAGCCAATATTTCACACTCGTTCTCCTTACTATGTGCTGGCCGTGTCTTTCTCAATGGAAAGCTGAAGGTCAAGTATCATCTGTTGGTACAGGCCTTTGGTAGTAGACATGGTTTACCTCAGCACTATTGTACTACTCGATAACCTGACTTATCCACAACCAAAAAAGTCAACACCCCAACAAAGAGGTATATAACTACTCCCCCGTGTCGGGGTGCTGACTGAAAGACTACCGCGCACTCTTAAAACCGGAAATGGAGACCGGGAAATGCTTGAGCCCTTGAGCAATGGCAGCAATAGCCCGCTTTACTGCATCTCCAGGACCTCAAGGCGGACGCCCTGGGGCCCCTCGAAGAAGCAGACCTTCCGGCCATTCCCCACGGTAAACTCGCCCAGGACTCGGGCTCCACCGGCCTTGAGCTGCTCTACCGTACCAGGCAGGTCATCGGTGTCCAGGGCCACATGCTCCAGCCCGTAGAACTGCGCTATAGGCTGCCCCTCGATTATCTTCGTTACGTTCAGGGGAATCCCGTGCAGGTCCAGGCGGTAGCCGCCGGCGGCTGTCTCCGACACTATCTTGGCGCCCAGGTTGTCCACGTAGAACTGGGCCGTCTTCTGGGGGTCGGGGGTCTTGAAGTGAAGGTGGTTAATCTTAAAGTTCGCCATGATTCGCCTCCTTCGATAAGTTAAGCAATCGTAGAATAATCTAAGGAGTTGGCTTAGTCAAGAGAGACGCTCTGATGTTGACATGTACATCGGCAAAGAGTATTATCTTAGAGAAGAATGATTATGACTTGCGAATAATTTTGGGGTCTGAGGAGGTGCAACGGGAGGGATGTCTGAGCCGACTGCCGGTCTCGCTGGAATACCGTACTACTGAACTGTTATTTAGCTAAGGAGGAGAGCTGATGGCAGACAAGGATATAGCTTTAATGGCTCACCTTATGCGCCGCGCTGGATTTGGAGCGACGTATGAGGAGTTAGAGACACGGGCCGCCAAGGGTTACGAGGCCACGGTGGAGGAGTTGCTGAATCCCGAAGCGCAACCCGATATCGAGATGGATGTGCTGCAACGGTACTTCATAGACTGGAAGGAGCTAGTAGCCCTTGAGGTCAACCAGTCCTACTGGACCTACCGGATGATCAATACCAAGCGCCCGTTGCAGGAGAAGATAGCACTCTTCTGGCATGGCATCCTATGCACAGGTAACTCAAAGTGTGAGCATGGCAAGCAGATACAGCTTCAGTTGGACATGTTCCGCCGCCACGGGATGGGACGCTTCCCTGACCTGCTGGTGGAGCTGTCCAGAGACCCGGCCATGGTCTTCTACCTGGACAACTGCATGAGCCACAAGGGTGCTATCAACGAGAACTACGGCCGGGAATTGCTGGAGTTGTTCTCCATGGGCGTAGGTATGGATGAACATCCTAACTACACAGAGGACGACGTGAAAGAGTGTGCCCGCGCCTTCACCGGCTGGACCATCACCAACGCAATACCCCGTTACCCTTATGGCCGCTATGAGTCCCAGTTCATCTACAACCCGGCTGACCATGACGGTGGCGTGAAGACGTTCCTGGGTGAGCGTGGGAGCTGGAACGGCGAGGACGTGGTAGACATCATCTCCAGGCAGCCATCTGCAGCCAGGTTCATCTCACGGCACCTCTACAACTTCTTCGTTGCCGATGAGCCCCAGGTGCCAGCCTGGCAGAATACCCCTCCTCGGGACCCCGAGGCCATCAAGCTGCTAGAGGACGAGTACTTCCGGTCGAACTACAACATCCGCTCCATGCTGCGGGTGCTCTTCAACTCCGATTTCTTCAAGAACGCCCGCTTTGCCAAGGTGAAGAGCCCTACTGAGATGGTCATAGGCACTATGCGCCTGGTACAGGATTTCACCTCGCCTAAGCCCGGGCTTCATCCCATAGCCATGGAAATTCGATACATGGGCCAGGACCTGATGAACCCGCCCACGGTGGAAGGTTGGCATACGGGCAGGGAGTGGGTAGACAGTGGTACTCTGGTGGAGCGGATCAACTTCGCAGCCGACCAGGTGGGCAACATAGACCTCCCCGGCGTCCAGGCCATCATCGCCAAGCTAAGCTCTGAAGGGCCAACTATGTCCCCTGAGCGCCTGGTGGATGGCTGCCTCGACATGGTAGGCTCTTATGAGCTAGCAGAGGACACTCGCAGCAAGCTGGTAGCCCATGCTCAGAAAGGTGGCGAGCTGCGCATCGGTACGGAGGAGTTCGCCCGAAGCGTTGGGCAGATGCTCCAGTTAATAGTAGCCACCCAGGAATATCAGTTCGCCTGACCCTTCCACAAGCTCAGGGTGAGTGGGGAGTTTCTCATCCGCTCGTGGTGAGCCTGTCGAACTACAATCAACTAAAGATGGAGAAGAGACCATGACATCTAGCAAGAAAGACCCGGTTCTGGTGGTACTTCAGTTGTCGGGAGGTAACGACGCCTTGAACACCATAATCCCCTACGGCGACCCCCTCTACGTCGACAACAGGCCCGTGGTAAGGATCGCCGAAGACCAGGTCCTGCCCATAAATAATTACATCGGCTTCAACCCAGCGATGGGGCCGATAAAGCAGTTGTACGATGAGGGCAAGGTAGCCATTATCCAGGGCATAGGCTACCCCAACCCTAACCGCTCCCATTTTCGCTCCATGGACATCTGGCACACCTGTGAGCCCGAGAAGGTAGGTCTTGAGGGCTGGCTTGGCCGGGCCATCCGCGAGATGGACCCCAAATCTGAGAACGTGCTCACTGGAGTGAACTTCGGACGCGGCCTCCCCAGAGCCCTGGCTGCGCCTGGAGAACCCGTGGCCTCGGTGGGCAATCTGGAGACTTACGGTGTGCTGACTGGCATCGAGGGCGATCAGCGGGAAGAGGCGCTGGACGTATTCTCCAGCATCTACTCCCCCATGATGGGACGAAACATGGTGGTGGACTACCTGTCTCAGACCGGGATGGACGCCCTGAAGGGGGCCGACATCCTCAGCACAGCGCCCAAGAAGTATTCCTCCATGGTGGAGTATGGCGGCAGCTCTGTAGCCCAGTACATGAGAAACATCGCCCAGGCGCATCTGGCGGAGCTGGGGACCAGGGTCCTCTACACCACCGCTCCCTACAACAGCTTCGACACCCACGCTGGTGAGCTGGCTGCCCATGTCAGACTGTGGAATGACGTGTCCAATGCTGTTAGCGATTTCTACCAGGACATGAAGGAGCACAACACCAGCGCTGTCTCTTATACACATCTCCGAGCCCACGAGACTAGGCATGATCTCGTA
>CAYWGG010000265.1:0-4159 GCA_964457285.1 uncultured Dehalococcoidia bacterium
TGGAAAGGAGATGCAGCTATGGAGAAAGGCACTGGCACAACGATGGAGCTAGGGCTCAAGGGTATAGGTTCTTATGATTTCGCCGGTCCCGCAGAGCGGATGAAGGCTATTGACCTGGCCATGCGCCAGTATTTTGGTACAGACAACTGGCTGACCACCAGAAACAAGCGTTTCCCAGGTCTACAACGGAAACCCTGATAAAGAGTGGTCAGTTTGATGACAGTGGCCGTGACCACGGCATAAAGCTATCTGGACAGAAGAAATAAGGCCAAACATCTATCAGGTGGCCTTGGACCTATGGATGATAAGGAGGTGCAGCAATGTGGTGGGGAGCACACGATGGAATAGGTTGGTGGATGTTGTTCGGTGGGATGTGGATGCTCTTTTTCTGGGGAGCCATCATTGCACTGGTGGTCTGGGGCATCCGGGTATTGACGGGCCGTAGAGGTGAGTCCCTGGAGGCGAAAGACCCCCTGGAAATCGCCCGGCGACGCTACGCCAGAGGTGAGATCACGCGGGAGCAACTGGAAGAGATGGAGGACACACTGGGCGGCAGAAGGGGGGCACGCCCATGAAGACATCCTCATGATGAGGACCACACGGTATCCTACATCCCCGATGTTACCTTCATCCCTGAGGACAACCATAGAGGTCTGTTCCGCCGCAGAGGCAGCAGGGTATGCGGAAGTGCCGGTGCAGGAGTCCGGCACACAGCGACAGTTTCTTCCTCCCTCCTGGCTCCAGGGCGACGTGTAAGCAAGGAGAACGGGGGAAGAAGCCCAAATCAGGGTGGTGCTGTTTGACAAAGCGAACGTAAGGAGGCCTGCTTATGGAAACTCGGTGGAAATTCGAGAAGCCCAGGAACGAGATGGACCGCCAGCTCACCTACAGGCCGGAGACGCCTGAGCGAGAGAGGCTTCTCCAGGAGATCGAGGCGTTGAAACGTCAGACCGAGGAGGTCCCTCTGGTGATCGGTGGGAGGGAGGTCCGGACTGGGGTGATTCAGGAGGTGCTCTGCCCCCATGACCACCAGCACGTCCTGGCGCGGGCTCACCTCGCGGGAGAGGCAGAGCTTCAGCAGGCCATCGAGGTGGCGTTGGAGGCCCAAAAAGCATGGGCAGCCCTGGACGGATACCAGCGGGCGGCGGTGTTCCATCGGGCAGCGGACCTGCTGGCAGGACCTCGACGCATCTCCAACATCGCGGCCATCGTGATGAACCAGTCCAAGACACCCTATGAGGCGGAGATAGACCTCTTGGAGATGGTAGATTTCTGGCGGTTCAACGCCTACTACATGCAGTTCCTCTACGAGCAGCAGCCGGACCAGATGTCCGGGGAGATCAACCGTCTGGACTGGCGTCCCCTGGAAGGGTTTGTGGTCGCCATTCCGCCGTTCAACTTCTACTCCATCGGCGGGAACCTGCCCACGGCCCCGGCACTAGTAGGCAACGTGGCCCTGTGGAAGCCAGCGCGCTCGGTACTTCTGGCCAACTACCGCATCATGCAGGTGCTCCAGGAGGCTGGGCTCCCGGACGGCGTCATCAACTTTGTGCCGTTCCAGAGCCAGCAGACAGACCTGGTACTGGGCCACCCGGCGTTCGCGGGGCTGCACTTCACGGGCAGCTACGAGACTTTGGTCCACCTCTGGCAGAGCATCTCATCCTATCTCTCCAACTACCGGAGCTTTCCACGCATCGTAGGGGAGACCGGGGGCAAGGACTTCATCTTCGTTCATCCCTCAGCCGATCCGGAGCTTGTCGTCGCCAACGCCATTCGGGGCGCTTTCGAGTATCAGGGCCAGAAGTGCTCGGCAGCCTCACGGATGTACGTGCCCAAGGGCATGTGGAAGACCATCAGAGCCCGGATGCTGGAGGATCTGCCCCAACTCAGAGTGGGGCCTGTGGAGGACCTCACGGTGTTCATGGGGGCCGTCATTAGCAAGGACGCTTACCAGAAAATCAAGTCGTATATCGCCTATGCCAAGGCCCACAGCGATGAATATGAAGTCATGTACGGGGGTGAGTGCGACGACTCACAGGGCTGGTTCGTCGCCCCCACGGTTATCGTAACCGACAACCCCGGGGGCAAGCTAATGGCAGAAGAGGTCTTTGGCCCAGTTCTGACTGTGTTCATCTACCCGGACGGCCAGTTCGAAGAGACGCTCAAGCTGTGCGACCGGTCCACCCCCTTCGGGCTCACTGGATCCATCTTCGCACAGGACCGGCGGGCCATTGCCCATGCGGAGCAGGCATTGCGGTGGGCCGCAGGCAATTTCTACATCAACGACAAACCCACGGGAGCTGTCGTGGGACGCCAGCCCTTTGGCGGGGCACGCCGCTCTGGCACCAACGACAAGGCGGGTTTCTGGCTCAACGTGGTGCGGTGGATGAGCCCCCGGGCCATTAAAGAGACCCTATTGCCAGCCCGGCAGTGGCGCCGACCTTACATGGGGTGATAGAGTCTCTCAAGATGGGCTTAGATATCGGCTCCCAAAGGCGGTGAGGAGCTTCACCAGCTTGTCGCCATGTTCCTCCACCTCGTAGTCCACCGAGGCTATGAGCACCTTCACCCGGAGCAATCGGGACACTAGAATATGTCGGACGGAAGTTGACGACAGTGGAAGACAGTGCTATTGCCTGTTTCATATCAGATGGCTTGTATCTTTTCGTGCGAATGCTCTGATCTGGGAAAAGCCGGCTGAAGAGGGGAGATGGGTTAGTGCTACGGTTCAAAAGAGCGATGCTATGGGTTGATTTCCAGCTTGGTAAGGGTTGACAGTCCGTTTCTGTGGGAGTACATTCAACGTCAGCATCAGCCGGGATGGGAGGAAGAATCGCCGAACTGAGTGTTGAAATGGGAATCTCGGCTGAAAAGCGAGTAACTAACCAAATCTCCCGATAAATCGGGATCATCGTGACTACGAGATTTAGTATATGCTGGCTACTGCTCGTATTATCGTTGGTGGCGATGATCTTTTTGAGCTTGCCACCAACGCCTCTTTGGGCTGAGGAATCCACTACCATTATTGGTAGATTGGTGAACGGTACTCAGGGCGCAACTCTTCCCAGTGACCTCACCATAACCGTTCGAGCCTTTCGGGGCAACCAGGAGGTAGGGCAGTGGGTAACCATTGCCCAGGAAGGAGCGGTGTTCCAATTCGACCATTTGCCTACGGGGCCAGATTTCCTATACTTGTTGAGTGCAGAGTACCAGAGAGTCCTGTATACTTTGCGGTTTGAAAGGGGTTCTCTTCCAGTATCTGTGGTGGACCTGGTAGTTTATGAGACCACGCCTCTGGAGAAAGCGGTGTTTACTCTGGATGCTGCTCTGGTGGTGTCCCACCCGAGGGACAAAAGCCGTCGCCTAAAGGTTACTGAGATTTATCGCTCCGAGAATAGCAGCGACCGTACTATAGTTCCCTCTGAAGGCCAGGCCAATCCTCTCTTCAGGTTCCCAATGCTTCGGAGTGCTGAAGACTTGAACGTAGAGACAAATCTGCCAGGTCTAACCAGGGTTTCACCAATTGAGAATCTGTCCCTTTCCTCAGCCACAAGTGACCAGGACGATAGTACAGCCCTTTCAAAGGATACATTAGCCCTGCTAGATAAGGGTTTTGTGGTTACCAGACCTATACCTCCGGGCAGGTACGATTTAATTGTCAGCTATACCATTCCCTACGAGGGAGAGGACTTGAGTATTGTGTATTCTGCACCTTTCGGGGTGCGCACCTTTAATGTACTGCTAGCCGAAGACCTGGGAACGGTTAAAGGTCCAAATCTCGAGGCCCGTCCCTCCACTAATTTTGAGGGCACCAGTTATCAAGTATGGGAAGCCAGAGACATCCCTTCGGGTAGTAGCCTAGCTCTAACACTCCTTCGCTCCTCCTCATCCGATTCGTGGCAAGGTATGCTGGTGCTGGTAGTCTTATTAGCCATTGGTTTAATCCTGATTGGGGGGGCAGTTTATTTTATCATCAGCCGCCGACGCCATACTTACACAAATGTTTGAAGATGTCTGAGAACTCTTCCCCTCCGAAAGGTGGATGGCTGCCTGAGCATATTTCCACACCTCTTGACAGAACCTTGCTGTCCTGTTTTACTTGTTGCCGTGTGATGTGTAGTGCGTGGGAATTAGCACCTTTTTGGATTCGAGGAGAGTA